>NZ_JBVVQT010000005.1:226640-320639 GCF_055811595.1 Mesorhizobium sp. WSM4814
CGCGGTTGTTGCCGCCCCGCGGGCGGGGGGTCGGGGGCCCCCCGGGTCATCGCGGGGGGGCTCGCCGCCCCCCTGCGCCCCGGGTGTGTTATTGTGGGGCCCGCGCCGACATCGACGGTGGTCATTCTACGTGAGCTGGGAGGCCCTCTTTTGCCTGCAGTGATTGCCCTGTTCGGTCCAGCATCGCTTTTGCGCATGGACGCCATGCAGAATCAGCGATTTAAAAGGTCAGCAGAGCTTACCTTTTTGGCGTGGAGGAACGAGTCTTACTGCCCTGCAAAGGAGACCATCATGTCCACGATTTCAGCCAGACGCGGATTTTTCAGAAGCGCCGTGAACGCTCTCATCGAAGCGCGCCAGCGCGAAGCGAGCCGCTATGTGAGCGGCGTTCTGCTTGGTTTTGACGACGAAACGCTGAAAGCCAACGGCTACGATCGCGAAGAACTGAAGAAGGCGGCAAGGTCGCGCTATGTCTGAGCGAATTTGCGGCGTGCGGTGAAGGCGCTGCGCGTCACCGCTTGAGGTGGATTGTCACCCAGCCTTCGCGATGCAACGTCCTGACATGGCGGAACCGCTGGCCGACATAGGCGGAGATCACCGCGTCGCGCTGCCGGTCGAGGATGCCTGACAGCACGATCGAGCCGCCCAAACCGATATGCCCGGCCATTTCGGGCGCCAGCCGCATCAGCGGCCGCGCCAGTATATTGGCGACGATGAGGCCAAAAGGCCCGCGCGCGGCAAAAATCGGATGGTGGAAGCCCGGCGCCGTCACCGTTTCGACGAGCGCCTTGACGTGGTTGAGCCGCGCGTTGGCGGCGGCGACTTTTGTGGCGACCGGATCGATGTCGGTCGCCAGCACCGGGATATGGGCGAGCTTGGCCAGCGCGATGGCCAGCACCGCGCTGCCGGTGCCGAGGTCGAGCGCGTTGCGCGGGCGCTCGCGCCGCACGACCTGTTCCAACATTTCGAGGCATCCGGCGGTGGTGCCGTGATGGCCGGTGCCGAAAGCCAGGCCCGCTTCGATCTCGATGGCGAGTTCGCCGCTGTGGCGCTTCCTGCGGTCATGCGCGCCGTGGACGAAGAAACGGCCGGCGCGTACCGGCTTCAGTCCCTCCAATGAACGCGTCACCCAGTCGATATCAGGCACGGGCTCGCGCGCAATCGGCCTCGACAGGGCCAGCCCGGCAAGGATCTCCTTCAAGCGCGCCTCGACGGCATCGACATCGCCGTCGGCATAGAGTGACACTTCGTGGATGTCGCGGTCCTCGTCGACTTCGACCAAGCCAATCGGCAGGCCCTCATCTTCGAATGCCGCTTCGAACGCCGCGAAGATACGGTCGGCCTCGATCTTTCCAGTGCTGAAATAAAGCCGCGTTTGGGTCATCAAACGATTTTCTTCGTGCGCATGATCTTGTCCGAAAACCGGTTCCCACTTTTCGCTGGCGCGGACCGTCGGTTCGGGACCATGCACTAACCTGCCGCCAGCCGCTTGAGCTTGGCGATGGCGGCGTCCGGGCTTTCGCCATAGGCGATGGTGCCGGCGAAATCGCCCCTGGCGTTGAGCAGCAGCACCGAAGCAGTGTGGTCCATCGTGTAGTCGCCGTTGCCGGTATCGACCTTTTTCGAATAGATGCCGAAGGATTTGGCCATGGCGCGGACCTTGTCCGGGTCGCCGGTGATGCCGAGGATGCGATCGGAGAAGTTGCTGATATAGGCGTTCATGATTTCGGGCGTGTCGCGCTCCGGGTCGACCGTCACGAAATAGGCGCGCAGGTTCTTGCCATCGTCGCCCATCGTCTTCAGCCAGCCGGCCAGTTCGAACAGCGTGGTCGGGCAGACTTCCGGGCAGTGGGTGAAGCCGAAGAAGACGACGCTGGGCTGGCCGCGAAAGGCAGCCTCGGTGATTGGAGCGCCCTTCTGGTCGACCAGCGTGAACGGCGCGCCGAACGGCTCGCCGCCATAATGCCCGCGGTACCATTCAAAGGTGAGCCAGCCGATGCCCGCCGCCATCAGGACGAGAATGCCGACCAGTATTGAACGCATCATCAATTGGCTGTCCGTCGCGATTTTCATTGGCGCCGTGTCGGCGCCTTTGGAGCTTGTTGGGCGAACACTCTTAACGGTTTGATCTCGCTCGCGCAAAGATGTCGCGTTGCCGCAACCGGCTTTCTCTTAAAAAATGATCCGCTTGCAAAGTGCTGCCCGCCGTCCCACCTGAGGTCGGCAAAACTCGAACGGCAGGAGGCTTCGTTTGCAAAGGTTGATTGGGCAACGACTGATTGGGCAAGGACTGATTGGGCGAAAACTGATCGGCGGCGCTTTGGCCGCGTGCCTTGTCGTCGGTGCTGGTGCGGCTGTCGCCCAGGAGGTCGGCAAAGTCGGCGTCGACTGGCTCGGCAACGACATCATCGTCGAGGCGATCAAGGACCCGAAGGTCGAAGGCGTGACCTGCCATGTCTCTTATTTCGACCGTGGCGTGATCGACCGCCTGCAAAAGGGCAACTGGTTCGAGGACCCATCCGATTCCTCGATCGCCTGCCGCCAAACCGGGCCGATCACCATCGGCGACATCGACATGAGCGAGGCCGGCGAGGAGGTGTTCAAGCAAGGCATCAGCCTGATCTGGAAGAAACAGGTGGTGAACCGCATCTACGACAAGACCAACGAGACCCTGATCTATCTGTCGCATTCGCGCCAGGTGCAGGACGGTTCGGCGAAAATGTCGGTCACCACGGTGCCGCTCTATGGCCAGAACGTGGTGTGGACCAACGGCAAGCCGAAATAGGCTCTGGAAACAGGTGACAACGATTGGTCCCCGCTTGCGGGACTAATCGCTCGGGCGTAAAGCCGCCGGCATGGACCCTCCCGAAAATCTTGTCCTGAAAGACCCCGAGCCGCGCATTCATCCGACCGCGGAATTGAAGGCATGCAAGCTTGGGCGCTACGCCTCGATCGGCGAGCGGGTCATCCTGCGCGAAGTCATAGTCGGTGACTTCTCCTATTTCGAGCGCCATGCCGAGGCGATCTACACGACAACAGGCAAGTTCTGTTCGATCGCCGCCAACAGCCGTATCAACGCGCTCGAGCATCCGATCGAGCGGTTGACCCAGCACAAGGTCAGCTACCGGCCAAACGAGTATTTTCGCTGGCTGGGCGTCGACGCGGCGTTCCGCGAACGGCGGCGGGCGACGTCCGTCACCATCGGCCACGACGTCTGGATCGGCCATGGCGCGGTAATCATGCCTGATGTGACCATCGGCAATGGCGCGATCGTCGGCGCCAATGCGGTGGTGACGCGCGATGTACCTGCCTATGCGATCGTCGCCGGCGTTCCGGCCAAGCCGCTGCGCCAGCGTTTTGCCGAGAAAACCGCTGCGCGGATTGAAAGCCTCGGCTGGTGGGACTGGTCGGTCGAAAAACTCGCCAGGGCCATTCCCGACATGCAGGCGCTTTCCATCGAGGCCTTTCTCGACCGCTGGGAGCACGAAATCCCCTGATCCTTGCGGGTCTCTGAACGGCTACGTCGGTGAAAGGAGGGAACCCGGAGCGGATGCTGGTTGTTTCTCCTGCCATGATGGAGAAGCTTTTCACCAGGATCGCCACCTACGTTGCCCATCTTGCCGGTCTGCCGGCGACATTCGCCGTCTGTTTTCTGATCATCGTTGTCTGGGCGGCAAGCGGACCGATGTTCGGGTTTTCCGATACCTGGCAGCTCATCATCAACACCGGCACGACGATCGTCACCTTCCTGATGGTGTTCCTCATCCAGAATACCCAGAACCGCGATGGCACGGCGATTCAGACGAAACTCGACGAGTTGATCCGGGTCGGCAAAGCTCACAATACCTTTATCGGCATCGAGCACCTGACCGAATCCGAGGTCGAGGAGATCCGTAGAAAATGTGAACAGGCGGCGAAACGGCATGATACGGCGGGCATGAAAGCCACTGCACAAAAGCGCGGCTCGAAGACGCATGCGGCGTGAGCGTCAGCTTTCCATGAACGTCGCGAAAGCGTCCTTGTGGTCCGGGTGCCAGCGCGACAGAGCAGGGCGATTTTCGATGATGTCGCCGATCGCCCAGGCCATGCGCTTTTCGTCCATAGGCCGCGTCGCCTCGTTGTCGGGGCACAGGATGTAGAAGTCGCCACGCACCAGCGCGGCCAGCATGAAGTCGATCACCTGCTCGCCGGTCCAGGCGCCGGCGGGCTTTTCGGTTGCACCCTCGGTCAGGCCGGTAAAAGTGAACCCCGGAATGAGCAGATGCGCAGCAATCTTTCCGCCGGGCTCGTTGCGCAGCGCATGCGCCAAGCCTTCGGTAAAGCTCTTCACGCCCGATTTGGAGACGTTGTAGGCAAGGTTGCCGGGCGGCGTGGTGATGCCTTGCTTGGAGCCGGTGTTGACGATCAGGCCCGGTTTTCCTGCAGCCAGCATGCGTGGCACGAAGGCCTCGACGCCATGGACGACGCCCCAGAAATTGATGTCCAGCAGCCGCTTCCAGGCGTCGCGGTTCTCCCAGGGTTTGCCGGGATTGTTGCCGACGCCGGCATTGTTCATCAACAGCGACACGCCGCCGAAGGCATCGAATGCCTTTTCGGCCAGCCGGTCGACTTCGTCGGCTTTCGAGACGTCGGTGGCGACCGCGAGTACCGCGCTGTCGCCGGCAATGGTTGCAACCGCGCCGGCAGCCTCGTCGAGCCGCGCGCCGCCGATGTCGGCAAGCACGATTTTCAGGCCCATTGCCGCCAGCCGCCTGGCCGCGGCAAGGCCGATGCCGCTGGCGCCGCCGGTGATGACGGCAACGTTGCCGGAGCCAAGGGCAGGCAAAGCGCTCTGGATTTCGGCGTCGGTGGTCATCGATAGTGTCCTCGTTCAGGTTGCGCCGAACTTAACGCGGCGACAGGCTCGCGCAAGCCCCGTTTGGGCGCCCTTGGGTTGACCACATCGGCAGGCGCTGCGCATGCTGTCCGCGTAAGAAGGAGATTACCGATTGACCGACTGGATCGAGATCCTGAAAGAACAGACCGCCGCCGGTGACCAGATGAGCCGTGAGGTGCCGCAAATGCTTGCCAATCCCGACATCAGCGAAGCGCAGGTGAGAACGCTGTTTTCGGCGCTCGAAAAACAAGCGGAATTCGTCGAGAAGCTGCGCATGGCGCTGGAAAAATTCGGCCACGATTTTTCGGTGATCAAGGCGGCCGAGCGGCTGGAGGAACGCTATGCCGACCTTGCGGCCTCGGTGGCGGAAAAGCTGAAGGCGATGCGGGGATAGGGCGGTACCTATTTTTCGATCTGCCTTTCGAAACGCTTGTCCGGCACGAACCAGATCATGGCAACCAGCACATAGAGCGCGACGCTGATCCATTGATTGACGAAGGTCAGCGGAATGGCGGCGATGTAGAGGACCACCGAGATCTTTTCCTTGCGATCGGTGCCTGCCGCTCTGGCGAAGGCAGTGTCGTTGCCATGCAGCCGGTGCAGGATGACGACCAGAATGAAGTAGGCGGCCGCGCAAAGCGCCAGGACAACACCGTAAACAGCGACAGGCACCGGCGCGAAATGGTTTTCGCCCATGAAGGCGGTGGTCACGGGCATCAGCGACAGCCAGAACAGCAGATGCAAATTCGCCCACAGCACGCGGCCATCGACCCGCTGCACGGTGTGGAACATGTTGTGCAGATTGTTCCAGTAGATGCCGACATAGATGAAGGACAGCACGTAGCTGAGAAAGGTGGGCCATAGCGGTGCCAGCGCGGAAAAATCCGCGCTATGCGGCACCTTCAATTCCAGCACCATGATGGTGATGATGATGGCCATGACGCCATCGGAAAATGCCTCGACCCGTCCCTTGCCCATGGACTCTCCCCTGCTGCGCCTGACTCATCCTAGGCGATCGACGTGGCTGGAGGGAAGGCCCGGCCATCATCAATCGCTGTCGCGCGCGATCAGCTCCAGCGGCCAGACCTCACGGATGATCCGCGCGCCTTCGGGGCCGGCGAAGGCCGGGATCGACGCCAGCAACATTTCGGCAAGCCGCCGTCCCATCGGCTCCAGGCGAGGGCGGAAGCCGGTCAGTGCCGGTAAAAAATAGCGGCAGAGCGGCGTGTCGACGATGACGATCACCGCAATGTCGTGGCCCGGCTTGATGCCCATCTCGGCCAGCGCCTTGCAGCCGCCGAGTGCCATCGCGTCATTGTTGAAGATGATGGCGGTCGGCGGGTCCTTGGAGCGCATGACCTGCGGCGTCACCGCGTCGCCGCCGGCTTCATTGATGAAGCCTTTCGCGATCAGCCCGGGGTCGACCTCGATGCCGTGCCGCCGCAAGGCCTTGCGATAGCCGGCCAGGAACAGGTAGCCGAAATTGAGGTTGAGGGACGGGCGGATGGCAGCGATGCGGCGATGGCCGCGCGCCACCAGGCGGTCGACCGCGTCGGCCCCGGCTTTTTCGAAATCGAGGTCGAGCGACGGATAGGTCTTGCCGCCGGAGCGGCTGCGGCCGAGCGTCGCGAACGGGAATCCGACCCTGGTCAGGTAATCGATGCGCTCGTCCTCGCGACGCGTATAGGCCAGCACCACGGCGTCGGCCCGGCGCGTCTCGACCACCCGGCGCAGGCGCTCCTGCTGGTAGTCGCCCGGCGCGCCCATCACCACGATCAGATCGAGCCCGCTTTCGGCGAGTTTCGCCTGCAGCCCGGTCAGGAACGGAATGAAGAACGGTTCGCCATATTGCTGGTCGCCCGGGTGCGGCTGCAGCATGAAGGCGATCGAGTGGGTGGTGCCGCGGCGCAGGCTGCGGCCGGACTGGTTCGGCGAATAGTTCAGCTTTGCCGCCGCATCGAGCACGCGCTGGCGGGTGTCGGCATTGACGTCGGCACGGCCGTTGAGCGCGCGCGACACGGTGCCGATCGAAATGTTCAGGTGACGCGCAAGGTCGTGGATGCTGGACGCCAAAGGACAGTTCTCCCCCTTGCCTGGCTATCATCGGCCGCTCTTCAGGCCAAGGTGATCAAGGTGATTTTCGCGAGCGGCCAATTGACATTCTACGCCTTCCGGTGTGTTCTCGTAAACGTTTACGGAAAAACGTTTACGGTCATGCCGTGAATGCCGTGACGATCGGTCTGGAGGGGCCGAGCGGAGGAGGAGCGCTGGATGGTGAATGTCGTCCTGGTCGGCTGCGGAGCGATGAGCAAGCACTGGCTCGATGCGGCGAGGCAGATCGACGGGTTGGCTATTGTCGGCCTTGTCGACCTCGACGCCGACAGGGCGAAGGCAAGGGCGCGCGAATACGAGCTTGCCGGCGCCATCGTCGGAACCAATCTTGACGCCGTGCTCGACCAGACCAAGCCCGACGCTGTGTTCGACATTGTGGTTCCCGCGGCCCGGCGCGATGTCGCGCTTTCGGCCTTTGCGCATCATTGCCACCTCCTGACGGAGAAGCCGCTAGCTGACAGCCCGGAGAACGCGCGCGCCATTGTCGAGGCAGCCCGACGCGCCAGGCGCGTGCACGCCGTCGTCCAGAACCGCCGCTATGTCGCCAACATCAGGCGCATCAGGCGTTTTCTCGATTCCGGCGCCATTGGTGCGCCAACCAGCATCCACGCCGAATTCTTCGTCGCGCCGCATTTCGGCGGGTTTCGCGAGGAGATGCGCCATGTCCTGCTGCTCGACATGGCGATCCATACTTTCGACGCCGCCCGCTACATGGTCGGCGGCGCGCCGGCCAGCGTCTACTGCCAGGAATGGGAGCCGGTCAATTCCTGGTACCGGCAGGGATCGTCGGCCACCGCAATTTTCGAGCTCGGCGGCGGCAAGCTGTTCACCTATGCCGGCTCCTGGTGCGCCGACGGCTTCCGCACCAGTTGGGAGAGCACATGGCGCATCGTCGCCGAGCATGGCAGCCTTGTCTGGGACGGTGAGGATGGGCTGAGGGCGGAAGTCGCGCGGCCTATCCGTGAAGGCCTGTTCGATCGCACAGAGCCGCTCGCCGTGCCGCCGCTCGATCCCAATGACCGCATCGGCGGCCATCTCGGCATCATCCAGGATTTTGTGCGCGCCGTCGAAACCGGCAGCGAGCCCGAGACGCGCGGCGCCGACAACATCAAGAGCCTGGCCATGGTCTTTGCCGCGATCGAAAGCGCCGAAACCGGGCGCCGGGTCGCGATCGCATAGAGCAAGATGAGGTTAGTTTTGGTCATTCTGCCGGTGATGGTTTGGGACAAGGTCGAGGGGTCTGGCGAAGGGCGTAGTGGTGCTACACCCGAGCCAGAGCCCGAAGGATTTGGCCCAAACCAGCCCGGCAGAATGACCAAAACTAACCTCATCTTGCTCTGGGAAGGGTGACGATGCCAAACCCGCTTCTCGACATCAGGATCGGCACCATGGTGCGGGCCAATCTCGATGACCCGGCCGCCTATATTAAGGCGATCCTGCCGCTCGGCTTCGAGAGCATCCAGCCCTTCTTCTGGCAGACGCTGGGCGACAAGGATCTTCCACGGCTGGCCGGCCAGATCCGCGAGGCGATCGGTGACGCCGATGTCGTCGTCTCCTCGCTCGGCGTCTTCGGCAATCCGCTGGAAAGCGGCGATGTCGATCGCGGCGTGCTTGATGCCTGGGAAACGGCCATCGACCATGCGCATCTGTTCGGCACCGCGATGGTCAGCGGCTTCACCGGCCGCCTCCGCGGCAAGCCGCTGCCCGACAGCCTGCCGCGCTTCCGCGAGGTCTGGGGACCGCTGGCCCGGCGCGCCGCCGACAAGGGCGTGCGCATCGCCTTCGAGAATTGCGCGATGGACGGCAACTGGGCTGATGGAGACTGGAACATCGCCCACAATCCGGACGCCTGGGAGCTGATGTTCAACGAATTGCCAGATGACAATCTCGGCCTGGAATGGGAGCCCTGCCACCAGCTCGTCTACCTGATCGATCCGATCCCGCAGATCCGCAAATGGGCGCCGCGCATTTTTCATGTCCACGGCAAGGACGCGACGGTGCGCTGGGACGTGATCCGCGAGCATGGCGTGTTCGGCCGGCTGCCGTTCGTGCAAATGCGCACGCCTGGCTTCGGCGACAGCGACTGGACGCGGGTGATCAGCGAATTGCGGCTGGCCGGATACAGGGGCGCCATCGACATCGAAGGCTGGCACGACCCGGTCTATCGCGGCGACCTTGAGATTACCGGGCAAGTGCGGGCGCTGGACTACCTCAAGCAATGCCGGGGAGGTGCGACGTATCTGCCGAACCCGGCGTGAAGTTAAGGCATGTCGCGCAAAAGCATGCCCTCGGGCCTGACCAAGGGTGTGCAGCGGTTTTGCGACAACGACATGCATCAAACAGGGAGCCGGCCAGCGAAGCATTGCGGCGAGAAGCCGAAGCATTCGTCGAAGACCCCTCGGCTTGCGAGGGAACAAAGGGAGGATAAGTGCATGAGCATCACGATGAGAAGGACAGTTTTGCGCTCGACCGTCATGGCGGCCGCCACGGCGCTCGCCGCCGCAATCTCCACCTTGCCTGCCCAGGCGCTCGATGCCCAGTGGTGCAAGGACGTCCACATCCGCTTCTTCGTCGGCGGCGCCGAGGGCGACGCCTTCGGCACCATCGTCTACAATGGCGCCAAGCAGGCCGAGGCCGATCTTGGGCCAAAGGTCGACTACATCTTCTCCCAGTGGGATGTCGAGAAGATGGTGCAGCAATTGCGCGAGGCCGTCGCGGTCAAGCCCGGCGGCATCGCCATGATGGGCCACCCGGGCGATGCTTCGATCATGCCGCTGGCCGAACAGGCGCACAAGGACGGCATCAGGATGATGTACCAGAACGTGCCTGTGCCGAAGGTCACGGCAGCGTTCGGCGGCGGGTATGTCGGCGCCCAGCAGGAAGAGCAGGGCCGCGCGCTCGGCGCCGAGGCGTTCAAGCTGGCCGGGCTCAAGGCCGGCGACAAGGCGATCATGATCGGCCCGTTCGAGAACGAGAGCCGCGGCGCGCGCGAGCGCGGCACGGTCGCCGCCCTGAAAGAGGCGGGCGTCGAGGTCATCCAGCTCTCCTCGCCGCCGAGCGGCGAATGGGCTTCCGACCCTAATCTGGCCATTCCGGTGATTACCGCAGCACTCCTCAACAATCCCGACGTCAAGGCGGTTGGCTATCCCGGCGGACAGATGCTGGGCAACGTCCCGACCTACATGCAGGCGGCAGGCAGGAAGGCTGGCGATATTTTCAATTTTGGCTTCGACACCAGCCCGCAGATCGTCGAGGGTTTTAAGGGCGGCTGGGTCCAGCTGACGGCCGACCAGCAGCCGTTCCTGCAGGGTTATCTGCCGATCCTCAGCCTCTGCCAGCAGGTGGTGCTGGGCCTGGCGCCAATGAATGTCGACACCGGCGCCGGCTTCGTCACGCCTGACAATTACGAGATCGTCGCCGAGCTCGCCAAGCAGGCGCTGCGCTGACCTTTTGACACGGCTGCCGGTCTTGCGACCGCAGCCGGAACCAAGTGAGGATCGCCATGGCAGAACGCCTTATAGAGCTGCGCGACATCAGCAAGTCCTATGGCCAGGTCTATGCGCTGGGCGGGGTCAATCTCAGCGTCGACCGCGGCGAGGTGGTCGGCCTGATCGGCGACAACGGCGCCGGCAAGTCGACGCTGATCAAGATCCTCTCCGGCGTGGTCAAGCCGACCAGCGGCGAGATCCTCATCCGCGGCCAGCCGGTGACCGGCTGGAGCGCCGCGCGCTCGCGCGACGCCGGCATCGAGACGGTATTCCAGGACCGGGCGCTGGCCGTGCAGCAGACGATCGTGCGCAACATCTTCATGGGCCGCGAACTCACCGGCTTTCTCGGCTGGCTGAAGGTCAACAAGGAAATCGAGGAGGCGAGCCGGCTGATGCGCGAGATCGGCTTCACCTCGAAAGTGTTCACGCCGCAATCGATCGTCGGCCAGCTTTCCGGCGGCGAACGCCAGGGCGTGGCGATCGCCCGGGCAATCTACAAGCAGGCCGACCTGATCATCCTCGACGAGCCGACGACGGCGCTGTCGCTGACCGAGACCGCCAAGGTCTTCCATTTCGTGCGCCAGGTGCGGGCGAGCGGACGGTCGATCCTGTTCATCGGCCACAACATCCACCACGTCTTCGACATCGCCGATCGTTTCGTCGTGCTGGACCGCGGCAAGGTGGCGCTCACCGCCGACCGCAGCCAGGTCAAGTCGGCCGAAGACCTCATCAACTTCATGAAAGACGTCGCGCATCCGGGTGGATTGCCGGGACTGCACGACGCCGGCGACCCGGAGCAGAGAGCGCGATGAGCAAGACGATGAAGCCCGATCTGCAAGAGCCGTCCGCAGGCATCTCCCGTCCCGGCAATCCCCGGAAAGAGTGGAAACACCCATCCGATCAATGGATGCGCGGCTTCATCCTCGACAACCGCGCCGCACTTGGCACGCTTGCCGTGTTCGTGGTGATGATGACGGTGTTCATGATCGCCAACCCGACCGTCTTCACCACCTGGTATCTCTACCGTTCCGTGCTCACCACGCTGCCGGTTGCGCTGTTCGTGGTGGTGCCGCTGGTCTTCGTCGTCACCTGCGGCGAGATCGACCTGTCGTTTCCGGCGACGATGGGTTTTGCCTCATGGGTGTTCGCGCTGGTCGTGCAGGCCGGCTACGACCCGTTTCTCGGTATTGCCGCCGCCATTGCAACGGGCACGTTGCTCGGCTTCCTTGTCGGGTCGCTGGTCGTCTATGGCGGGCTGTCGTCGCTGATCGCCACGCTCGGAATGAACTTCCTGCTGCGCGGCCTGATCCAGATCATCAACGAAGGCAGGTCGACGGCGCTGACCAGCCTTGCCGACAGCTGGGCCTACAAGATCTTCTCCAGCCAGCTTTACGGCATCCCGGTGCAGATCTTCTGGGCCATTGGCTTTGTCGTGCTGTCGGCGCTGCTCTACAACAGGCATCGTTTCGGCGCGCAGGTGAAGGTGGTCGGCGACAATCCCGACAGCGCCCAGCAGATGGGCATCGACGTCAAGCGCGTGCGGGTGAAAGTATTCGTCTTCGTCGGCATCGGGGCGGCGATCGCCGGCACCTTTTCGGTGATGATCAACTTCACCTGGTGGCCGACGGCCGGCGACGGCTATCTGCTGCCGGTGCTGGCATCGGTGTTCGTTGGCGGCACGCCGACCTGGGGCGGCATCGGTACCGTCGTCGGCGGCGCCATCGGCGCCGTCACCGTGTCGTTCATCCAGACCGGCGTCGTCGCGGCAGGCCTGAGCGGCTTCTATGTCCAGTTCTTCAACGGGCTGATCATCATCCTGTCGCTGCTCGGTCACAAATGGAACCAGGCGCGGTATCGGTGAGGGGGAGACTCACACCCCGGTGACAAACCCGTCCAGCACGCGTTTCTGGCCGGCCTTGTCGAAGTCGATGGTCAGCTTGTTGCCGTCGATGGCGGCAATGTTGCCGTTGCCGAATTTCTGGTGGAAGACGCGGTCGCCGACATTGAAGGGGGATGGCGTGTCGGCGACGGATTTGGCGACCAGCTCGCCGTCGATGGTGCGGCCCTTGATCGAGGTGCGGCCGGCGCCATAGCCACTGTCGGTCTCGCCATAGCCGATGCGCTCGACCTGGTGGCCGGAGCGCGAGCCCCAGTTGCGGTCGGTCGCCTCCGTGCGGTTCTGCTGCGCGCGCTGCCAGCCCGGCGTTGCATAGGTGCTGGAGAAGGCGCCGGATTTTTCTGCGCCGACATTGTCGAAGCGCGACGCGCCGTAAGGATTCTGCCGTCCTGCCGCCTGGCCGCCCCGTCCGGAGGCGAAGGAGCCGCCGCCGTAGGCATTGCCGTAGCCGCCATAGGAGTTGCCGCTCTCGGCGACCTCGACATGGGCTTCCGGCAATTCCTCGAGGAAGCGCGACGGGATCGTCGATTGCCACAGGCCGTGGATGCGGCGGTTGGAGACGAACCACAAATGCAGGTTCTTCTTGGCGCGGGTCAGCCCGACATAGGCCAGCCGCCGCTCTTCCTCGAGCCCGGAGCGGCCGCCCTCGTCGAGCGCGCGCTGATGCGGGAACAGTCCTTCCTCCCAGCCGGGCAGAAAAACTGTCTCGAATTCGAGGCCTTTGGCCGAATGCAGCGTCATGATGTTGACGGCGTCGAGCTCGGCGTTCTGCTCGGCGTCCATCACCAGCGCTACATGTTCGAGGAAGGAGCGCAGCGATTCGTACTCCTCCATGGAGCGGATCAGTTCCTTGAGGTTTTCCAGCCGGCCGGGCGCTTCTACAGAGCGGTCGTTCTTCCACATGTCGGTGTAGCCGCTCTCCTCCAGGATGGTCTCGGCCAGCTCGGTGTGCGGCGTGGTCTCCAGCGCCTTCTGCCAGCGCTCGAAATTGGCGGCGACCTCGCGCAACGCTGCGCGCGGCTTTGGCTTCAGCTCGTCGCTCTCAGCGAGTTTTTCTGCAGCCTCCAGCATCGGGATGCGCAGCGCCCTGGCGGTGTCGTGGATCTGGCGGATGGTGGCTTCGCCCAGCCCGCGCTTCGGCACATTGACGATGCGCTCGAAGGCGAGGTCGTCTGCGCCTTGCGCGACGACGCGGAAGAAGGCCAGGGCGTCGCGGATTTCGAGGCGCTCGTAAAAGCGCGGGCCGCCGATGACGCGGTAGTTGAGGCCAAGGGTGACGAAGCGGTCCTCGAACTCGCGCATCTGGAAGGACGCGCGGACAAGAATGGCCATATCGTTGAGATTGTGCTTCTGCCGCTGGTAGGCCTCGATGGTTTCGCCAACGGCGCGGGCCTCTTCCTCGGAATCCCAGGCGGCATGGACATGCACCTTCTCGTCGTCCTCGGCGATCTTTTCGGTGAACAGCGTCTTGCCGAAGCGGCTTTCATTGTGGGCGATGAGGTGGGAGGCGGTGCCGAGGATGTGCGCGGTGGAGCGGTAGTTGCGTTCCAGACGGATGATCGTGGCGCCGGGGAAATCCTTGTCGAAGCGCAGGATGTTGTCGACTTCGGCCCCGCGCCAGCCATAGATCGACTGGTCGTCGTCGCCGACGCAGCAGATGTTGACTTTGCTATCGCTCACGGCCGCGCGCGAGCTTCGCTCGCTGGCCTCCGCGGGGGCGGCCTGGCCGGCCGACGCCCGGTCGGGCTTGCGGCCTTCGGCCGTTCGCAAACCTGTCGACGTAGAAGTGCGTCCGGCGTCCGGCCGTTGCGCCAGCAGCCGCAGCCACATGTACTGGGCGGTGTTGGTATCCTGGTACTCGTCGACAAGGATGTAGCGGAAGCGCTTGTGGTATTCCTTCAGCACGTCCGGATTGGCGCGGAAGATACGGATCGGGTGGCACAGGAGATCGCCGAAGTCGCAGGCGTTCAGCGTCTTCAGCCGCTCCTGGTAAGCCTTGTAGAGTTCACGCCCCTTGCCGTTGGCGAAGGCGCGGGCGTCGCCCTCGGCAATCTCGGCGGGGCCAAGCCCCTTGTTCTTCCAGCCGTCGATCATCTGGGCGAACTGCTTGGCCGGCCAGCGTTTGTCGTCCAGTCCTTCGGCCTGGATGAGCTGCTTGATCAGGCGCACGACGTCGTCGGTGTCGAGAATGGTGAAGTCGGATCTGAGCCCGGCAAGTTCGGCGTGGCGGCGCAGCAGCTTAACTCCAATCGAGTGGAAGGTGCCGAGCCACGGCATGCCTTCGACATTGCCTTCGCCGATCAGCAGGCCGATGCGCTGCTTCATCTCGCGCGCCGCCTTGTTGGTGAAGGTGACGGCGAGGATCTGCGACGGGAAGGCCTTGCCGGTGGCGAGGATGTGAGCGATGCGGGTGGTCAGGACGCGCGTCTTGCCGGTGCCGGCGCCGGCCAGCACCAGAACCGGACCCTCGGTGGTTTCCACCGCCAGCCGCTGCTCGGGGTTGAGCCCGTTCAGATAATCGGGCGCATTGGCATGGCCGCTGCGGGCAGCCATGGCGCGCGCAGCAATGCCCGACGGGGCCACGGGCCGCGCGTTCGGTTCATCAAAAAAAGGCATATCTTCCGAAAAGCCGGACATCTCCCCCGAATGTAGTGATTCGGCAGCGAAAGGCCAGAAGTGTCTCCGTTTTGTTCTCTGTCCAGCGCCGGAACCTACAAATGGGTATATTTAACCCACCGACGTCGTGGAGCACTGCATGCTGGGCCTCACTGATCCGTGATTGGACCATGCAGCCCTCGACCCTATCTTGCGCGGCGGACATATTCCCGAAGCCGAGGAGAGCGCCATGACAAAACCGAGCCCTGCCAGCCCCGCCGTCAACAGACCCGCCATTACCCAGGCTATGATAGATGCGTATGACGAATACACGCATCTGACGCTCGACCGGCGGCGCTTCATGGAACAATTGACCAGGCTTGCCGGATCAGGTGCGGCGGCCGCCGCAATCGCGCCGCTGCTGGCGGCGAATTCAGCCCGGGCGGCGATTGTTGCCGAGGACGATTCACGCGTGACGGGCGAGGACATCAGCTATCCCGGCAGCGGTGGCGAGATGAAGGGCTATCTGGTCAAGCCGGCCGGCCAGTCCGGCAAGCTCGGCACCGTCATCGTCGTGCATGAGAACAGGGGGCTCAACCCGCATATACGCGATGTGACGCGGCGCGTGGCGCTGGAAGGCTTCGTTGCGCTGGCCCCGGATTTCCTGTCGCCGCTCGGCGGCACGCCGGCCGACGAAGACAAGGCGCGCGAGCAGTTTTCCAAGCTCGATCCGGCGCAAACCACTGCCAATGCGGTCGCAACGGTCGCTTTCCTTAGGGGCAGCGAGGATGGCAACGGCAAGGTCGGCGCGGTCGGCTTCTGCTGGGGCGGCGCCACGGTGAACACACTGGCTGCCAATGCGCCGGATCTGGCTGCCGCTGTCGCCTATTACGGCATGCAGCCGAAGGCCGAGGATGTGCCCAAGATCAAGGCGGCGCTGCTGCTGCATTATGCCGGACTCGACACCCGCATCAATGCCGGTATCGACGCCTTCAGGAAGGAGCTCGATGCAGCTGAAGTCGAGTACACGATCCATGTCTATGAAGGCGCCAATCATGCCTTCAACAATGACACGTCGGCGGCTCGCTACGACAAGAACGCGGCGGACCTCGCCTGGGGCCGGACGATCGCCTTTCTCAAGGAGAAGCTTGCCTGATCAGGCATTTGCCGGTTTGTGAAAAGCGACGCCGGCCACCACCAGCGCGATGCCGATGCAATCGGTTGGGCTGGGTATCTGGCGGAGCACAAAGACGCCGATCAGCGTGGCGGTGACCGGCAGCAACGACAGCATCAGCGCGAAGCTCGATCGCGGCAGCCGCGACATGGCAAGCTGGTCGCAGATATAGGGGATGACCGACGAGCAGATGCCGACGCCGATGGCGGCGATGAGCAGTGGCGGCGCCGTGAAAGCCGGCAGCGCATCGGTGAAGCCGATCGGCAGCACGATGAGGCAGGCGACCGCCATGGCGGCACCCAGGCCGGCGATGCCGTCGCCAGCGCCGGCGCGGGCAACGCGATGGCCAAGCATGATGTAGCCGACGAACAGCGCGCCGTTGAGGAAAGCCCAGAACAGGCCGATCGGGTCGCTTGACCATTTGACGTCGATCAGCAGCAAGGTGCCAGTGACGGCAACGGCAAGGGCTGCGAGATTGCGCGGGCTTCTGACGCCGAACAGCGCAACGCCGATGGTGCAGACGAACTCGATCGCCGCGACCAGCGAGATCGGCAGCCGGTCGAGTGCCAGGTAGAAGGAGCAATTCATCACGCCGAGGCAAGCGCCAAAACCGAGAAGCAGCAGCCGTGTCGGCCGGTCGGCGCGGGCGAAGACCGTCCACGGCCGGGTCAGCGGCGCGAAGACAAGGGCGGCCGCAACGATGCGCAGCCAGGCCATTCCGAGCACGCCGACATGCGGGAAAAGCAGCACGGCGAAAGCCGGCCCGAGATAATGAAACACAGCGCTGACACCGAACCAGACATGCGGCGGCAGCGATGTTGCCAGCCTGCCAAAGACAGGGCCGGCGAGGGCAGGGATAGCAGCTGGGGCTTGCGCTTGATCGTCCATAGGGTCATTATCGCAGGCAGATTTACCTTTTTATATGGGTAATGGCCGACCAAAGAGATCATTTGTTCTCGTGAACAAAGGAGTTTTCCCTGAAACGCATTCGAAACGAAAATGCTGATCTGGATGCGGCGGATCTGAAAATCCTGCGCCTGCTGGAAAAGGATGCGCGCACCAGCACTGCTGAACTGGCGCGCTCGGTCGGCCTGTCGGCGCCGAGCGTGGCCGAGCGCATCAAGCGGCTGCAGGAGAGCGGTGTGATCGAGGCCTATACTGTGCGGATCAACCCGGCCGCGCTCGGCATGAAGCTGTCGGCATGGCTGCGGATCAGGCCGGTGCCCGGGCAGTTGGCTGCGGTCGCCGAGATCATCCGCGACTTGCCGGAAATCGCCCAGTGCGATCGGGTGACCGGCGAGGACTGTTTCATCGCGCTGGCGCATGTCGGCTCGGTGGCCGAACTCGAACGGGTGATCGACCGCATCATTCCGTTTGCGATGACCAACACCGCAATCATCCAGTCGTCGCCGGTGGTGGCGCGTTCACCGCTTGCGGCAGTGTTCGTCAATACATCAGCTTAACTGGAAAAAGTCGCGCCGCCCCTCATCGCCCTGCCGGGCACTTCTCTCCGTATAGTGACGGGGAGAAGGACGCTGTCATCAATGGTTTCGCCAATTTGCGGGCGTTGCTGAAAGAGCGCCGAGGCTGCGGCAAGCTCCCTTCTCCCCGTCTCTATACGGGGAGAAGGTGGCGGCAGCCGGATGAGGGGCGGCGCAAACGCCCCCGAAAAATGCGACCGGAGGACGAGACCATTTCTTTCCGCACCGATCAGGCGTGGCCGCGCTTCATACGCGCTTGCTTCAGGATGGCGCGCCAGCGGATCATGGCGAAAGGGATCGGCTCGTTGTTGTTGGCGATGGTAAAAATTTCGTAGTTGAGGTTCTTCAGCGATCGCCAGAAATCGTAGTCGCTGATGCGTGGGTCGGCCGCCAGCTTGTCCGCCTCGACCTTGATATCGGTTTTCATGCAATTTCCCCGAACCGCTTCAGCCCCCGCCGTCAGTATCGCAATGCTGACGGTTCTCGACCGCCGTACTGAGTCGTGCAACGCCTCAATTCGGCTTGTTCACGTTAAAACCTTGGTAAGGTTAACGGCGGTCTGACTGCGGCTCAAGCGTCTTGCGACGAATACCGATCGAACGGCCGGCGCGCTCAGGCATCGGCAGCGCCGCATGGGCGGCGCGCATGACTTCGACCTTGGCCAGGACATCGGCCGGGAAGGGCGCCACCTTCGGTCCGGACATGTCGACATGCAGCGACAATGATTCGGACGTGGCAGCGAGCCAGCCGTCGACATGGCGGATTTCCTGGTAGGCTCTCAGCCGCTTGTCGTCATGGTCGAGCAACTGGAACGAGACATCGACCTTGTGGTCGAGATGTAGCTCCCTGATATAGCAGACATGGACTTCCGCCGTGTAGATGGTCAGCCGGCGCTGCTTCGCATAGTCCGGCCCCATCCCCATCATTTCGAACGCTTCGTCGGAACAGCGGTCGAACAGCACGTTGTAATAGGCCATGTTGAGATGGCCGTTATAGTCGATCCAGTCTTTTTCGATGGCCATGGGAGCAGAGGCGAAGGGGGCGGCGGTGGACATCGAAAACTTCCTTCTGGCTGGACAGGACGTGGTCGGGGAGACTAGAGCGACGTGCGTCGAATTGGACGCACAAAGTACGCTCTAGCACATTGAATCTTCGCATCGTGCTTTCCGAAAATCGATTTCGATTTTCGGGCCGATGCGATAGGCATCCATAAGTCCATAACAAGGGTGGACGTTGGTCCATTCGCGGAGGAATAGATGGCTCTGAGCGACCTCAATCCGGTCGAGCGCAACGAAGAAGGCATCGCCGCGGTGCTCGGCATCCTCAAGCAGCGGCTCGGCGAACGGTTCCAGACCGGCCAGGCGATCCGCACCCAGCACGCGCATACCACCACCTATATTCCAACCCAGGCGCCGGATGGCGTGGCGTTTCCAGAGACGACACCGGAGGTGCAGGAGATCGTGTCGGCCTGCGCCGCGCACCGCGTGCCGGTGATCGCCTTCGGCGTCGGCTCTTCGCTGGAGGGCCACACCAACGCGCCGGGCGGCGGCATTTCTGTCGATACGTCGCGGATGAACCGCATCCTAGCGGTCAACCCGCAGGATCTCGATTGCACGGTGGAGCCCGGTGTGACGCGCGAGGATCTCAACCGGCACCTGCGCGACACCGGCCTGTTTTTTCCGATCGATCCGGGCGCCAATGCATCGCTCGGCGGCATGGCGGCGACGCGGGCGTCGGGCACCAATGCGGTGCGTTACGGCACGATGCGCGAGAATGTATTGTCGCTGACGGCGGTGATGGCCGACGGCGAGACGGTGACGACCGGCAAGCGCGCAAAAAAGAGCTCGGCCGGCTACGATCTGACGCGGCTCCTGATCGGCTCCGAAGGCACGCTCGGCATCATCACCCAGCTGACGCTTAAGCTGCAGGGCATTCCGCAGGCGATTTCCGGCGGCGTCTGTCCGTTTCCCAGCGTCGAGGCGGCCTGCAATGCGGTGATCGCGACAATCCAGATGGGCATTCCGGTGGCGCGCATCGAACTGGTCAATGCGCTGCAGATGCGGGCGATGAAGAGCTATTCGAAACTCGACTATCCCGAAAGCCCGTGCCTGTTCGTCGAATTCCATGGCAGCGACGCCGGCGTTGACGAGCAGGCCGAAACCTTCGGCACGATCGCCGAAGACTATGGCGGCGGACCATTCCTGTGGACCAGCGTCGCCGAGGAACGGACGAAGCTGTGGAAGGCCAGGCACGACGCCTATTGGTCGTCGCTGACGCTGCGGCCGGGCGCCAAGGGGCTGTCGACCGACGTTTGCGTGCCGATCTCGCGCTTTGCCGAATGCGTTACGCAAACCGAGGCCGACATCGCCGAGATGGGGCTGATCGCGCCGATCGTCGGCCATGCCGGTGACGGCAATTTCCATGTGCTGGTGCTGATGGACGCGGACGATCCGAAGGAAATCAAGCAGACGGAAGAGTTTGTCGCGCGGCTGAACATGCGGGCGATCGGCATGGATGGAACCTGCACCGGCGAACACGGCATCGGACAAGGCAAGATCGGCTTCCTGCGCCATGAACTCGGCCACAGCGTCGATATCATGCGCACGATCAAGCAGGCGCTCGATCCGCAGAACATTATGAACCCTGGGAAGATACTGCCGGCCGACTAAAGTCTTTTGCTTTTGGGGCGATCGATTTGCCTCTTTATCGACACGCTGATGCGGGTAGAGTGCGGCTGATTTTCAATCAACTGCTTGGGGGTTGATGCTCGCACGCTTGTTCGTGATCTTCGGTGGCTTTTTCGTGCTGGTGCTGTGTGCGGCGCTGGTGGTGCCGTATTTTATCGACTGGACGGGCTACCGGGCCGATTTCGAGCGCGAGGCGAGCGCCATTCTGGGCCGCAAGGTCACCGTTCAGGGCGATGCAACGGCGAAATTGCTGCCGTTTCCCTCGGTGACCTTCTCGAATGTCACTGTCGCCGGCGGCCCCGGCGGCCGGCCGGCAATGACCGTCGAGACCTTTTCGATGGATGCCGAACTGGCGCCCTTCCTGAGCGGCGAGGTGCTGATCTTCGACATGCGGCTGGTGCGGCCGAAGGCGACGATCGACATTGCCGCCGACGGCACGGTCGACTGGGCGATACGCCCGTCCTCACCCTACGATCCCAGCCAGATCTCGATCGAGAAGCTGACGGTGACCGACGGAGAGATCGCGCTGCGCCATGCCGCCGGCGGCCGCAGCCATCGTCTTTCCGAGATCAATTCGACAATCTCTGCCAGATCGCTGGCCGGACCCTGGCGGATGGATGGTTCGCTGCGGCTCGACGGCCTGCGCAGCACGGTCGTCGTCTCCACCGGCAAGGCCAGTGGCGACGGACAATTGCGGCTCAGGCTCAAGGCCGACCCAGACGCCTATCCGCTGGTCATCGAAGCGGATGGCAATGCCGGCATTGTCGACGGGGCCGCGATCTATTCGGGCCAGTTCAGGGTCACAAGCTCTGACAGGAATGGCGCCGACAAGCGTTTGCCACAGCTTGACGGCACCGACGGTGAGAAGGCCAGCGCCGGCAAGGCGGAACCGGGGTTCAGGCTGAACGGCAAGTTCTCGCTCGACCACCGGAAGCTTGGCGTCGACGAATTCCGCTTCGAGACCGGACCACTCGACAATCCCTACACCGCCGACGGCAAGGCTGCCGTCGACCTTGGGCCGAACCCTCGCTTTTCAATCGAGGCCGATGGCGCTCAGGTGCAGTTCGATGAAGCCGTCGGCGCCGCGACCGGACTGACGCTGTCGGAGCGCGTCGCGGCGTTGGAGCAGGCGCTGCTCGCCCTGCCCAAGCCGACCATACCGGGCACCGTCGAGGTGAAGCTGCCGGCGGTAGTGGCCGGCGACACGACGGTTCGTGACGTGCGCCTTTCGGCCGAGCCGGCCGATGCTGGCTGGTCGGTGAAGTCGCTGGGCGCGACGCTCCCGGGCCGTGCCAGGCTGGAAGCAAACGGCATGCTCAGTCTCGAGGATCAGTTCGGCTTCAGCGGTTCGCTGCTTCTGGCCGTGGGGCAGCCTTCCGGCTTCGCCGCCTGGCTGTCGAAGGATGTCGACGAGGCGATCCGCCGGCTTCCGGCCGCCGGCTTCAAGGCCAGGGTCGACCTGTCCGGGAACCGCCAGGCCTTCAGCGACCTCGAACTCGTTCTCGGCAAGGCGAAATTTTCCGGCCGCATCGATTCCAGCCAGGGCGAAGACGCCAGGCCGTCGGTGCTGATGCGGCTCGACGGCGGCGAGCTCGACGTCGACGGGCTCGCCGCCTTCGCCTCGATCTTCATCAGCGACAAGGGCGCCAACCGATTTTCCGACCGCGACCTCGATTTCCAGATCAAGGCCGGGCCGGTCAGCGCCGGCGGACTGACCGCCGATACGGTCGATACGGCGCTCAGGCTGCGCGACGGGCTGCTTGAAATCGACCGGCTCTCGGTCGGCGGACTTGCCGGCGCCTCGATCAGCGCCACCGGTCGGATCAAGGATTTCCCAGCGAGCCCGACCGGCAAGCTCGATGCCTCTGTGGTCGCCGTCGATCTCAAGCCGTTGGTCGATGTCGCGGCGAAGCACTATCCCGACAATGCCGTGCTGAAAGGGCTGGCGGGGCGTGTCGCCGCCTATCCCGAGCTGTTGCAGAATGCGCGCATCGATCTGGTGACAAGTGCCGCCGCCAATGGCGACGGCACGACGGGACTGGCGGTCAGCGCGCAAGGCAGGGCAGGCGGCTCGGCGTTTTCAGCATCGCTGTCCGGCAAAGGACTGGCCGATCGGCTTCTCGAGGCGCCGGTGTCGTTGACCTTCAACGCCAAGAATACCGACGCCACCGCGCTTCTGGCGCTTTACGGCCTGCCGGCGCTGCCGCTCGGCATGCTTGGCGAGGCGACCACTGATGTTTCGGCGAATGGCACGCTTGGCGGCGGCATGGCGACGAGCTTCAACCTGACCGGCGACGATTTCAAAGCCGGTTTCGACGGGACGATCGCCAGCGCGCCACAAGGCGCCACCGCCAGGGGCAAGATCAACCTGGAAGCCGCCGACATCGAGCCGTGGCTGATGACGACAGGCGTCGGACTGCCGGGCCTGGGGACAGGCATGTCGACTTGGCTTGCGGCCGACGCCGACTTCGGCAACGGCCGTCTGGTGCTGTCCAGTCTGAGCGGCGCCATCAACGAGGCTGCGGTTTCCGGTGACCTCAATGTCGGCGTCACCGACGGGCTGCCGCATCTTGCCGGCGCGCTGGCGCTCGATGATCTGGATCTCGACCCGATGGCGGTGGCACTGTTTGGCGACCAGGCCTTTCTGGGCTCCGGCAAGGCTTGGCCGGCCGCCCCATTCAGCCAGAAAGCCATCCTGCCGTTCACCGCCGAACTCGACCTGACCACGGCGTCGCTGGTCGCCGGCCCGTTGGCCACGGCCTATGACGCGGCGCTTTCGCTGAAGCTCGACCACGAAGGCATCCGCGTTTCGGACCTCAAGGCAAAGTTCGCCGGCGGCGCGCTTTCCGGACTGTTCGAGCTGAAGAACAATGACGGCACCGGGTTTTTCTCCGGCCAGCTGAAACTTGCCGGCGCCGATCTGGCCACAGTGCTGCCCGAGACTGGCATCAGCGGAACCGGCGATTTCTCGGCGGCGCTCTCGACCAGTGGCAAATCGGTCGATGCAATGGTTGCGGCGCTGTCCGGTTCCGGCACGGCGGCGCTGAAAGGTTTGACCATTGCCGGCGTCAATCCCGACGCCTTTGGCGCCTTCATCGCCAAGGCTGACGCCATTGGGCGCGATATCGACGCGGCCAAGACCGCCGGCTTCGCGCCGCAGATCGCCGCGGATGGCAGTTTTCCGGCTGGGGATGCCGACATCGCCTTCACAATCGCCGGTGGCACGCTGAGGGCGCCGCCGGTCAATCTTGAAAATCCGGCGGCGACGCTGTCGGCCGACATCACGGCGGACCTGAAGGCCAGCAAGGTCGCTGCCAGTGGCTCGATCATTTATCGGCCCGGCGACGAAGCGCTGGTCGGCTCCGACCCGACCGTGAATTTCAGCGTCGACGGACCGTTCGGCGCCGCGAAGCGGCGATTCGACAGTGAGCCGCTGGCGCAGTTCCTGACCCAGCGCGCACTGGAAAAGGAGCAGCAGCGGGTCGAGGCGATGCAGGCGGCGCTGCTTGAAAAACAGCGGTTGCGACGCGAGGTGCGTTACTACGCGGCCCTGCAAGCCGAGCGCGACAGGGCAGCCGAAGAATTGCGCAAGCAGCAGGAGGCGGCGCGGCTGAAAGCCGAAGCGGATGCCAGGGCGAAAGCCGAAGCCGAGGCAAAGGCTAAAGCCGAAGCGGAGGCGAAGGCCAAGGCGGATGCGCAGGCGAGGGCTGAAGCCGAGGCTAAAGCCGAAGCCGAGGCGCAGGCGAAGGCTGAAGAGGAGGTTAAAGCCAAGGCTGAAGCCGAGGCCAAGGCTAAGACGGATGCCGAAGCGAGAGCCAAGGCGGCGCAAAAAGCGGCGGACGAGGCGGCGAAGGCCGAGGAACAGCGACGGCGGAAAGCGGAAGAGGCGAGGCGGGCGGAAGAGGCGAGGCGGATCGCTGCGGAACAAAAGGCAAGGCTCGACGCCGAGCGCAGGGCCGCCGCCGAGCAGGCGCAGAAAATCGAGCGGGCGCGTCAGCCGCCGGCCAATGACAACCCGCCGCCATCAGGACCCGCGCCAAAACCCACGCTTGAACCCTCGTCGATCGACAATCTGCTGAAGTCGCTGGGCGGCGGATAGCCCCAGCTAACCATCCGGGCTAGACCGGATTCATCCCTCGCTTCGCCCAATCCAGGACGTAGAGCCTGAGCGCCGAGGACAGGTTGGCATCGCGCGGCCGGGCCTCGTCGATTTCGGCGACGAGGGCGGCGAGAGTCAGTTTGCGTGCGGCGGCGATGGCGACGAGATCGTCGAAAAACGGCTTTTCGAGCGAATAGCTGGTGCGATGGCCGCGAATGGTCACCGAGCGTTTCTCGACCGGGCTCACCGGACCTGACTCATTTCACTTCAGGCATCGGACTTATCCGAAAACCCCGCCGCATTTTTCGGTCTGACTTCAGGGCAATCCGCATCGCCCGAGGTTTCGCGGCGATGGCCGGCGACAAATTTTTCTGCCTTGTCGGCGATCGAACGGTCACGCTCCCGGTCGGCCTTGGAGCGGCCGTGCAGCGCCCGGTTCTGTTCGGCCAGGCGCTCCTGCTCGGCTCGTGCCTTCTGCTTGCGGGCCTGGCGGAGGTTGACGATGTCGGCCATGTCGCGCGGCCCGTCGGATCACTTCTTGCGGAAGGCGTCGAGCGACACCACTTCGGCGCCCTTGGCGGCGGCGTCGGCTGCGGCCGGCTTCTTTTCGGCCTCAGCGGTCTTCTTCTTCTCGGGCTTTTTCTCGGCGACGACGGCCAGCGGTTCGGAAGCGGGCTTGCCGGTCAATTCCCCGTCTGCCGAGGTTTCCGTCTTCACGTCGAATTCGAGCTCGAAATTGACGGACGGGTCGTAAAAGCCGCGCACGGCCGAGAACGGGATTTCCAGCTTTTCCGGCACGTCGGAGAAAGACAGCCCGACCTCGAAGCCGGTGTCGGTCACCTTCAGGTCCCAATACTGGAACTGGATGACGATGGTCATCTGTTCGGGATAGCGCTCCCGCAAGCGGGAAGACACGCGCACGCCGGGGGCGCCGGTCAGGAAAGTGATGAAGAAATGATGGTTGCCGGGGAGGCCGGTGCGCGCGACTTCGGCCAGGACCTTGCGCATGACGCCGCGCAGTGCCTCCTGGGCCAGAATGTCGTAGCGAATGTGGTCGTCGGCCATGTCGCTGTCGGGTTCCGTTGAATCGTCCGCATAGCTGTAATCAAGCTTGAGCGCGGCGTAAACCGGATATAGATGCCGGCAGCACAGATGCGAGAGGGCATGCCTCAGATTTTATCGCTTAGGCGCCAGCGAGCGCGCTGTGCTTTTGCGCATCGGCCGCCGGCTGCCGCTTGGCGAAGGCGCGCAGGAAGGTGCGCACGCCATGTGTCGCGGATTGCAGCACTTCATCATCGGTCGGCGTGCCGCCGAGCATGAAGGTCGTCTGCAATTCGGCATTGGCGAGGGCCTGGAACTGGCGCGCCGCGACATCGGGGTCCTCGATGTCGAGGAAACCGGCATGGGCGAGGCGGGCGAAACGGGCGGCGATCGCCGGCCATGTCCTGCCCGGTCCCAGTTCGCGCCATTCGGCAAACAGCTCGGGATAGCGCTCGCCCTCGGTCTGGATCAGCTTGCGCAGGAACTTTCCGTCGCGGCTGCAGATACAGTTGCGGGTCATGCGCACGGCGAAGGCGATCAGATCGGCCTCGAGATCCTTCGGCTGGTCGGGAAAGGTTGAAATGGTGGCGAAGATGCCGGCATTGCAGCGCTCGGTGAGGTCGCGGACGATGGCGACGAAGAGTTTCTCCTTGTCGCCATGGTGATTGTAGATCGTCTGGCGCGACACGCCGGCCTCGGCGGCAATCATGTCGATATTGGCGCCGGCGAAGCTTTCGCGGCAGAACACCTCGCCGGCAGCGTCCATGATCGAGGCGCGCTTTGCCTCATGGCCGCGTGGCGGGATGCTGTCAGGAGAAACGTCGTGCTTCATGAAAACTATATATAGGTGATTGACGAATTAGACAAGAGTGTCTAAATTTATGGACTTAGATTTAGAGGAATTCCCCCCTGCAGGAATTCCACGGGATGGGACGTCCCAGGATTACACGCCGGTCGGCAACCAGATTGAAAGAAGCCCGCTATCATGAATCCCCAATTCCTCCGCATCGCGGTTGTGCTCGGCCTGTTATCGGCCATCGGTCCGTTCGCCATCGACATGTATCTTCCCGCACTGCCTTCGATCGGCGCAGATCTGCAGGCCAGCACCGCAGCCGTGCAGATGAGCTTGCTGATCTTCTTTCTGTCCATGGGCTTTGGCCAGATCGTCGTCGGACCGATCTCCGACATGGTCGGGCGCAAGCTGCCGCTCTATGGCGGCCTCGCCCTGTTCATGGTCGGCGGCATCGGCTCGGCGCTGGCGCCCTCGGTCGAATGGCTGATCGCCTTCCGTTTTCTGCAAGGGCTCGGCGCCAGTGCAGGCATGGCGGTGCCGCGCGCCATCGTGCGTGACCTGCACACCGGCACCGAAGCTGCCAAGCTGATGTCGCTCCTGATGCTGGTGTTTTCGGTGTCGCCGATCCTGGCGCCGCTCACCGGCAGCGTCATTATCGAGAATTTCGGCTGGCGTGCCGTGTTCTGGACGGTGACCGGTGGGGCGGTGCTCGCCACCATCCTGCTGGCGACCTCGCTGAAGGAGACGCGGCCGGTCGAGGCGCGTGCAGGCAGTTCGTTCGGCACTGCGCTGTCGGCCTATCGCTTCCTGATCGGCGACCGCAACTTCCTTGGCCTGGCGGCCATCGGCGGCTTCGGGCTGGCGAGCTTCTTCGTCTATCTGTCGAGCTCCTCCTTCATCCTGATAGAACACTACGGGCTGTCGCCGTCGGTCTACAGCGTGTTCTTCTCGATCAACGCGGTCGCCTTCATCGGCATGTCGCAATTGACGGGAACGCTGTCCGAAAGGTTCGGGCTGAGGCCGGTGGTGCGGGTCGCGGTGGCCGGCTATGCGACGACGATGGTGGTGCTGTTCGCGGTGATGGCGTCCGGCGTCGATCGGCTCGACGTCATGGCGGCGCTGCTGTTCGTCGGCTACGGGTTCCTCGGCCTGGTGATCCCTGCGACTTCGGTGCTGGCCATGGAGGAGCATGGCGCGATCGCCGGCACGGCCTCGGCACTGATGGGCACCCTGCACTTCGCCATCGGCGCGGTCGCCATGGGCATCGCCGGGGTGTTCTTCGACGGCACGCCGCTGCCTATGGTGGCCGGCATCATGCTTTGCGCGGTGATCTCGTTCACGCTGGCCAAGGTGACGCTCGGCCGCGGACGGCAGGTTGTCGAAGCGCCGGCAGAATAGATGCTTTCCAGTGAGAGCAATGAAAAAGGCCGGGTCAGTCCCGGCCTTTTTCACGTCTGGGCGCGGCGGCGCGGCCAGCAAGCCTGCTGCCGTCACAGTATCGAGGTGAGATGGGGATCGGAGGGAAAGTTGGAATCGAAGCAGGAGAAGTGGAGGTTTCTGTTGCCAGGTACCTCCGAACCCCGCCTAGAAGTGCGAACCACTAGGGCTTGATTTGAAGCTATCGCACCGCTTACGCGGCGAGACGTGCTTCCGCATAGTTGTCGTTGGCAACTATAAGTTCAGCCCGATAACGGTGGTACAATGCCGGGCAAAAGTACGATCTTTACACCTTCGTCGATCCTATTTCGCCCCCAGCAAAAGCCGCTCTTCGCAGAGCGGTTTTTGGTGGAGGCGCCGGGTACCGCCCCCGGGTCCGAACGGCTTATTTCATCGCCTGTTTATCGCCATAGTCGGTCGAGCCGACGAAACAGATATAGGGACCGATCGTGAAAAATGAAAGGCCTCAATGATGCTTTGTCCGCTGTCTCAAACAGCATCGCCAAAGGCTTGACTTGTCAACGCTCTCAACCGAAGCTTTGCGGCGGTGAGGAGTTACCGACTAGCGCACATTTTGCGGCAGCGCGCCACAACCCTCATCGACTGGATCTCGTGGCGCCGACGAGGGGAAAATTTGATGGCCGATTATCTCGCAGACGTGAAGAAGTACGACGCCGCGGCGGATGCCGACGCGGTCGCCAAGGTCGTGAAGCATTTGGGCATTGCGCTTAGGAATCGGGATTCCTCGCTGGTCTCCTGCACGGATCCCGACGAACTCGGTCGCGTCAAGGCCAGCTGGGTTGCCAAAAAGCTCGGCGTCGACGACGGCAGCAAGGCGGACGCGGCCATCGAAAAGACCTGCAAGGCGATGGAGGCCGATAACACCAAGAGCCGGGTGACCTTTTATTACCTGGTCGCCAAGGAGCTGGGCAAGCTCGCCAGCCTCTGAGCATCGCATGTCAATTTGCGGATGCTGACGCGGGCAGCTCTTCCTCCCCGTCACTATACGGGGAGAATTGCCCGGCAGGGCAATGAGGGCGGCGCAAACGACCGGTAAGAGAAAGCGACTCTGGTGCCGTTTTGACATATTCGGCCGGCAGCCAGTCGGTTATGATTGCCTAACCCGAATCGAGCCACCGAATCGCCGATGCGCCAATATCTCGACCTGTTGAAGCACGTGCTGGAAAACGGCGCCGATCGCGGTGACCGCACCGGCACCGGAACGCGCTCGGTGTTCGGCTACCAGATGCGCTTCGACCTCGCGCGCGGCTTTCCGGTCACCACCACCAAGAAGCTTCACCTGAAGTCGATCGTGCACGAACTTCTGTGGTTCCTGGCCGGCGACACCAATATCAAATATCTCAACGACCACGGCGTCTCGATCTGGGACGAATGGGCCGACGAGAATGGCGACCTCGGCCCGGTCTACGGCAAGCAATGGCGCTCCTGGCCGGACGGCCATGGCGGCGCCATCGACCAGATTGCCAATCTCTTGAAGGAGATACGCAAGAATCCTAATTCCCGACGCCTGATCGTTTCGGCGTGGAACCCGGCCGAAGTGGAAGCCATGGCGCTGCCACCCTGTCATTGCCTGTTCCAGTTCTATGTCTCGGAAGGCAGGCTCTCCTGCCAGCTCTACCAGCGTTCCGCCGATATCTTTCTCGGCGTGCCGTTCAACATTGCTTCCTATGCGCTGCTCACCATGATGGTGGCGCAGGTGACGGGGCTGAAGCCCGGCGATTTCGTCCATACGCTGGGCGATGCGCATCTTTATGCAAACCATTTCGAGCAGGCGCGCGAACAGTTGCAGCGCACGCCCAAGGCGCTGCCGACGCTATGGATCAATCCGGAGGTGAAGGACCTTTTTGCCTTCCGCTTCGAAGATTTCCGGCTGGAAAACTACCTCGCCGATGCGACGATCAAGGCGCCCATCGCGGTGTGAGCCGCAACATCGGGCTTTTTGCTTTGTCTCAAATTGCTCGCCGGTGCTGTGTCGTCCGCCCGCGAGCGGTGGCGGTGCCATGCAGTGCCGTCGGCGGGCCATTGGGCCAAAGTCTGGCAAAAAACCTTCCCTTGTTATATTCAGGCGGATATATCGACTGGCAGGGTCGCGCCGATCGGATTTCAAGCCCCGGGAGAGTTTCATGCTGGTGCGCAAGGGTTTCGGATTGAAGGCGGCCGCCATTGGCGGTCTTGCGATATTGATCGCCGCCATGCCGGTTGCCCATGCCGATGACAGGCTGATCGTCTTTGCCGCCGCAAGCATGAAGAACGCACTGGATGCAGTGAACACCGCCTGCGCCGCCGATGTCGGCGAGGCGGCGACCATTTCCTATGCGGCAAGCTCCGCATTGGCCAAGCAGATCGAGGGCGGCGCGCCGGCCGACGTCTTCATCTCGGCCGATCGCGACTGGATGAACTATCTCACTGACAAGAAGCTGACCAAGCCGGGTTCCGAGGTGAAATTGCTCGGCAACCAGATCGTGCTGGTGGCGCCGAAGGATTCGACGGTCGAAACCAGGATCGAAAAGGGTTTTGATCTTGCCGGGCTGATCGGTGACGGCAGGCTTGCCATGGGCGATTTCCAGGCGGTGCCGGCCGGCAAATATGGCAAGGCGGCGCTTGTATCGCTCGGCGTCTGGTCCTCGATCGAAGACAAGTTGGCGCAGGCCGAGAACGTGCGTGCCGCGCTCAAGCTGGTCTCCACAGGTGAGGCAGCGCTCGGCCTCGTCTACGCCACCGACGCGCATGCCGAGCCCGGCGTCAAAGTGATCGGCACCTTCCCGCAGGATTCGCACCCGCCGATCGTCTACCCGGTTGCCCAGATCGCGGATTCGAAGGACAAGCATGCGTCGGCATTCCTAAAGTGCCTGCAATCCGCCAAGGCAGGCGAGCTCTTCAAGGCGCAAGGTTTTACGGTCCTCTCGCCGAGCAACTGAGGCACGCCAAAAGATGGATTGGTTGCTGGACCTCACTCCCGACGAATGGAACGCGGTCCGGCTGTCGATCAAGGTGGCGACAGTGGCGATGGTCGCCAGCCTGCCGCCCGGCATATTGATCGCGCTTGTGCTTGCCCGTGGCCAATTCTGGGGCAAGACGCTGCTCAACGGGCTGGTGCATCTGCCGTTGATCCTGCCGCCGGTGGTTATCGGCTATCTGCTGCTGCTCTCCTTCGGCAGGCGAGGCCCGGTCGGGGCGTTTCTGGCCGAGCATTTCGGCATTGTCTTCTCCTTTCGCTGGACGGGTGCCGCATTGGCCTGCGCTGTCATGGGCTTTCCCCTGATGGTGCGGGCGATCCGGTTGTCGATCGAGGCGGTCGACCGCAGAATCGAGGCGGCGGCCGGGACGCTTGGCGCCAATCCGTTGTGGGTGTTCGGGACGATCACGCTGCCGCTGATCCTGCCCGGCCTGATTACCGGTGCGATCCTGTCTTTCGCCAAGGCGATGGGCGAATTCGGCGCAACAATCACTTTCGTTTCCAACATCCCCAACCAGACGCAGACGCTGCCGTCGGCGATCTACACGTTCACGCAGGTGCCGGGCGGCGATGCCGGCGCGCTCAGGCTGACGCTGATCTCGATCGTCATCTCGATGGCAGCACTTGTCGCATCGGAGGTGCTGGCGCGGCGCGTCGGCAGGCGGATGGATATCGAATGACGGTCGTGGTCGACATCAGCCATCGGCTCGGCGACTTCGAGGTCGACGCCCGCTTCGAGAGCGCGGGGCGGCTGACCGCGCTGTTCGGGCCCTCGGGCTCCGGCAAGACGACGCTGATCAACATGATTGCGGGCCTGATCCGGCCGGACAAGGGGCGGATCGAGGCCGACGGCCGCGTGCTGGTCGATACGGATGCGGGTCGGTTCGTGCCGAAGCACAAGCGCCGCATCGGCATGGTGTTCCAGGACGCGCGGCTGTTTCCGCATATGAGCGTGGCCAGCAATCTGCGCTACGGCCGCTGGTTCACGCCGACGGCCGAACGCTATGCGGACATCAATGCGGTGGTCGACCTTCTCGGCATCGGTGCATTGCTGGACCGGCGGCCGGCAAAGCTTTCCGGCGGTGAGAAACAGCGCGTGGCGATCGGCCGGGCGCTGCTCGCCAGCCCGAAACTGTTGCTGATGGACGAGCCGCTGGCTTCGCTCGACGAGGCCCGCAAGGCAGAAATCCTGCCTTATATCGAGCGGCTGCGCGACGAGACGACAATCCCGATCGTCTATGTCAGCCATTCGATTTCAGAGGTCGCGCGGCTGGCAAACGACGTCGTTGTGCTGGCGCAAGGCAAAGTCGCTGCTTGCGGCCCGACCGGGGCGATCATGCAGCGGCTCGACCTGTTGCCGGCGGAGGAGCGCGGCGAGGGCGGCGCGGTGCTGGATACCGCGGTGCTGCGCCACGACAATGTCTTTGGGATGACCGTGCTCGGCTCGGTGGCGGGCGAGATCCGCGTGCCGCTTCTGGCGGTGCCGGTCGGTGCGCCGATGCGCATTCGCATCCGTGCCCGCGATGTGATGATCGCCACCGAACAGCCGACGGGTCTCAGCGCGCTCAACATCTTGCAGGGCATGATCGTGACGATGGCGCCGGGCGAGGGTCCCGCAGTCGAGATCGGCATCGACTGCCATGGCGCAACCGTGCTTGCCCGGATCACCGAGCAATCGCGACAGACGCTGAAACTCCGGCTTGGTCGAGAGGTCTACGCGGTGGTCAAGACGGTTAGCTTCGACCCGGCGAACATGAGCGCCGGCCTGCCAGTCGAGGCGGATGGATGACCCGCGGATGATCGTCGCTATATCATTTTGGAATAGCGGTAGCGCCGGAGAGCTTCTAGGATGGATGGCGGGACTGCGGAGGAGAGAATGCCGTCGCTGAGCTTGCGGATAAACCTCGATCCAGAAGGGCGCATCGGGCCGGGTAAGATCGAGCTTCTGGAGCAGATCGCCGCCTTCGGCTCGATCTCGGCGGCGGCGCGCGGCATGGAAATGTCGTACAAACACGCCTGGGATCTGGTCGAGGACATGAACCGGGTGTTCGGCAAGCCGCTGGTCGCGGCGCAGACCGGTGGAAAAAAGGGCGGCGGCGCGCAGTTGACGCCGGCGGGGCTTGCGGTGGTCAGCCGCTTTCGCGCCATCGAACGGGCTGCGGCTTCCGCGGCGGCGGCGCATCTGGAAGCATTACAGGCGGAGATCGATGCCGGGTGAGGTCGGTGGAACCTGTATCGGCGGAGCCTACTCCTCCGGCTCGCCGGGCTTGCGCAGCAGATAAGTGTCCATGATCCAGCCTTTTTTCCGACGCGCCTCGTCGCGGGTCCTGACGATCTCGTCGCCGACGTCGCCAAGGCGGCCGGAAATGAGGATCTCGTCGGGCGTGCCGAGATAAGCGCCCCAGTGGATAAGGAGGTCGTTGTCGTCCAGCGTGTTGAAGGCGCATTTGCCGTCCAGCATGACGACGGTGCTGCCGGCATTGTCGGGCAAACCTTCCTCGGTGAGCCGGCGGCCGGTGGTGATCTGAACCGCATCGCCGATGCGGTTCAGCGCCATCTTGTGGCTGGCGGCGAGCGCCTGGACGGCAGTGATGCCGGGGATCACCTCGAGCTCGAACGCGACATTGCCTCTCATGCGCACCCGCTCCAGGATGCGCAGCGCGCTGTCGTAGAGCGAGGGATCGCCCCAGATCAGGAACGCACCGCAGCCATCTTGCGAAAGCTCGTCGCGGATTAGGCTTTCATAGATCGCGGCGATCGCCTCGTGCCAGTCATCGACGGCCGAGCGATAGGAGGGCGCTGGCTCGGCCCGCACCGGCACGTCGAATTCGACCCGGCGCGAGTTTGGATTGGTGACGAATCGATCGCAGATCTGGCGGCGCAGTTCTGCGAGATCGTTCTTTTTTGCGCCCTTGTCGGGAATGAACAGCACGTCGGCGCGGTTCAAGCCGTCGACCGCCTGCACGGTCATGTGGTCGGGATTGCCGGCGCCGATGCCGATGACGAGAAGCTTGCGCATGGGCGATCTCCTGCCCGATCGGAACGTCGCTGTCCAGACTGGCCCGGCAGGTCGGCATGGCATGTGGGCAAGCGCGGAAGGGCTTTGAAACTCCACATTGAAACGTCTAGAGCGACGCGCGTCCACTTGGACGCGCAAAGTACGCTCCAGCACCTTTAATCGTCGCATCGTGCTTTCCGAAAATCGATTCCGATTTTCGGGCCGATGCGATAGAGCGACGTGCGTCTACTTGGACGCGCAAAGTACGCTCTAGCACCTTAATCGTCGCATCGTGCTTTCCGAAAATCGATTCCGATTTTCGGGCCGATGCGATAGAGCGACGCGCGTCCACTTGGACGCGCAAAGTACGCTCTAGCACCTTTAATCGTCGCATCGTGCTTACCGAAAATCGATTCCGATTTTCGGGCCGATGCGATAGAGTCATAGCGGCATCTCGCCCAGGGAGCTTCCATGTTCCGTTATGTCCTGACCGCCGCGCTGGCGCTTTCGGCCACGCCCGTGTTCGCCAATGATTCGATCGCCGAATTGGGGACGGGCGGCCTGATCCTGTCGCGCAGCGACGCGGTCGCCATGGAGAGCGAGGACCTCTACATCTCGCCGGAAAAGGTGACGGTCGACTATGTCTTCCGCAACATCACCGACAAGGATGTCGACGCGATCGTCGCCTTTCCGATGCCTGACATCGAAGGCGATCCGAACGAGATGCCGGCAATTCCCGACGGCCAGAGCGACAATTTCCTCGGCTTCGAGGTGACGATCGACGGCGTGGCGGCAAAGCCGCAGCTCGAGCAGAAGGCATTTGCGCTCGGCATCGACATCAGTGCCGATCTCGAGTCGCAGAACGTGCCGTTCTACCCGTTCGGCGATGCGGCAAGGGCGGCATTGGCGAAGCTGCCGCAAGCGGTTGCCGACGACTGGGTCGACCGCGGCCTCATCATCGAGGATACCGCCGACGACGGTTCGGGCATGAAAACCGTCCATGTGCCGTTCTGGCAATTGCGCTCGACCTATTGGTGGCGCTCGAGCTTTCCAGCCAACAAGGCAGTTCGCGTCGCCCATCGCTACAAACCCAGCGTCGGCGGCACCTCTTCGGTCAGCTTCTTCTATGACGGCCAGTTCCAGGGCCAATACGCCGCCTACAAGACCCGTTACTGCATGGACGGCACGTTCGAGAATGCGATTCGCAAGGCGGCGAAGGGCAATCCCGACGGCACCCCGAGATATTTCGAAAACCGCATCGCCTATGTCCTGACCACTGGCGGCAACTGGGCGACTGGCTCGATCGGCAAGTTCAAGCTGACCGTCGACAAGGGCGATCCGAAGAACCTGGTCTCGTTCTGTGGCGAAAACGTCAGGAAAGTCGGGCCGACGCGTTTCGAGATGACGGCAGAGAATTTCTACCCTGAGCACGACATCGACATATTGCTGCTGGCACCTTCGGGCGGGAGCGGCGGCTGATGGACGTCGCGATCTATGTCGCCATCGCCGAAAACGGTGTGATCGGGCGCGATGGCGGTTTGCCGTGGCGGCTTTCTAGCGATCTCAAGCGGTTCAAGGCCGACACAATGGGCAAACCTGTCATCATGGGTCGCAAGACCTATGAAGGCATCGGCCGGCCTCTGCCTGGCAGGCTCAATATCGTGGTGACCCGCGACAAGGCCTGGCGCGCCGAGGGCGTCGAAACCGTGCATTCGCTCGACGAGGCGATCCGCCTGGCCAAGGTGCGCGGGCGCTGCATGGCCGGCGCCGACGAAATCTGCGTTATCGGCGGCGGCGAGATCTATGCCCAGGCGCTGCCGCTGGCCGACCGCCTGCATGTCACCCATGTCCTTGCCGCGGTCGACGGCGACGCGCATTTCCCGCCGATCGACCCGGATTTGTGGCGCATCGGCCGCTCGCAGGACGTTCCGGCCGGTGAAAAGGATAGTCATGCGACACGCTATTCGGTTTACGAGCGACGCCGCGACGTGCATTGAGAGACGGTAAAGGGTCGCGACGGTCCAAAACGGGCGGTGACGACGACCGATCGCGTTGAAAGCGCGCCGTCGCATCCCTATAGAAGAACAACACCGGATTTTGCGTCGTCAGGCCGGCGCATGAGGGAGCGAAAGGACATTTATGCCCTGGAATGACAAAAGCGGCGGAGGCGGCGGCCCATGGGGCGGCGGCAACAATCCTGGACCCTGGGGGCAGGGACCAAAGGGGCCTAGCGGTCCGCAGGGCTCGCCTCCCGATCTCGAAGACATCATTCGGCGCGGCCAGGACAGGTTGCGGCGTGCTTTGCCGGGTGGCGCTGGCGCCAGCCCAGCCGTGTTCGGATTGATCGCGGCGGCGCTTTTAGCGCTGTGGGCGTTCAAGGCGGTCTATACCGTGCAGCCCGACGAGGTTGCGGTCGAACTCAGATTCGGCGTGCCAAAGGCAGAGTTCTCCCAGCCCGGCCTGCATTTCCATTGGTGGCCCATCGAGACGGTCGAGACGGCCGTCATTGCCGAACAACTCGTCAACATCGGCGGCGGCACGGCCTCCGGCAACGGTTCAGGGCTGATGCTTTCGGGCGACCAGAACATCGTCAACGTCCAGTTCTCGGTGGCCTATCAGGTCTCCGATCCGAGGGCCTATCTGTTCGACGTGTCCGATCCCGACGGCATGCTGCGCCAGGTCGCCGAAAGCGCCATGCGCGAAGCGGTCGGCCGGCGGCCGGCGCAGGACATCTTCCGCGACGATCGCGAGGGCATTGCAGCGTCCGTGCGCGAAATCATCCAGACGACGCTGGACGGCTACAAGGCCGGCCTTAACGTCAACGCGATTTCGATCGAGGATGCCGCACCGCCGCGCGAAGTGGCCGACGCCTTTGACGAGGTGCAGCGCGCCGAACAGGACGAGGACAAGTTCGTCGAGCAGGCCAACCAGTACTCCAACCAGAAGCTCGGCCAGGCGCGCGGCGAGGCCGCACAGATCCGCGAGGAGGCGGCCGGCTACAAGAACCGGGTCGTGCAGGAGGCCGAAGGCGAGGCGCAGCGCTTCATCTCGGTCTATGACGAATACGCCAAGGCGCCGGATGTGACGCGCCAGCGGCTTTATCTGGAAACGATGGAGAGGGTTCTGAAGGATTCCAGCAAGGTCATTATCGAGCAAGGCAGCGGACCAGGGGTCGTTCCCTATCTGCCGCTGCCGGCATTGCAGCAGAACGCGCCGGCGCCGGCGCCGGTGCTGGGAGGAAACCAGTGATGGCCAACCGTCTTCCCATCATCGCCGTCATCGCCGCGGTCGTCCTGTTCCTGCTCTATTCGTCGGTCTTCGTTGTCAATGCGCGCCAGCAGGCACTGGTGCTCAGGTTCGGCGAGATCGTCGACGTCAAGAGCCAGCCGGGCATTTATTTCAAGGCGCCGTTCGCCTTCTTCGATGCCGACAGCGTGCAGTTGATCGAAAACAGGGTGCTGCGCTTCGACCTCGACAACATCCGCGTCCAGGTTTCGGGCGGCAAGTTTTATGAGGTCGACGCCTTCATCGCCTATCGGATCTCGGATCCGCGCGTGTTTCGCTCCGCGGTGTCCGGCCAGATCGAGCTGGCCGAGGCACGCTTGAGGACGCGTCTCGACGCCGCCTTGCGCCGTGTCTACGGTCTGCGCGACTTCGAGGCGGCGCTCTCGGAAGAGCGAGCCGTGATGATGCGCGAAGTGCGCGATCAGCTGAGGCCCGACGCCACGTCGCTCGGCCTGCAGATCGAGGATGTCCGCATTCGCCGGACCGATTTGACGGCGGAAGTCTCGCAACAGACATATGACCGCATGAAGGCTGAGCGTCTGGCCGAAGCCGAGCGGCTGCGGGCGCGCGGCAACGAGGCGGCGCAGCGCATCAGGGCGCGCGCCGACCGCGAAGTGGTGGAGATCGTCGCCGAGGCACGGAGAGAGTCTGAAATCCTGCGCGGTGAAGGTGAAGCTCAACGCAGCGCCACCTTCGCGAACGCCTACCAGCGCGATCCAGCCTTCTTCGACTTTTACCGGTCGATGAATGCCTACGGCACGGCGCTGAACAGTACCGGGACGACGATGGTGCTGTCGCCGAATTCGGACTTCTTCCGTTTCTTCCGCAATCCCGCCGGCGCGGACACGCCGGCAGCGCCTGGTGCAGCAGCGGTGCCCCGTGCACCCGCTGCACCGACAGCGCAGCCAGGCACCGGTCAGTAACGGCCGGTGCAGGACTTTCTGGCGGCAATAGGCCTGGTTCTCGCGCATGACCCCGAAAATCGGAATCGATTTTCGGAAAGGATCATGCGCCAAATCAAAGTGCTACAGCGTCCTTTGCGCGTCCAAAAGGACGCGCGGCGCTGTAGTGTCGAGGGCCTGGTCTATGGCGGCTTTCCCGGCCTCGCCAAGAAACTTGCCGGCGAAGTTCTGTCGATTCCGGAAAATACGCTGCGGGTCGCCGGGCTGATTGCAATCGCCGTTGGTGTCGGCCTGGTCTGGCTGGTGCGGGGTGAATGACGATGATTTCGGGATAACGGAGGATTTATCCTCCGCCGATAGCCATAGCCGCAAACGTGCCGTATTTCTTGCCAACATGGCTCGACGCAGCGTTTTCGGCGAGCGCCTTTCTTCTCAGAGACACCGGGAGACTTCTCGATGACATCCAACAGCTTTTTGCGCGCGGCGAGGCGGACGTTGACCGCGGGTGCTGCAGCACTTCTTATCGGCGTCGCTACCGTCCCGTCGCTGGTGACGCCCGCGGCCGCCGACGACGGCCCGGCTTCGGTCGCCGATCTGGCGCAGGGCCTGCTCGGCGCCGTGGTCAATATATCGACCTCGCAGAGGGTGAAGGGCACGGAGGGCCCGGGCGCGGTGCCGATGCCGCAGCTTCCAGAGGGCTCGCCCTTCCAGGACTTCTTCGACGATTTCTTCAAGAACCGTCCCGGCGAACAGGGCAATCCCTCGCAAAAGGTGCAGTCGCTGGGATCAGGCTTCGTGGTCGACGCCGAGCAAGGCATCGTGGTGACGAATAACCACGTGATCGCCGATGCCGACGACATCGAGGTGAATTTCTCCGACGGCGTGACGCTGAAGGCGACGCTGGTCGGTACCGACACCAAGACCGACGTGGCGGTGCTGAAGGTCGATCCGAAAGGGCACAAGCTGACGGCGGTGAAATTCGGCGATTCCAGCAAGATGCGCGTCGGTGACTGGGTGATGGCGATCGGCAATCCGTTCGGCCTCGGCGGCACCGTGACGGTCGGCATCGTCTCGGCCCGCAACCGCGACATCAATTCCGGCCCCTATGACGATTTCATCCAGACCGATGCCGCGATCAACCGCGGCAATTCCGGCGGGCCGCTGTTCAACAGCGCCGGCGAGGTGATCGGCATCAACACGGCGATCATTTCGCCGTCCGGCGGCTCGATCGGCATCGGCTTTTCCATTCCCTCGCAGCTGGCGTTGGGCGTCGTCGACCAGCTCCGCCAGTTCGGCGAGACGCGGCGCGGCTGGCTCGGTGTGCGCATCCAGCCGGTGACGGACGACATTGCCGAGAGCCTCGGCATGGCGACCGCCAAGGGCGCGCTGGTCGCCGGCGTCATCAAGGGCGGGCCTGTCGACAACGGCACCATCCTGGCGGGCGACGTCATCATCAAGTTCGACGGCAGGGACGTCAATGAAATGCGCGACCTGCCGCGCGTCGTCGCGGAGAGCACGGTCGGCAAGGCTGTCGACGTGGTCATCGTGCGCAAGGGCGTCGAGCAGACCGTGAAGGTGACGCTTGGCCGGCTCGAAGATGGCGAAAAGCTTGCCAGCGGCGAGAACGGCAATACCGACAAGGACACTGGCGACGAGGCGCCTGCCGTCCCGACGGCGTCCGTGCTCGGCATGACCGTTGGCGACCTCAACGACGAGACGCGGACGAAATTCGGCATTGCCGCCGAAGTCTCCGGCGTCGTTATCACTGAAGTCGCCAAGGATTCGGCCGCTGCCGAACGCGGCATCCAGGCCGGCGAGGTGATCACCGAGATCGCGCAGGAATCGGTCGCCACGCCCAAGGATGTCATGGACCGGATCGCTGCGTTGAAGGAGCAGGGACGCAAGAATGCGCTGCTGATGCTGGCGTCGAAGAGCGGCGAATTGCGGTTTGTGACGATCCGGATGGACTGAGTCCCGGAGGCGCGTGCTGATGGTGTGTCGCTGAACCAGTGGATCGCGTCGGCCGTGTCGCAGAAGGTTGGAGCCATGGAGACAGCGGCCCGATTTCCTGCGCCGACGGGCTGGTGATGCATCGGGCGACGATTTCGCGAAAGTGCTCGATCGGGTCGGCGCAAAACCGCCGCAGCCCGGCGACGAGCTTCCGTTTGACAAGCGGTGATTAGGGTCGGCGCTGATCAGGGCCGGCGCTGATCAGCGTCGGTTTTTCTGCCAATCCTTGGCTGTCAGCCTGTAGAACACATGCCGCTTGAGCCTGGCGTGGCTGTCCGGAATGCCGGGGTGGTCGAAATCGCTGGTCGGGTCGGCGGTCATGCCCAGGCGTTCCATGACGGCAGTGGACCGGCTGTTATCCCTGACGGCGAAAGAAACGATTTCCTCGAGGCCAAGCGTTTCGAAGCCATAGGCGAGCCAGGCTTCGGCTGCCTCGGTGACATAGCCATGGCCCCAGAATTCGGGCGCCAGCCGCCAGCCGATCTCGACGGTGCCGGCCGGCAGGAACGGCAAATGATCGGTGTCGAGGAGGCCGACGAAGCCGATGCATTGGCGCGTTTCAATTATCTCGGCGGCAGCGAAACCGTAGCCATCCTCGGCAATCCAGGCGCGGAACTCGTCCATCTTGGCGTCGGCCTGCGCGCGGTCGCGGCGAAACGGAAAGAACTCCATGACGCGCTCGTCGGAGTTGATGCGGTAGAAGAGGTCGCGGTCGCGATCCTCCCAGTTGCGCAGGATCAGGCGCTCGGTGCGGATTGGCGTCACTCCACAAACTCCTCCCGCCGGTAGCCCTGCAGATAGAGAAGCGCGGTCAGGTCGCCATGGTCGATGCGGAATTTTGCCTCCGCCGCCACGACATGCTTGGCATGAAGCGCCACACCGGTGCCGGCAAGGCGGATCATGTCGAGGTCGTTGGCGCCATCGCCGACAGCAATGGCGTCGGCGGTCGTCAGCCCGAGGCGCGCCGAAATCTCGAGCAGCGCATCGGCCTTGGCGGCGCGCCCCAGGATCGGCTCGGCGACCAGCCCGGTGAAGCGGCCATCCTGCTCGATCAAGCGGTTGGCCCGATTCTCCTGAAAGCCGAGCATGGCGCCGATGCGTGAGGTGAAGACGTTGAAGCCACCCGACACGAGTGCAGTCCAAGCGCCGTTGGCCCGCATGGTCTGGACAAGCGCGCGGCCACCGGAAGCCAGCGTCAGGCGATTGGCGATGATGCGGTCGACCACGGCAGTGTCGAGGCCTTTCAGCAGCGCCACCCGCTCGCGCAAGGCCGGCTCGAAAGCGATCTCGCCATTCATCGATCGCGCCGTGATGGCGGCGACGTAATCCTTGACGCCGATCTCGTCGGCGAGCTCGTCGATGCACTCCTGATCGATAACAGTCGAATCCATATCGGCGATAAGGATTTTCTTTCGCCTGCCCTCGGGCCGCTGAACGATCACGTCAACCGGTTCGGGTGCAAGCACGGCGCGCAGGCTGGCGGTCGTTTCAGCGGCTTCGGCCGTCTCTGGCAGGGCGAATTCACAGGCGATGCCTTCGGCCAGCCAGCGAACAGTGCTTGCGCCGACCGACCGCGACGCCATATTCGCAAGCGCCGGCGACAATGCGCGACCGGCGGGATGGGATACAAGCGTGGCGATCAGCGGCATAAAAAATTCCGGCGGGCAGGCGGGCGAGAGCCGCGTTAAGAACGCGATCCTGATAGCCGGGCCGACCGCCAGCGGCAAGTCCGCCCTTGCGCTCGCCCTCGCCGAGCGCAACGGCGGCGTCATCGTCAACACCGATTCGATGCAGGTCTATTCGGTGCTCGACGTGCTGACGGCGCGGCCGACTGCTGCCGAACTCGCTCGCGTCCCGCATTTCCTCTACGGACATGTCCATCCCTCCACCGCCTATTCCACTGGCGCCTGGCTGCGCGACGTGATGAAGCTCATCGACGACGGCGCGTTCGTCGAACGGCCGGTCGGCACGTTCTTCGAACGGCCGGTGATTTTCGTCGGCGGCACCGGGCTTTATTTCCGGGCGCTTGCGGAGGGCATTTCGGAAATGCCCGACATTCCGCAGTCGATCCGTGATCGCTGGCGCTACGAACTCCAGGAGCAGGGCGCAGCCAAGCTGCACCGTATCCTGCTGCGCAGGGATTCTGCAGCCGGCATGATGCTGAAGCCGACCGACGGCCAGCGCATCGTGCGGGCGCTGGAGGTGCTCGACGCATCGGGCCGTTCCATCCTGGAATGGCAGGCGGCGCGCGGCCGTCCACTGATCGACAGGGCCGGCACGCGCTTCCTTGTGATCGAGCCGGACCGAGCGGAGCTGGTGGAGCGGATCGAGGCGCGGTTCGACCGCATGCTGGAGAAGGGCGCCCTCGACGAGGTCAGGCAGATCACCGATCTTGGTCTCGATCCCGACTTGCCTGCGATGAAAGCCATCGGCGTTCGCGAACTCCAGGCCGCAATGGCCGGCGAGCTGAGTTTTCCCGAAGCGATCGAGCGCGCGAAGATCGCGACGCGACAGTATGCCAAGCGCCAGGCGACCTGGTTCAGGCATCAGTTGGGTCCGGAATGGCTGAGATTGCGTCCTGGTGATCGTGTGGAATCCACGATCTTGGATACCTTTTCGAGTGCAACCTGAAAAGTTGACTTTAAGGGAAGACCTCCCGTTGAAGTTGTCCCAATTAACCCTCCGTAAGGCCGTAGATGCCATAACGTCTTTGGGGTTTTGCAACGGGGAGCAGATGCGTTTTCACAAGGCGGAATCAGCCTTTTTCGTCTTCATCTTCGTGATCCTGGCCGCCGGCCTGGTGACGCTTCACGCCTATGGGCATCTGCAGGCGCTCGCGGCGGAGATCACTACGCCTGCCGCGATTGAGAAGACCACTTATCTCAACAAGCTGTTGTTTGGGACCGGCGTCCTTTTGGCGACTGCCCTGTTCTTTGGCATTTTCTTCATCTACCCGCTGATCCGCAAGCAGGCGACGGAAGAAGGCAAGCTGCGCGCCATGACGGTTTCGCTCAGCGCCCGTTCGGAAACGCTGGAGCATGCGGCGCTGACCGACGGCCTGACCGGCATGCAGAACCGGCGTTATTTCGACGATGCACTGAAGGAATATCTCGAGGAATTCCGTCGCATCGACAAGCCGGTCGGGCTGATGATCCTTGATCTCGACCATTTCAAGCAGGTCAACGACACTCACGGCCATGATGTCGGTGACCAGGTGTTGCGGGCGGTCGCCAGTTGTCTCAAGGACATGACACGCTATCACGACGTGGTGGCGCGCCTGGGTGGCGAGGAGTTCGCGGTGGTCATGCCCAACATGGACGCCGAACTGCTGTCCAGGTTCGCCGAACGCATCCGCAAGGCGATCGCCAACATGTCGATACTGTCAGGCAATGTCCGGCTGAAGATCACCACCAGCGTCGGTCTTGCCATCTGGGACCGCAAGGAAACCGCCGAAGAGTTCTATCGCCGCGCCGACCGTCAACTGTATGAGGCCAAGAGGCAAGGCCGCAACCGCGTCTGCGCCTGAAATCCCGGAGAAGAATTCATGAGGCCGGCCGACTGACGCAGCTTTCTCGACTTCCGGTGCTCATGGACTCAAATGTCCACTCCGCGCCGGGTTCTCGAAAGCCACGTCATTCGATCCGGCCTGATGAATTCCCTTCCGGGATTTGCCCTGGTTTCCTAGGGGGACATAGTTTTAACTTTGGAAGCGCCTTAGCCTCACAGGCTAAAGCCGCCCGGCTCAATCGTTCTGCGGGCGCAGGCCGAAGGTTGCGGGTTTCAGGCCATAACGCATGTCGAAATCGTCGTCCGGCTGGGCGCGTGCGACAGTCGGGGCGGGCGGCTTGCGATAGTCGGGATCGCCGGCCTGCCGGCTTGAATCCACGACTTCGGCGAAGGCCATCGCCTGCTGCGGTTTTGGCACGTTGCGAAGCCTTTCGACGATCGCCACCAGATCGACATCATTGCCAAGCTTGGACGGCAAGGCTTCCTCGCGCTTGGCCGTGCCCGGGATCAGGCCCTCGGATAGTTTTTCGAATTTCATTCGCATGGTCGTCGCCACGCCTTCACCAAAGGCGATGGCTTCGCGCTGGCCCATCGAAGACAGGAATGCCAGTGTCGAGGCTGAGGAATCGGCGATCGCCGAGCGGATGATCGCCTGGTCCTGCTCGTTGGCGAGCCGCATCGCAAAAAAGGTCGAGCACTGCGACAGGATAGTGGGATCGAGTTCGCCCGGGCGCTGGGTGACGATGCCGAGATAACAACCATATTTGCGGCCTTCCTTGGCGATGCGCGACAGCGCGTGCCGGGTCGGCGCGAAACCAAGGCGCGGATCGGCCGGCATGTAGCGGTGCGCTTCCTCGCACAGCAAAAGCAGCCGCAGCCGGCCTTCGCTCCATAGCGCCAGGTCGAAGGCCAGACGCGCCAGCACCGAGCAGACGGAATTGACCACTTCCGAAGGCATGCCTGCCATCTCGAAGCAGGTCACCGGGCGGCCGTGATGCGGCACGCGGAAGATGTTGCCGATCGTCTCGTGGATGGTGTCCTCGATCAGCCGCGAGTTGAACATGAAGCGGTAGCGCGGATCGGAGGCTGCCGATTCGATGCGCGTCTTCAGCGATTTGAGGGTGGGGCGGTCGTTCTTGCTTTCCAGCAGTCCCATGCGCTCGTCGATCTGCTTGATGAGATCGACAATGCGATAGGGCACCGGCGTGTCCGCGGTCAGCGCATCGCTGCCGCGCCTGAGATACGTGCCCGAATTCGGGTTGCGATAAAGGTTTTTGGCCGCGGGAATAAGATCGCGCAAGGCGTCCACCTCTTCCGGCACGATCTCTCGACCGCGAAACAGCACTTCGGCAAACTCCTCGAGCTTGAACATCCAGAAGGGCAGGTCAAGCGTCGCCGAATCGACCCTGACGCAGTGCTCTGGCAAGGACGCGGCGAACTCGTTGTGCGGATCGAGGATGAGAACGCGCAGGTCGGGTCGAGCGGCGATCGACTTGCGCAAAAGCAGCGAGACGGCGGTGGATTTGCCGACGCCGGTGGTGCCGACAATGGCGAAATGGCGCGCCAGAGTGTCGTCGATAGCGATGTTGGCGTCGATCGCCTCATCCTGTGACAGCGTGCCGATGGTGATCGAGTGACGGCCGGCGAGGTCATAGACCGCCTGCAGGTCGCGGCTGCGGATGCGGTGGGCGATGGCGCCGATATGCGGATAGGTGGTGATGCCGCGGTCGAAAACCGGTTTGGCGCCGGGCTCGGCGCCGTCGCGCACCTCGCCGATGAGCTCGATACTGACCTCGATCGGGTTCTGGCCCTCATCGTGCCAGGCGCGATCCGACTTGCCGACCGCGTAGACCAGCCCGACGGTCCGCGTGTTGCCAAGGTTGATGGAGATCATCTTGCCGACGCTCCAATGGCCGGTGACCGTGCCTACGATATCGGCGGCATGGGCGCTGATGGTGGCGCGCGCGCCGTCGCACTGGACGACATTGCCCAGAACGCGCTTGTCGCTCTGCTCCGCCTTGCGGCGCTCCTGCAAAGTCGGCTCTCCAACGGAGGCGTCGCGGTCGACGAACATGGACAGGCTGTTCCCCATTTCCCATTTTCCATTTTCCCCAAGGCGATCGACCTTACGCCGACGCGGTTAAGGGGGGGTGAGGTCGGATGGTGTAGGGACGATTAAGCCGGTCGCGAAAATTGAACCGACCGGCGGCGAGTCCCGGCGACAGCCTTGAACGTCTATCCCGCGTGATGGACCTGCTGCAGGCCGTAGACCGGCGTCGCGATGCCCTCGTGCCGTGCTTTCAACTGCAGCGACAGGAACTGCGAGTAGTGGCGTGACTGGTGCAGATTGCCGCCGTGGAACCACAGCGCTTCCTGTTGCGTCGGCTTCCACATGTTGCGCTGCTCGCCCTCCCAGGGACCGGGATCCTTGGTGGTGTTCGAGCCGAGCCCCCAGCATTTCCCGACTTTGTCGGCGACCTCTTTCGAGATCAGCTCCGCCGCCCAGCCGTTCATCGAACCGTAGCCGGTGGCATAGACGACGACATCGGCCGGCAGCTCGGTGCCGTCGCTGAGCAGGACCGAATGTTGCTTGATCTCGGTCACGTCGACGCCGCTCTTCAGCTTGATGGCGCCGTCGATGATCAGCTGGGAGGCGCCGATATCAATATAGTAGCCGGAACCGCGCCTGAGATATTTCATGAACAGGCCCGAACCGTCGTCGCCCCAGTCGAGCATGAAGCCAGCTTTTTCCAGGCCCTCGTAGAAGGCGGCATCACGCTCCTTCATCTTCTCGTAGAGCGGGATCTGGAATTCGTGCAGGATCTTGTAGGGCAGCGAGGCGAAGATGAGATCGGCCTTGGCCGTGGTCATGCCGTTTTGCACGGCCTGCTCCGAATAAAGGGCTCCGAGCCCGATATCCATCAGCGTGTCGGATCTGACGATGTGCGTGGTCGATCGCTGCACCATGGTGACGTCGACGCCGGCTTCCCAGAGTGCGGCGCAGATATCATGCGCGGAATTGTTCGACCCGATGACGACGACTTTCTTGCCAAAGCAGCTGTCTGGACCGGGATGTTTCGAGGAATGGTGCTGATCGCCCTTGAAATTCTCCATGCCTTTGAACTGCGGGATGTTGGGCCGGCCCGACATGCCGGTGGCCAGCACCAGCTGCTTCGGCTTCAGCGTGATGTCCTTGCCGTCGCGATGGACGACGACCGTCCATTCCTTCTTCTGATCGTCATAGGTGGCGCTCTTGGCCGGCGTGGAGGACCAATAGTTCAGCTCCATGACCTTGGTGTACATTTCCAGCCAGTCGCCGATCTTGTCCTTGGGCGAGAAGACCGGCCAGTTCCGAGGAAAGTCGATATAGGGCAGATGGTCGTACCAGACCGGATCGTGCAGGCAGAGCGACTTGTAACGCTTGCGCCATGAATCGCCGGCACGCTCGTTCTTCTCGACGATGATGGTCGGCACGCCGAGCTGCCTCAACCGGGCACCGAGCGCGATGCCGCCCTGGCCGCCGCCGATGATCAGCGTGTTGGGTTGATTGACAAACCCGAGTTCGGTCGCCTCCTTTTCGCGCTCCTCCTTCCAGGTCGGCCGGTTTTTGCCGTGACCGTGCTTGGCACCCATCGGCCGGGCGAAGCCGGCGGGTTCCTCATGGCCCTTCAGCTCGACCATGGTGGTGAGCAGTGTCCAGATCTTGCCGTTCTTCAGCCGGATATGGCCGAAGCCGCGCGCAACCTCCGTTTCGAAACTGATCCAGCCTTCCAGCAGCCCGTCGCTCTCCGTGGCGTCTTCGCCTTTCGCAAGCGCCCAGTTCGATGGCTTTATCGTCGCCAACTGGCTCATCAGCATATCGCGCACCTGGTCGCGACCTTCCATGGTCTTGATGTTCCAGGTGAAGGACACCAGGTCGCGCCAGTAGCAGTCTTCCTGAAAGCACCCGACCGCTCCGTCGATGTCGCCGGCGGCGAGCGCTGCGCTGAATTGGTCGAGCAGGTCGGATAGTTTCTTGGCTGGGGCCTTGTCGAGCATCGAATTTCCTCCCGTGAAGTGCTGGTCGTCGTCGCGGCGTGCCGGACCCTCCCAGGCCGGTCGACCGGAGTATCGCGGCAAACTGCGTGCCGCGTCACGTCGTCAAATAGTTTGGCGCGGTTTCAATGGCTTATCGCGATGATCGCGGACACTGATCGTGCCGGTGGTCGTACGGAACGGTGGTTCGAGGCGATGGGTGCAACCGGGCCTGCCGGATACGGTCAATTGGCTCGAACCGCCCGGCATCGTGCATATTCGCCGTTGACAGCGGCGCAAAACCAATTCTATTGTCCGCCACCATGAAAACGGCACTCATTCTCGTAGTAGGAAAGCGTATGGGCAAGGCGGTGTAACCGCCGGGCGAAACCCCCCATGCGCAGACACAGGCTCCCTCGGGGGCCTTTTTTATTGCCCGAAACACGACTAAACGACCAGCAATCGCCCGATGGCGGACAATACGGGACCAGACCGATGAGCAGTGGACAGAACGAGCGGCGCGAAATGACCGGTGCCGAAATGGTGGTGCAGGCGTTGAAGGACAATGGCGTCAAGCATGTTTTCGGCTATCCGGGCGGCGCGGTTCTCCCGATCTATGATGAAATCTTCCAGCAGGACGAGGTCGAGCACATCCTCGTCCGTCACGAGCAGGGCGCCGGTCATGCGGCGGAAGGCTATGCGCGCTCGACCGGCAAGGCCGGCGTCATGCTGGTGACATCGGGGCCGGGCGCCACCAACGCGGTCACGCCGCTGCAGGATGCGTTGATGGACTCGATCCCGCTGGTCTGCCTGACCGGGCAGGTGCCGACCTCGCTGATCGGCTCGGACGCCTTCCAGGAGTGCGATACGATCGGCATCACGCGGCCCTGCACCAAGCACAATTGGCTGGTGAAGGACGTCAACGATCTCGCGGCGATCATCCATGAGGCCTTTCACGTCGCGACGACAGGACGCCCCGGTCCGGTCGTCGTCGATATCCCGAAGGACGTGCAGTTCGCCAAGGGCATCTATGTGCCGCCGCAGACGGCGCCGCGCACCAGCTATCAGCCCAAGGTCCAGGGCGACCTGGACAAGATCAAGGCGGCGGTCGAGCTGATGGCCAACGCGAAAAGGCCGATCCTCTATACCGGCGGCGGTGTCATCAATTCCGGCCCGGAAGCCAGCCATTTGCTGCGCGAACTGGTCGACCTGACCGGGTTCCCGATCACCTCGACGCTGATGGGCCTTGGCGCCTATCCGGCTTCGGGCAAGAACTGGATGGGCATGCTCGGCATGCACGGCACCTATGAAGCCAACATGGCGATGCATGATTGCGACGTCATGGTCTGCATCGGCGCGCGCTTCGACGACCGCATCACCGGCCGGCTCACCGCGTTCTCGCCGAATTCGAAAAAGATCCATATCGACATCGATCCGTCGTCGATCAACAAGAACGTCCACACCGATGTGCCCATTATCGGCGATGTCGGCCGGGTTCTGGAGGATCTGGTGCGGCTGTGGCGGGCGACCGCCAGGGCCGACAAGAAGGCGCTGCACCCGTGGTGGGAGCAGATCGCGAAATGGCGGGCGCGGGATTCGCTTGCCTACAAGATGAACCACGACGTCATCATGCCGCAATATGCCGTCCAACGGCTCTATGCGCTGACCAAGGACATTGACACCTACATCACCACCGAGGTCGGCCAGCACCAGATGTGGGCGGCGCAGCACTATCATTTCGAGAAGCCGAACCGCTGGATGACCTCCGGCGGGCTCGGCACGATGGGCTACGGCCTGCCGGCGGCGCTCGGCGTGCAGATTGCGCACCCGGATGCGCTGGTCATCGACATTGCCGGCGACGCCTCGGTGCAGATGACGATGCAGGAGATGAGCGCCGCGGTGCAGCACGAGGCGCCGATCAAGATCTTCATCCTCAACAATCAGTATATGGGCATGGTGCGGCAGTGGCAGCAGCTTCTGCACGGCAACCGGCTGTCGCATTCCTACACCGAAGCGATGCCGGATTTCGTCAAGCTCGCCGAAGCCTATGGCGGCCATGGCATCCGCTGCGAGAAGCCGGACGAACTGGACGACGCCATCAAGGAGATGATCTCGGTGAAGAAGCCGGTGATCTTCGACTGCCGGGTCGCCACGCTTGCCAACTGCTTCCCGATGATCCCGTCGGGCAAGGCGCATAACGAGATGCTGCTGCCGGACGAGGCGACCGACGAGGCGGTGGCCAACGCCATCGACGCCAAGGGCAGGGAACTGGTGTAACCCCTGTCGCCCGAGCCGAGGCAGGGCTGTCGGAAGCCGTGTGGAAACAGAAAAACAGCTCAAAGTTTGAAATCGAGATTCATGTCATGAACGCACAGCACCTTCAACCCACCGGTTCCGCCTACTTCATCGCCAAGGAGACGGAAAGACCGGAAATCCACACGCTTTCCGTGCTGGTCGACAATGAGCCGGGCGTGCTTGCCCGGGTCATCGGCCTGTTTTCCGGACGCGGCTACAATATCGAGAGCCTGACCGTTTCCGAAACCGAGCACGAGAAGCATCTGTCACGCATCACCATCGTGACGCGCGGCACGCCGCATGTGCTGGAGCAGATCAAGCACCAACTCGAGCGCATCGTGCCGGTGCACCGTGTCGTCGACCTCACCGTGCGCTCGCACGAGCTCGGCCAGGAACGGCCGCTGGAGCGGGAACTCGCGCTGGTGAAAGTGGCCGGCACCGGCGAGGGCCGCGTCGAGGCGCTGAGGCTGGCCGATGCCTTCCGGGCCAGCGTCATCGACGCCAACACCGAGCATTTCATTTTCGAGATCACCGGCAAGGGCTCCAAGATCGACCAGTTCATCGCCATCATGAAGCCGCTCGGCCTGGTCGAGATCTGCCGCACCGGCGTGGCGGCGATGAATCGCGGCCCGCAAGGGATGTGATCATCCGGCGCTTTGGGTCCAGTGCTCTGGCACCGCCTGTATTTATTCTGTCGGCTTGATCCTGACCTTCTGGCCCGGCTGCCGCCGTGAGCTGGCCTTTGTGCGTCTGAGGTAAAAGGACAATATTGCTGACCTGCTTGGGAGAAGCCAATGACCCTCGATGCGTTCCTTGCCCTGCTGGTCTATGCCTTCGTGACTTCGATCACACCGGGTCCGAACAACTTCATGCTTCTGGCTTCCGGCGTGAATTTCGGTTTTGCCAAAACCATTCCGCACATGCTGGGCATCAGCATCGGCTTCCTCGTGCTGTTGCTTGCCGTCGGCTTCGGTCTTGGCGCGGTGCTGATTGCGTTTCCGGTTCTCGACACTGCATTGAAGATCGCTGGCGGCGTCTATCTGCTCTATCTCGCCTGGAAGATCGCCATGTCGCGTTCGCTCAGCAGCAAGGGCGAGGCCAAGGCGCGACCGATGCGCTTCATCGATGCGGCAGCGTTCCAGTGGGTCAATCCAAAGGCGTGGGTGATGGCGATCACCGCCATGGCCGTCTATGCCGTTCCGGAGCATCCGTTTCTGTCGGTGGCGCTGGTTTCGATAGCCTTCACCGTCGTCAACCTGCCGAGCGTTTCGGTGTGGGCAGGTTTCGGCACGGCGCTGCGCGGTTTTCTGTCGGACCCGGTGCGGCTGAAATGGTTCAACATCGCCATGGGCGTGCTGCTGGCAGCGACGTTGTGGCCGATGCTGCAGTAGCTGCCGTTTTATTGTGCACTGCACATTAAATCTTCGTAATCCCGGGTTTTGGCCCTTTTTTGCCCTCGGCGCCCTCTATCTATTTGGTGAAACCGCGGCACGAGGCTGCGAGTTATACCCAGACATGACCACCGAACCACGGCGTGTCGGATGGAAGGTCTTTGACGATGCGTGGAAAGATCGTGCTGGCGATGCTGGCGGTCGCCTGCCTTGTCGCGGCCGGACTCTATCTTTCGCCCGCGGCAACGGACAAGGTCCGGCAGATGCTGTCAGCGGGTCAGGCGGCGCCTGACAAACCGGCGGCCGCCGCAAATGCCGCACGTGCTACCGCCGTTGTTGCCGCCACCGCTTCGACGGCCGACTTCCCGATCCGGCGCTACGCCATCGGCTTTGTATCCTCCCCTGCCGTGGTCAGCGTGAATGCGCGGATCTCGAGCCAGATCACATCGATCGCCGTCAAGGACGGGCAGATGGTGAAGGCCGGCGACCCTCTGTTCTCGCTGGACGACCGCGCGCTGAAGGCGCAACTGGCCCGTGACCAGGCGACGCTCGCCAAGGACCAGGCGCTGCTTGCCAGTGCGACGGCCGATCTTGAGCGGGCCAGGGCTCTTGTCGCCAGGCAGGCCGGCACGCAGCAGACCTATGACCAGGCGATCGCCGCGCAGAAGTCCGCCGCGGCCACGGTCGATGCCGACAGAGCAACGATCGATGCGGACGAGGTCCAACTCAGCTTTGCCACGATCACGGCGCCGATTTCCGGCAGGCTGGGTGCGATCAGCGTCGCGATCGGCGATCTCGTCACCACCAACAGCGGCAGCAGCACGTCGGCCCCGCTGGTGACCATCACCCAGATGGACCCGTTGCGGGTGGACTTCAATCTTCCGGAAAGCGATCTTGCCCTTTTGCACAAAGCGCTGGCGGCGCCGGGGCAAGCCGCAGTCACGCTGACCAGGGACGGCGACCCGACCCCGATCGGCAAGGGGACCCTCGATTTCGTCGATTCCAGCGTCGACACCGCCTCCGGCACGATCGCAACGCGGGCCAGCGTGCCCAACCCCGATCTTTCGCTGTGGCCGGGCCAATATGTCAATGTCGTGCTCGATGCCGGCATCATGCCGCAAATGACGTCGGTTCCCACGGTTGCGGTGCAGCCTAGCCAGAAGGGGCCGTTCGTCTATGTGATCAAGCCCGACAACACGGTGGAGGTGCGGCCCGTCCAGGTCGCACTGACCGAAGGCGACAACAGCGCTATCGGCAAGGGGCTGAAAAGCGGCGAAAATGTCGTCGTCGAAGGCCAGGCAAAGCTGAAGGACGGCGCGCCGGTCCGCGAACGCGAGGCCGGTGATCTGGCGTCTCCCAGGGTTGCCGAGGCTGGCAAGGCGGGCGGGACGCGGCCATGATCTCCGAATTCTGCATCCGCAGGCCTGTCGCCACCCTGCTCATGTCGTTTGCGCTCGTGCTGGGCGGGCTGTTCGCTTACAAGTTCCTGCCGGTGGCCGCTCTGCCGAGCGCCGAGTTTCCGGTGGTCAACGTCTCGGCCTCGCTGCCCGGCGCCTCGCCGGAAACCATGGCGACCTCGGTGGCAACGCCGCTGATCAAGCAGTTCACCACCATCGCCGGCATCGATTCGATCTCGACCACCAACGCGCTCGGCTCGACCTCGATCGCCATCCAGTTCGTGCTCAACCGCGATATCGATGCGGCCGCCGCCGACGTGCAGGCGGCGATCGCGCGAACGCAGCGGCAATTGCCGCCCGAGATGACCAGCCCGCCGAGCTATCGCAAGGTCAATCCGGCCGATGCGCCGATCCTGCTGATGTCGCTGGTCAGCGATACGGTTCCGCTGACAGATCTCGATGCCTTTGCCGAGAATGTGATCTCGCCGTCGCTGTCGACGATCGAAGGCGTGGCGCAGGTCTCGATCTTCGGCCAGCAGAAATACGCGGTGCGCGTCCAGATCGATCCGACGGCACTCGCCGCACGAGGCATTTCGATCGACCAGCTGCAGACGGCGATCGCCTCGGCCAACAGCAACACGCCGCTCGGCGTGCTGCAGAACGACAAGCAGCAGCTGACGATCACCGCCAATACCCAACTGAACAACGCGGCGGGATTTTCCAACATCATCATAGCCACCAGGAACGGCCGTCCGGTCCGGCTCGGCGAGGTCACCCGCGTCATCGATTCGGTCGAGACCACGACGACGGCAAGCTGGTACGACGGCACCCGCGCGATCATCATGGCGGTGCAGCGTCAGCCCGATGCCAACACCGTCGACGTTGTCGACCGGGTCAAGGCGATGCTGCCGTCCTTCCAGGATCAGATGCCGGCGGCGGCCAGCATCCGGTTGCTCAACGACCGCTCGACGTCGATCCGCGAGGCGGTCGACGACGTGCAGGTCACGCTGCTGCTCACCATCGCGCTGGTGGTGATGGTGATCTTCCTGTTCCTGCGCCGGGTAACGGCGACGATCATCCCGGCGGTGGCGGTGCCGATCTCGCTGATCGCCACGCTCGGCGCCATGTTCCTGTTCGGCTTTTCCATCGACAACATCTCGCTGATGGGGCTGACGCTGGCGGTCGGTCTTGTCGTCGACGACGCGATCGTCATGCTGGAGAACATTTTTCGCCACATGGAGGAGGAGGGGCTCTCGGCCTTCGACGCGGCACTCAAGGGTGCGCGCGAAATCGGCTTCACCATTATTTCGATCTCGATCTCGCTGGTCGCTGTGTTCATCCCCGTGCTTTTGATGGGCGGCGTGATCGGCCGCATCTTCAACGAATTCGCGGTGGTGGTGACGGTCGCCATCCTGGCCTCGATGTTCGTGTCGCTGACGCTGACGCCGATGCTGTGCTCGCGGCTCTTGTCGGTTTCGAGGGCTGAGCGCGAAGCAGCGCAGGGCGAAGGTCACAGGCACAATTTCTTCATGCGGGGTTATGACTGGCTGCTGACAGTTTGCCTGCGGCACAGGTTCCTGGTTCTTCTCGTCTTCATTGGCACGGCCGCACTGTCGGCCTGGCTGATCCAGACCTCGCCGAAGGGCTTCTTTCCGCAGGAGGATATCGGCCAGATTTCGGTGACGACCACCGCGCGCCAGGACATCTCGTTCGACGCCATGGTGAAGCTGCAGGGGCAAGTGGCTGATGTCTTTACCCATTCACCCTATGTCTCGCATGTCGGGTGGTCGGTGGGCAGCGGCGACAACGCACTCAACCAGGGCCGGCTCTATGTGCAGTTGAAGGACAAGGGCCAACGCCCCGACATCGACAAGGTGCTCTCGGATCTGCGGCGGCAGCTGGCCAATGTCCCCGGCATCGAAACCTTCATGCAGCCGGTGCAGAACCTGCGGCTCGGCGCGCGCGCTTCGGCCAGCGCCTATCAGCTCGTCGTGCAGGGCCTCGACATCGGCGCGGCGGACAGCTGGGCGCAGAAGCTCACCGACGCGATGGCCGCCGACCGTAGTGCCTTCACCGACGTCACCAATGACTTGCAGAACAACGCCCTGCAGGCGTCGCTGGTGGTCGACCGCGACAAGGCGGCGACGCTCGGCGTCGACACCGATACGTTGCGCTCCAGCCTCTATGGCGGTTTCGGCACCGAGCAGGTCTCGACCATCTTCGGTTCGGCCGACAGCTACGAGGTGATCATGGAGCTCGACCCGAGGATCGAGTGGTCGCCGGAAAGGATGCTGGCGATCAAGGTGAGGACGGCCGGCGGCAGCCTGGTGCCGCTCGGCGCCTTTGCCCGCGTCGATCGGACCGCCGGCGCCTTGACCGTCAATCAGCTCGGCCAGCTTCCGGCGGTGACCATTTCCTACAACCTGCCGCAGGGCGTCGCGCTCGGCGACAGCGTGAGCCGCATCGATGCGCTGAAGGAGAAGATCGGCATGCCGGCGACGATCTCGACCACTTTTTCGGGCACGGCGAAAATTTTTCAGGACTCGCTTGCGAACCAGGGCCTGCTGATCGCCGGCGCGATCCTGACCATCTATATCGTCCTCGGCATCCTCTACGAGAGTTTTATCCATCCGCTCACCATCCTGACCGGACTGCCGTCGGCGGTGCTCGGCGCGCTTGTTGCACTGCGGCTTGCGGGGATGGACCTGTCGGTGATCGCGGTCATCGGTATCCTGATGCTGATCGGCATCGTCAAGAAGAACGGCATCATGATGATCGACGTCGCGCTCGAACTCAGGCGCGAGGGGATGTCGCCGCTCGAGTCCATTCACAAGGCCTGCCTAATGCGCTTCCGGCCGATCATGATGACGACGCTGGCGGCACTGATGGGCACGATCCCGATCGCGCTCGGCACCGGCGCCAGCGCCGAACTGCGCCAGCCGCTCGGCGTGGCGGTGGTCGGCGGCCTCGTCGCTTCGCAAGCGCTGACGCTGTTCGTCACGCCGGTCATCTATGTCTACATGGAGCATTTTTCGGGCTGGCTTGTCGGGCTGTGGCCGAAGCGCCGGCACGAGCAGCCACCTGTCGAGGCCGTCGACCAGCCGTCGCTGTTCGAGAACGGAGAAGCGTTGCAGGGCGAGCCGCACAAGGCGGCGGCCGAATAGAAGCCGACGGGCTGGCCCAAGCCGTGGCGCTTGCGGTGGAACGCTTGCAGCCTTAATTTACGGCCATGTCCCACGATCATGATCACGACAGCGAGCTTGATCCTTTTGCCGCCCGGGTGCGCGCACTGGAGACGATCCTCACCCAGAAGGGGCTGATCGATCCGGCCGCGATCGACGTGATCGTCGACACCTATGAGACAAAGATCGGTCCGCGCAACGGCGCCAAGGTGGTGGCGAAGGCGTGGGTCGAGCCGGACTTTGCCGTTTTGCTGAAACGCGACGCGAGGGCGGCGATCGGCTCGCTCGGCTACACCGGGCGGCAGGGCGAGCACATGCAGGCCGTGTTCAACACGCCGGACACGCACAACCTCGTCGTCTGCACGCTGTGCTCCTGCTACCCGTGGTCGGTGCTCGGCCTGCCGCCGGTCTGGTACAAGGCGCCGCCCTATCGTTCGCGCGCGGTCATCGATCCGCGCGGCGTGCTCGAGGAATTCGGGCTGACCTTGCCGGCAACGACAAAGATCCGGGTGTGGGATTCTACCGCCGAGCTGCGTTACCTGGTCGTGCCGATGCGGCCGAAGGGCACCGACAGCTGGAGCGAGGAGCGGCTGGCGGATCTGGTGACGCGCGACGCGATGATCGGCACCGGACTGGCGCGGGAGCCGGCATGAACGGGCCGCAGGATCTCGGCGGGCAGATGGGGTTCGGGCCGGTCGCACCCGAAAAGGACGAGCCCTGTTTCCATGCCGCCTGGGAAAGGCGGGCGCTTGGCGTGACCTTGTGCGCGGGCGCCATGGGCGCCTGGACCATCGACGAGAGCCGGCATGCGCGGGAATTGCTGCATCCCGCCGACTATTATGGCTCGAGCTATTATGAGATCTGGATCAAGGCGCTCGAAACCTTGCTAAAGCGGCACGGCTTCGTCAGCGACCGCGATCTGGCCGCGGGCAAGGCGGTCGACCCTGCCGCGACGCCAAAGCGGGTGCTGAAGGCCGAAAACGTGCCTGATGTGTTGGCCAAGGGCGGCCCATGCGACCGGCCGATCGCCGCGCCGGCCCGGTTCAAGGCAGGCGATATGGTGCGGACGAAGAATTTCCATCCGACCGGCCACACAAGGTTGCCACGCTACGCACGCGGCAAGCAGGGAACGATCGAGGCGGTGCGCGCTGGTTTTGTCTTCCCTGACACCAATGCACATGGCCATGGCGAAAACCCGCAATGGGTCTATACGGTGGTTTTTGACGGCGCCGAGATCTGGGGCGAGGGCGCCGACCCGACGCTGACCGTGTCGATCGATGCCTGGGAGAGCTATCTTGAGCCGGCGTGACGCGAAGTCAGCCACCGCCACGCTGCCGGCGGATGCGCAGGCATTCGCCGAGCCGTGGCAGGCGGAAGCCTTCGCCATGACGGTCGCGCTGCACGACAGCGGCCTGTTCTCCTGGAGCGAATGGGCGGACGCCTTGTCCGCCGAGGTCAAGCAGCCTGGTGCCGCAAGCGATGGCCACGATTATTACGAGCACTGGCTGGCGGCGCTGGAAAATTTGCTGTCGGCAAAAGGGGTTGCCGGCAAGGGCGACGTAGATGCGCTCGCTGCCGCCTGGGAACGCGCCGCGCATGCAACGCCGCACGGCAAGCCGATCCTGCTCGAGAACGATCCCAGCCCGGCAGAAGGTCGTGGCGGCCCGACCGAAGGTCGTGGCGGCCCGACCGAAGGTCGTGGCGGAACGGCCGGCTAGACCGTCTCGAATCATGCTTGTTCTCTTTACGTTCTGATCCTTGCCTGTTAAATTGCGCGGTGCGGCCGGCCGCCGATGATCGTTGGCGGCCTTGTCTTTCCCTCGCGAATCCGGTCTCTCGCGCTGATGGAATTCTCTCCTCAACAGGACGATGCGCTAAAAGCGGTCGCCACCTGGCTCAAGACCGGAAAGCCGCAGCTGTTCCGGCTGTTCGGCTATGCCGGCACCGGCAAGACGACGCTGGCGCGCTATTTCGCCGAGCATGTCGACGGCCAGGTGCAGTTCGCTGCCTTCACCGGCAAGGCGGCGCAGGTGCTGCGTTCCAAGGGCGCGGTCAATGCCCGCACCATCCATTCGCTGATCTATCGGCCGAAGGGCGAGGAGACGGTTTCGGACGAGGTGACCGGCAAGACTTCGATGTCGCCGACCTTTTCGCTCAACCGGCAAAGCCCGATCTCGCGGGCCAAGCTCGTCGTCATCGACGAATGCTCGATGGTCGACGAGCAGCTTGGCCGCGACCTGTTGAGTTTCGGCACGCCAATCCTGGTTCTCGGCGATCCCGGCCAGTTGCCGCCGATCTCGGGCGGCGGCTTCTTCACCGAGCATGAACCGGATATTCTGCTCACCGAGATCCACCGGCAGGCGCGCGACAACCCGATCATCCGGCTGGCGCTCGACGTGCGCGAGGGCCGCGAATTCATGCGCGGCGACTATGGCGCGGCGCAGGTGATCGGCAAGGAAGACGTCACCCAGGAGCTGGTGCTGAAGGCGGACCAGGTGCTGGTCGGCACCAACAGGACGCGGCGTCGCTATAATCAGCGGTTGCGCGAGCTGAAGGGGTTCAATGCCGACTATCCACAGGCCGGCGACAAGCTCGTCTGCCTGCGCAACGACCCGGCCAAGGGACTGCTCAACGGTTCGCTGTGGAAGGTGATGACCTCGTCGCGCGAGACGGTGAAACCCGGCATCAATCTGCTGGTCTCCCCGGAGGAGGACGATCCGGACCGCGGCGTCGCCAAGATCAAGCTGCTCAAAGCGGCGTTCGAGGACCCGGACGCCGACATTCCCTGGCAGCAGAAAAAACGCTTCGACGATTTCGACTATGGCTACGCGCTGACCGTGCACAAGGCGCAAGGCTCGCAGTGGAACGAGATCGTGCTTTTCGACGAAAGTTGGGCGTTCAAGGAAACCCGCCAGCGCTGGCTCTACACGGCAATCACGCGGGCGGCGGAACGGCTAACGATCGTCAGATAGGCCGGTCGAGCAGCTCCCATGGACCAGGAATCTGGGACTGGCACGGGGTCGACCTGCGTCAGCGTGGGGCCAGCGGTCTGGCGTCGAGCCATTCCCAGGCGGATGCTTCGTCCTTTGCCTCGAAATGCCTGAGCTCGACAGGCGAGGAGGCAGGCAGCAAGCTCTGCGCGCTGGGTACCCAGTTCGGCTCGCCGAGCGCAGCGCAGCGGCCGACATGCTCCACGGCATGGGCCGTGCCCTGTTCAAGCGTTTGGTCCGACACATCGGCCCAATCGACGCCTTCATGGTCGATCAGGCGCACCAGCACGTCGATTTTCGGGTGCAGCGCGTAGGCGGCCTCCAGCAATCCGAACAGGTTTTCGGCGTCGGCCGCCGTGACATGGCCGACGACGTCGATGGCGAACAGGTCGTCGCGGTCGGTGTCGATGCGGCGAACCGCCGGCACGTCTTCAAGATAATTCACGGGTCTTCCTCTTGCTGGATATTATCCGTCCCTCTGGAACACCGCAAACCCCCTGTCTGTTCCCGCCAAAGGCGGTATAGATGGCCGCGATTTAATCCGGACCCGAGAAGCCATGCCTGCAAAACTCTCCGTCAATCTCAATGCCATCGCCATGCTGCGCAACCGGCGCGACCTGCCGTGGCCAAGCCTCATCGGGCTCGGGCGCCTGGCGCTGGCCGCGGGCGCGCATGGCCTGACCGTGCATCCGCGGCCCGACGAGCGACACACCAGGCATTCCGACCTGCCGGAGATCAGGGCGCTGATCGACGACGAATTCCCCAAGGCAGAGTTCAACATCGAGGGCTATCCAAGCGAGGATTTCCTGGCGCTTGTAGAAAAGCACCAGCCGGAGCAGGTGACGCTGGTGCCCGACGACCCTGCCCAGGCCACCTCCGACCATGGCTGGAACTTTGCCGCCGAGGCGGCGTTCCTGACACCGATCGTCAAACGGCTGAAAAAGGGAGGCTTTCGCGTGTCGTTGTTTTCCGACCCGGATCCGTCAGGCATGAACGCCGCGCGCGACACCGGCGCCGACCGGATCGAGCTCTACACGGGGCCGTATGGCAGCTTTCATTCCGATTCGGCAAAAGCGGCGAATGAGCTGGAAAGGTTGGGAAAAACCGCGGATGCAGCACTTGCCGCCGGGCTTCAGGTCAATGCCGGCCACGATCTGGTGGTGAGCAACCTGCCGGCGTTGGCAAAGCGCATCCCGGCATTGGCTGAAGTGTCGATCGGACATGGGTTGACAGCCGATGCGTTGGAGTATGGCATGGCCAATACGGTCAAAAGATTTCTGAAGGCCTGTGGGTGGTAGAGATGGAAGCCTCGCTTTGCGGACATGGCAGCCATCACGTAGGGGCACTTGATATTGCATCGCAGCAAGCGTAGAGCACCGCGCGCTTATCGGAGTGTCGTCCATGGCCCTTACCAACAGTGGTAGTGAGGCAGAACCAGTCGAACAATCCAGCCATCCTGAGGTCGAAAAGCACAGCACCAAGGTCTTGATGCTGGGCGCCCTCGGCGTGGTCTATGGTGATATCGGCACCAGCCCTATCTATGCGCTTCGCGAAGCATTGCATGCTTCGTCCGGCACCGATCCGCGCAGTGCCGTCCTGGGCATTCTGTCGCTGATCGTCTGGGCACTGACGATTATCGTGACCATAAAGTATGTCGCCTTCGTGCTTCGGGCGGATAACAAGGGTGAAGGCGGTACCCTGTCGCTTATGGCGCTGGCCCGGAAAGCCTATCCGGCTGGTTCCGGCATCATTCTTGTCATCGGTCTGTGCGGAGCCGCACTGTTTTTCGGCGACGCGATCATAACGCCGGCCATTTCGGTGCTTTCAGCGGTGGAAGGGCTGAGCGTCGTGACCCCGGCGTTCGATCCATACGTGGTTCCCATTACATTGGTGATTCTTGCCGTCTTGTTCGCCGTGCAGCGCTTCGGGACCGGCAGGGTGGCCTCGGTTTTCGGGCCCGTGACGGCGCTTTGGTTCCTGGCGATCGGCATTGCCGGATTGGTGCACATTAGCGATGATCCGTCGGTGCTTTTGGCAATCAACCCCTACTATGCAGTCGCCTATCTTGCCGAAGCCAAAGCGGGTGCGTTTCTCACCGTCGGTGCGGTTTTTCTGGCGGTTACCGGTGCCGAAGCGCTTTACGTCGATCTCGGCCACTTTGGTCGCCGCCCAATCGTGCTGGCCTGGTTCTGGATCGTCTTTCCCTGCCTGCTGCTCAGCTATTTTGGGCAAGGCGCATTCGTTCTTGCTCATGGCGGCGTGCCCGACAATCCGTTCTTCCAGATGCTGCCGGAGTGGGCACTGATACCGATGGTCGGGCTCGCAACAGCAGCGACTGTCATCGCCAGTCAAGCCGTTATCTCCGGGGCGTTTTCGCTGACCCGGCAAGCGGTGCAGCTCAATCTTCTGCCCAGGATCGAAGTTCAGCATACTTCCGAGATGCAGCTTGGCCAGATTTACATGCCGCGCGTGAACCTTATTCTCGCGCTCGGCGTGATGCTGCTGGTCGTCGGCTTTGGCAGTTCGAGTTCGCTGGCTTCCGCCTATGGGATTTCGGTGACAGGCGAGATGCTGATGACCACGATCTTGCTGTTCGTGGTGATGCGGTGGCAATGGAAATGGCAGACCGCGCTGGCTGCGGCGCTGGCGCTGCTGTTTGGCACGATAGACACCGGCTTCTTCCTGGCAAACATCGTGAAATTCGTGGAAGGCGGATGGGTTTCAATCGCCGTGGCCTGCATCATGGGGCTGATCATGGGGACCTGGATACGCGGCAGCCGCTATCTGTTCGACAAGACGCGCAGGAACGAGATTCCGCTCGATTTCCTTGCTGCCAATCTGTTGAAAAAGAAACCGCAGCTGGTGTCCGGCACGGCGGTGTTCCTGACCAGCGATCCGGTCAGCGCGCCGACCGCGCTGATGCACAGCCTGAAGCACTACAAGGTGCTGCACGAACAGAACGTCATCCTCTCGGTGGTGACGGCGCAGCAGCCTGTGGTGCCCGACAGCGACCGGGTCAAGATGGAAACCATCAACGATCTGTTCATGCGGGTGACACTGACCTTCGGCTACATGGAACAGCCCAACATCCCGCGTGCGCTGGCGATCTGCCGCAAGCAGGGCTGGAAGTTCGACATCATGACGACATCCTTCTTCCTGTCGCGGCGCTCGCTCAAGGCGTCACCCAACTCCGGCATGCCGGTGTGGCAGGACAAGCTGTTCATCGGCTTGGCGCGCACGGCAGCCGATGCGACGGAGTATTTCCAGATCCCGACTGGACGTGTGGTCGAGATCGGAACGCAGGTGGCTATCTAGACCAAAGGCCGTGCCTGTCGAAAGGCACGGCCTTTGTCAGAAACTCTGCGGCCTTCAGCCGGCCAGCGCTGCCTTGTTCGCTTCAAGAAACTGCTTCAGCGATTGCGGCTTCCTGCCCGACAGTGTCTCGATCGCGTCGGTCACCATGCCGATGCGGCCGGAGCGCGTGTTGGTGTCGAAAGACGTGACGATTGGGGCAAAGCCCTCGGGAACGCCGGCAGCCTTCAGGCCCTCGGTCAACGCCTCGTCCGAAAGCTGGACGACCTCGATCGGCTTTCCGGTGACGTCGGTCACCAGGGCCGCGATCTCGGCGACGGTATGGGCCTGCGGACCGGTCAGCGTGTATGTCGTGCTTTCGCTGGCGCCTGAGGCAAGACCGGCAGCGATCGCCGCGGCCATGTCGTCGCGAGCGCCATGGGCGATGCGGCCGTCGGCCGCGGATGTATACCAGTGTCCCGAGGCAATGGCGTGCGGCAGCGACATGAACAGGTTCTCCTGATACCAGCCGTTGCGGAAAATCGTGTAGGGGATGCCGCTCGCCTTGATCGCCTGCTCGGTCCCGTAGTGATCGCCCGCAAACAGCACCGGCGATCCCGGCTCAGGATTGGGCATCGAGGTGTAGAGCAGATGCGAAACGCCGGCCTGCCTCGCGGCTGCGACGGCATTCTCATGCTGCTTGAGCCGCTTGCCCCGAAGATCGAGCTCGCTGGTCGAGATGATCAGGACCCGGCCGGCGCCCTTGAATGCTTCGACAAGCGACGCCGTGTCATCGAAATCGGCTTGCCTGATGATGACGCCGCGCGCTGCCAGCTCGGCGAGGTTTTCCGGATTGCGGGTGGCGGCGATGATCCGTGCGGGCGGAACCTTGAGCGTGTCCAGCAGATGATCGACGACGCCGCGGCCAAGCTGGCCGGAGGCGCCGGTGACGAGAAGGGTATCGGTCATGGGAAGTCCTGTCGTTGCGCCGGAGCGGCGGGTGCTTATATAAGTCTCAAAAAGAGACCAGCACTAAAATAGGAATTGACCGACCCTCGTAAAGAAGGCAGTTTTGCGGGAGGTAGGCAGGCGCAGGGAACCAGCGATGGACAGCAAGGTCGTCAGTCTGAAGTCGAAGCTCGAGATTTACAAAGCGTGCAGCGGCGGCGGCAACCTTGCCGACTGTCCGGTGCGCGACGTGATCCAGGGCATCAGCAACAAATGGAGTTCGCTGCTGATGATGGCGCTGGCCGAAAAGCCGTACCGGTTCGGCGAATTGCGGCGGCTGGTGCCCGACATTTCCCAGCGCATGCTCACCCAGACGCTGCACGATTTGCAGCGCGACGGTTATGTCCATCGCGAGGTCTTCCCGACCAAGCCGCCGAGCGTCGAATACAGTCTGACCGATCTCGGACGCTCGATGTTCGGGCCCCTGCATCAGCTGCTCCAATGGGCCGAGCTCAATCATGGCGCGGTGCGCGCTGCGCGGAACGCTTTCGACGCCGCCGAGACCTGACTCATCGATACCAGGAGCGATGGCTTGATTTGCCGATAGCGCTGAAGGATTGTCCGGCCTGGGCGAGACGATTCGGCGGCAATGGGCAATTCTCTGGACATCGCGATTGCCGGCGCCGGCCCGGCCGGGCTGGCCGCGGCGCTCTATCTGAAGCGTGCCGGGCATCGGGTCACCATCTTCGAGCGCTTCGACGAGCCAAAGCCGGTCGGGTCCGGGCTGATCCTGCAGCCGACCGGGCTGACAGTGCTTGCCGATCTTGGCCTGCTCGACGATATCCTGGCGCTGGGCAGCCGCATCGACCGCCTGCATGGCGCCGATGCGAAAACCGGCCGCACCGTGCTCGACGTCCGCTATGCTGCGCAGCGCGGCAGTCGTTTCGGGCTGGCGGTGCACCGAGCGGCCGTGTTCGGCGTGCTTTTCGGCGCCGTCCAGCGCGAGGCGATCGCCATCGAAACCGGCGTCGAGCTCGAGACGCTGGAAACCGGCGAACGGGCAACGCTGATCTGCGGCAACGGGCGAAGGATAGGGCCGTTCGATTTGGTCGTCGATGCTAGCGGTTCGCGCTCCAGATTGCGGCAGCGCGTAGAGAGCCCGGGTGAACCTCGGCCGCTCGCCTATGGCGCGTTCTGGGCGTCGCTCGGCTGGCGCGGCGACGGTTTCGATGAGCACGCGCTGCTGCAGCGCTACGACAGAGCGAGCGTGATGATCGGCGTGCTGCCGATCGGCAGGCCGGAACCGGGCGCCGAGAAGATGGCGGCGTTCTTCTGGAGCCTGAAGCCGGCGGACGCAGAGCAGGTCAGGGCGACAGGCCTCGACGCCTGGAAGGCGAGGGTGGTTCGGCTGTGGCCCGAATGCGAGGCGTTCACGCGCCAGATCGACAGTTTCGATCAGCTTTCGCTGGCGCGCTACGGCCATCACACCCTCAAGGTGCCGGCCGGACGGCGATGGGCGATCATCGGCGACGCGGCGCATTCGACCAGCCCGCAGCTCGGGCAAGGGGCGAACATGGCGCTGCTCGACGCAGCGGCGCTCAACTATGCGCTCATAGGAACGGATCGTGTCGATACTGCGCTGGAGGTCTATGTCCAGGCGCGGCGATGGCATGTCCGGGTCTTTCAGGCGCTGTCGCTGATGCTGACGCCGTTCTACCAGTCGGATTCGACCGTGATGCCGTTCGTCCGCGACAGGCTGGTGGCGTCGGTGGCAAGAATCCCGCCGGCGCCAAACATCCTTGCCTCGATGGTGGCTGGAACCGTGGTCGATCCGTTCAGGCGGATCGGTATCAAGGAAGCGCAGTGGCCGCCTCGCTGCGGCGGATGAGTTTCGAAAGGTGCGAACCCTTGGCTTGCAGGAATACATGGAGGCGCTGTGGATAGTCCGGGGTGACGGCGTCCTTCACCGACTTGCGTTCGTGCAATCGCTTTCGCCAGGCCTCGACACGCGGCTTTCCGCTCAGCATGCCGAACGCGCCGATCCGATCGAAGGCGTCGAAATAGCGGAAGACTGGCCCATAGACTGCATCGACCAGTGAAAAGCGCTCGCCGGCAAACCATGGCCCAGTCCGGCCAGCCGCCAGTTCCGCTTCGAGACGATCGAACATTGCCGACAGAGTTTCGTTTTCGGCAAGGAAGGCGGCCTCGGTCGGAGCGGAATAGAACCGACCAATGGCGTTGAGAATGGCCGAGCCGAACTCGATCCAGGCGCGATGCCGGGCGCGGGCCAGCGGGTCGGCAGGATGCAGTGGGTTGGCCAGCGTTTCCTCGAGAAATTCGAGGATGACCGCCGATTCGAAGATCACCGTTTCCTCGCCGTCCTGCTGCACGCGCAGCAGCGGCACCTTGCCGAGCGGCGATATCGCCTTGAACCAGGCCGGTTTTTTGGCGAGATCGATGGTGAGGCGTTCGAACGGCACGTCCTTTTCGCAGAGCGAGATCGCCGCGCGCTGTACATAGGGACAAAGGTGGTGGCTGACGAGAACGAGCTTGTCGGTCACCAGGCCGCCCGTCTCCGGGATGTCGGCGATCTCGCAGGTTTCATGTTTCATGGCAGTGCCTTCCGATATAAATGCAGTTGCATCTATATAGATGCATTTGCATCCATTGGCAAGCTTGATGCAATTGCATCTATCGCCTATGCTGCATCATGACGGAGAATCCCTCGCCGGCGGCCATCAAAGCCTGGGCGCGCCTGATGCGCGTTTCGCGCCAGCTGCTGGAACGAGCCGAAGACGCGCTGAAGGACGCCGGCTTGCCGCCGCTTGCCTGGTACGACGTGCTGCATGAGCTTGCCGAAGCCGGCGAGGGCGGCTTGCGGCCGTTCCAGCTGATCGAGCGCACGCTGTTTGCGCAGTACAACGTCTCGCGGCTGCTGGCGCGGCTCGAAGCGGACGGGCTGGTCGAGAAGCTCAGGGTTGCCGATGACGGTCGCGGACAGACGGTCCGCGTCACCGGCAAGGGCCGCGAGATGCGCCGCCGGATGTGGGCCGTCTACGGGCGATCGATTGCCGAGCTGGTCGGCGCCAGGCTCTCCGATGATGACCTGGAAACCTTGTTGGCTCTGCTCGGGCGGCTGCGTCATCCGGCGATGCCGGAGTGATGTGGTCCCGCTGGCGCTGAAGGTCGCTTGCAGCCGTCAGGCACTGCCCCAGAGGAATGCCAGTGCCGCCAGCACGCCAAGCATAACGCGAACCAGATGCAGATTGCCCCATTTGACGATCAGCGCCCTCGCTTGCAGATTGACGGCGGCCGCGTCCATCGCCTCCAGCAACCGGTTTGTCGGCATCATTACGATCAGCGTCCATGGCCATGGCAGGATGATCAGCACCGCCCCCGTGAGATAGGCGAGACTGCCGGTCTGCCATCAGGCAACGACACCAAGAACACAGGCGACGACGGCAATCGACGCCTGCATGGCGGCGCCGCGCTTGTAGGAAGGCTGCCATTCCTGCAGCAGTGCACGGTCGTCGAGGCGAAGCCGCGCCGGTTGCTCGGCAACGCTGATATAAATGGCGGCGCCCGCGAAAGCGGCGGCAACAGTCAATGCAAGCAGGCCGACGAGCATTTTTCTCTCCGCGATAAGCCGTACGAGCGGTGGCCGTACGAGCGGTGGCCGTTTCCGGCCTGGAAGTGTCAAAAAGCGGAGATAGGGCTTGCCCCGGGTCCGACAATACGTCATAGACGCGCCGAACCGTAACGTACGGTACGGCCCTGGTCGCCGCCGTTATCGAGCAGGAAAAGAGCTTGTTGCAGGCAAGCGTCGACATCGACACCAGCGAAGCGCTGACCGAGCGGCAGAAAGCCGTGCTCGACGCCGCACTTCGCCTGCTGGTCGAGGAGGGCGATCAGTTGACCATGACCGCGGTGGCGCGGCGGGCAAGCTGTTCCAAGGAAACGCTCTACAAATGGTTCGGCGATCGCGACGGGCTGTTGACGGCAATTGTGCAATGGCAGGCCTCCAAGGTGCGGGTGGTGCCGGTCGACGGCAAGGGGCTTACCTTGGCTTCGCTGACGGTGAGCCTCGCACGCTTCGCTTCGGACTGGCTCAAGGTGATTTCGAGCGACACATCGATCGCGCTGAACCGCGTCGCCATTGGCCGTGCCGGGTCGGGGAACGACGATCTTGGCGCCATCGTGCTGGAGAACGGGCGCTTCGCGCTGGCCCGGCGCCTGAAGCCGGTGCTGGAGGCCGGTCGGCAGGCCGGGCTTCTCGAGTTCTCGGATGCCGAAGAGGCATTCCGAACCTTTTTCGGGCTGGTCGCCCGCGACGTGCAGATCCGCCTGCTGCTCGGCGACCGGCTAAAATTGACTGATGCGGCGATCGGCGGCGATGCCGTCCGGGCGACGCAGCAGTTTCTCGCTCTTCACGGAGCAAAAACCGGGCCGCAAGGCCCCTAGAGCCGGATGATTTCAGGTCAAGTCGACCTGAAATCTGAATCCGGCTCTAAATCAAGAGATAGAGCATGATGTCGTCCGAAAACCGCTTCACACTTTTCGGCATCATGCTCTGAATTCAAAAACGGGAAGGAAGAAAAATGCGTGTCTATTACGATCGCGACGCCGATCTCAACCTGATCAAGGGCAAGAAGGTCGCCATCATCGGCTATGGCAGCCAGGGCCGGGCGCATGCGCTCAATCTCAAGGATTCTGGCGTTGGGGAAATCGCCATCGGCCTCAAGGCCGGCTCGGCGACCGCCCAAAAAGTCGAGGCCGACGGGCTCAAGGTGATGAGCGTGGCGGAAGCCGCCAAATGGGCCAACCTGATGATGATGGCGACGCCGGACGAGCTGCAGGCCGACATCTACAAATCCGAAATCGCGCCGAACATCCGCGATGGCGCGGCGATCGCCTTTGCCCACGGCCTCAACGTGCACTTTGGCCTGATCGAGCCGAAGGCCTCGGTCGACGTCGTCATGATCGCGCCGAAGGGGCCTGGCCACACGGTGCGCGGCGAATACCAGAAGGGCGGCGGCGTGCCGTGCCTGGTCGCGGTCAACCAGGATGCTTCGGGCAATGCACTTGATCTCGCTCTGTCCTATGCCTGCGGCGTCGGCGGCGGCCGTTCGGGCATCATCGAGACCAATTTCCGCGAGGAATGCGAAACCGATCTGTTCGGCGAGCAGGTTGTCCTGTGCGGCGGCCTGGTCGAGCTGATCCGCGCTGGCTTCGAGACGCTGGTGGAAGCCGGCTACGCGCCGGAAATGGCCTATTTCGAGTGCCTGCACGAAGTCAAGCTGATCGTCGACCTGATCTACGAAGGCGGCATCGCCAACATGAACTACTCGATCTCGAACACCGCCGAATGGGGCGAATATGTTTCGGGCCCGCGCATCATCACCGCCGAGACCAAGGCCGAGATGAAGCGCGTGCTGAAGGATATCCAGACCGGCAAGTTCACCTCGGAATGGATGCAGGAATACCGCGCCGGCATGTCGCGCTTCAAGGGCATCCGCCGCAACAACGACAGCCATCAGATCGAGGAAGTCGGCGCCAAGCTGCGCGCGATGATGCCGTGGATTTCGAAGAACAAATTGGTCGACAAGGCCAAGAACTGATCGAAATCCACGTTCGTTTCCTTGCGCGTCCTCGGGCTTCGCCTTGCGGGCGCGCGGAGATTTCGAAGAACAAGCTGGTCGACAAGGCCAAGAACTGACCGAAATCCGCAATTTAGCACAGGAAAAAGCCGGCGGAGCGCTCCGCCGGCTTTTTACATGAAGGCCGTGTGGTTGGCTGGTTGGAGAACGCGGTTCAGGGGATTTAGCCGTAGTGCCAGGAGGGCTTTGGCTCGGTGCCGGTGAACATCACGCCGATGCGGTTCTCGCGGCGCCAGCGGACCACTGCCTTGTAGGCGATGCCGTCGGTCGGCACATAGAGCAGGAACTCGTCGGGCACGCGAGCGTCGATCGAGACCATCAATTCGGCGCCGCCGTCATGCATGTTGCGCACCGTGCACGTGACCTCGGAATTGGTGATGCCGGTCAGGATCGTCGCGCCCTTGAAGACGCGCTGCCTGCGTTTGTCCCTGTTTTCGTCTTCAGCCATCGCGCATAATCCCTGGTGCGATCGGCAGGATAATTAGGCCCGCCTGATAAACATAGCGTTATCGTCGCGCAGAAAAGGACGCAAAGGACTTCAGAAGAAGTCAGATGAAAAACGGCGCCGCGCGGCGCGGCGCCGTTGGAGTTCATCAGTCGCACCACTCAGCTATAGGGCGACCAGCACTGCTGGCGCGGACCGCCATAGGGCTGGAACGTGTTGTCCCAGGCGCGATAGGACCGGTAGCGGTCGTAGCACCAGCGGACATGGGCACTGGAAAGCCGCTCCGTGCGATACTGACGCCGAGGCGGGTAGTAGCGCGGCTCATAATAGCTCGGCCCACTATAATAGTTGTAGGCGGGCAGCCCGAGACCCAGGCCGAAATAGATCGCGGAATCAGTGAAGTGACGGCGGTGATGACGACGGTGGCGCCAGCGCCGGTCGTCGTGATCACGCCATCTCCAGGCTTCGTCGCGACCGCGCCATCTCCGATCATTGCCACCGCGCCACTCCCGGCCGCCGTGCCGATTGCGCCAGTGCCATTCGCTCCGCCTGTCGTTGCCGCCGGCCCAGCTTTCGCGGACCGGCACAATCTCGGGGGCGACGGCGTTGGCCGGCATCGGCGGCACGGGTTTGGCAATCGGTCCGGCGAACGCGGGGGCCGACAGGCCGGCCATCAGACCCAGAGCCAGCAGCCCGGATCTGACAGAAAAAGAAAAGAGCGGGTTCATTGCACTCTCCAAGAGATCTCAGGCCCCACGCCCGACGATGAAGAATGTCATTCATGCAGCTTCGCGCCTGAACGGAGGATGAACGGAAAGGTTTCGTCAGCCATCGCGGGCAGGGCGGGCCCTTGTTTTCGGCCGCGCTTGTGGGCAAAGGTCACCGCCATGTCGCTGCGCCTCGCCACCTTCAATGTCGAAAACCTGATGAACAGGTTTGATTTTTCCGGATACCGCAACCAGCTCAACGAGGATCGCACGCTGGCGCTCTTCGACATCCAGAGCGAGGCCGAATACAAGATGCTGGAGCAGGCGCGGGCGATCGCGCAATCCGACGATACGCGCCAGCTGACGGCATTGGCCATCGCCGCCACCCGCGCCGACATCATCTGCATGCAGGAGGTCGACAATATCGAGGCGCTGAAGGCTTTCGAACACGGCTATCTGTTCAGGATGGTCGGGCATGGCTACCGCCAGAAATACACCACCGCCGGCAATGATTCGCGCGGCATCGACGTCGCCGTGATGATGCGCAACGAGACCGCGCAGGGCCAGCCGATCGAATTCGTGCGCATGACAAGCCACGCCTATGTCACGTTCGAGCAGTTCGGCCTGCACACGCCGGACCTGGCAGCGTTCGGGCATCAGGCCAACCAGCGCATCTTCCGGCGCGACTGCTTGGAAATCGACCTGACCGTCGGTGGCGTGCCGCTGACGCTCTATCTGGTGCATTTCAAGTCGATGGGCGCGCCCCGCAACGGTCTCGACGGGCGCCAGGCGACGATGCCGCTGCGCATCGCCGAGGCGCAAGCGGTGCGCCGGATCATCGAGGAGCGTTTCGGTGGGGACCACGCCGCCGACAAATACTGGGCGATCTGCGGCGACATGAACGACTATCGGCAGCGCGTGAATATCTCCGGCGACGCCTTTGACGGCTACCGCTTCGAGGTGATCGATGAGAGCCAGTCCTGCCTCAACGTGCTCACCGCCGGCGGCTTTTGCGAGAATGCGGTCGAGCGGCGCCCGGAAATGGACCGTTGGACGTTGTACCATACGCGCGGGCCGCAAGAGCGGCATCTGTGCCAGCTCGACTACATCCTGTTGTCGAAGGCACTGGCAGCCAGGAACGCGACCGCCGTTCCCGACATCATCCGCAACGGCCAGCCCTGGCGCACAATCTTTCCGGCAGGCCAGGAGGTGGACCGGTTTCCGCGTTGCGGCTGGGACCGGCCGAAGGCGTCGGACCACTGTCCTGTGGCGATCACCCTTGAAATGACCTGAGGATCGTTTTCGTTGAGCTTCGACCTGCCGCGCAACTTCATCCTTCCGGTCGACGCCGTCGACGTCAGGCTCGACCCCGGCCCGCATCCGTTCGAACGCGACAATGCGCAAGCGATCGCCGAGAATTGGCGGCGCGAGACCGCAGCCAACCCGGCGCTGTTCGACGGCACCGTGGTGCTGCTTTCGGCGCTCCGCTATCGCGACAGCTGCCTCGTCGGCCGCTGCCATGCGGTGCGCTACTCGACCTTCATGCTTTGGCGCGGCAATCGCCAGGTGGCGGGGGCCGAGCACGCCTATGCCCATGCCATGCTGGTCGCCGGCGACAATGCGCTGGTGGCGATCCGCATGGCGTCGCACACCGTCAATGCCGGTCGCGTCTACTTCGCCGCCGGCTCGTTCGAGCCAACCGATTTCCGCGACGGCCTTGTCGATGTCGACTTCAACATGATCCGCGAGGTGCGGGAAGAAACCGGCCTCGACCTTGCCGGCGCGGCGCGCGGCAGGCGCTACTATGCCCTGTCGACGGCAACCGGCACGGTGATCTTTCGCCGCTATCGCGAGACTGCATCCGCCGACGAGGTCGCGCAGCGCATCAGCGCCTTTGTCGCCACCGAGGCAGAGCCGGAGATCGACGGGCCTGTCATCATCCGCAGTGCCGATGACCTGCCGGACGGGCTGATGCCGCACATGAAGCCACTGATCGAGTGGCATTTTGCCGGCAAGGGATAGTTTGTCGACAGGAGTTTGCCGACAGGGGTTAACGACGCATTTTGTTCTCGATGGTTTTGCGGTCGTTGCGGGCGGCGACGAAAAACAGCATGACGCCGATACCCAGCAGCGCACCCATCGTCGTTCCCATCGTCTGACCGACAACCTGCTGGAAGTCGGCGGTGACATGATCGGGGTTGGCCATGCCATAGCTGGCCAAGTACCACCAAAGCCCCGCCAATGCGGCCTCGATGATCACCGTCACCAAAGCCACCCGCTCTTTCTTGCTCATCCCACTATTCCCCATATCCCCAAGGCGATTGCTAGCACCGCGGGCTGTTCCGCGACAGGGGCAGGGCGACGGCCGCGTCAATATTTTGGGGACATCTGAAGGGCGACGCACGCTGCGCCGCGCTATTCATGCCTCAGCGCGTCGATCGGATCGAGCCGCGCGCCGCGCAGCGCCGGGAAGAAGCCGAACACCATGCCGATCAGCGCCGAGAAGCCGACGGCGAGCAGGATCACCGCCGGGCTTGGCGCAAACGGGATCGCCAGCGTCAGCGAGGCGAGGCCGGCCAGCGCCAGGCCGATCAGGATGCCGATGATGCCGCCGAGCAGCGACAGCACGGTGGCCTCGACCAGGAACTGGATGAGGATGTGCTTTTCATGCGCGCCGATGGCCAGCCTTATGCCGATCTCGCGGGTGCGCTCGGTGACCGACACCAGCATGATGTTCATGATGCCGATGCCGCCGACCAACAGGCTGACGCCGGCGACCGCTCCCAGCATGCCGGTCATCGTCGTGGTGGCGCTCGCCATGGCGTCGGCGATCTGGGTCATGTCGCGTATCGAGAAGTCGTCTTCGCGGTCCGGCGGGATGCGGCGTGCATCGCGCAAGATATCCTCGACGCGCGGCAGCAGCTCGGTGGTCGGCGTCCTGTCGTCGGCGGCGACGTAGATCGAGTCGATGTCGCGGTTGCCGGCGATGCGGCGCTGGTAGGCGGCGAGCGGCATCAGCACGACATTGTCCTGGTCCTGGCCGAAGCCGGTATAGCCTTTTGGCTCGAGCAGGCCGATGATCTTGCACGAGGTGCGGTTGACGCGAATGATCTCGCCTTCGGGGTCGCCGGCGCCGAAGAACTGCTGGCGCACGGTTTCGCCGATCAGGCAGACGCCGGTGCCCGAGCGGATTTCCGAATCGCTGAACGGTCGGCCCGAGATCAGCTTCCAGTCGCGCGCATCGAGATAGGCGCTGTCGGTGCCGGTGACACCCGAGGTCAGGCTTTCGGTGCCGAAGATGACGCGGACCTGCTTTTGCGAGGCGGGCGAGATGGCGCGGGCGCCGCTCAAATGTGCGACAAGCGCGGCAAGTTCCTTGCTGCCGAGCGGACGTGTGGCCTGGTCGAGCCCTCCCGGTCCGCCGGGCCCGGCCGGGCGGCCGGGGCGGACAACGAGCAAATTGCTGCCGAGCTTGGAAATGTCGGCCTTTACCTTTTCGGTGGTGCCCGAGCCGATGGTGAGCATGGCGATGACGGCGGCAACGCCGATGACGATGCCGAGCAGCGTCAGAAACGAGCGCAGCACGTTGCGGCGCACTGAAAGCAGCGAGAGGCGGACGGTTTCCCAGATCATGGTTACACCACCTCAAGGTTCAGGGCATCGGAGGCGACGTGGCCGTCGAGGAAGCGAATTGTGCGCTCGGCATAAGCAGCGACATCGGCCTCGTGGGTGACCATGGCGATGGTCAGGCCAAGCTCGGTGTTCAGCCGCGTCAGCAGCTCCATGATCTCGTGCGTGCGTGCGGTGTCGAGATTGCCGGTCGGTTCGTCGGCGACGAGCAGCGTCGGCCTGGTGACGATGGCGCGTGCGATCGCCACGCGCTGCTGCTGGCCGCCGGAGAGCTCGGCCGGCGTGTGGTGCTCGCGGCCGACAAGGCCGACCTCGGCCAGCGCCTTCATGGCGAGGTCGTGACGCTCGCGGGCGGCGACGCCGCGATAGATCAGCGGCAGTTCGACATTCTCCACCGCGGTGGTGCGCGGCAGGAGATTGTAGCCCTGGAAAACGAAGCCGACATAGAGATTGCGCAGCATGGCGCGGCGGTTGCGGTCGAGGCGGCCAGCATCGATGCCCATGAAGCTGTAGGTTCCGGCCGTCGGTGTGTCGAGGCAGCCGATGATGTTCATCGCCGTCGACTTGCCCGAGCCGGACGGACCCATGATGGCGACGAATTCACCGCTGCGGATGGCAAGATCGACGCCAGCCAGCGCATGCACCGTGGCCTCGCCCTGGCCATAGCTTTTCCAGACCTTGTCGAAGGTGATGAGCAGCGAGCCTGACATGATTTCAGCTCCGCTGCTGCGCGGCGGTGATGACTTGCGCACCTTCTGCGAGACCGGAGGTGATCTCGGTCAGCTCGCCATCGGTGGAGCCGACCTTGACGTTGACCGGCCGGGGCCGACCATTCTCCAGCACGTAGAGCGTGCGCGAGCCGTCGGTGGGCTGCGCCGTCGCCTGGCGCTGGCGGTTGCCGCGTGGACGGCCCATACGGCCCGTGAACAGGTCGCTCAGGCTCCACGCTCGGGCAGCAGATGCCGCCGGCCGGTAGCGGAAAGCCGTCGACGGTACGGTGAGCACGCCTTTTGCCTCTCTGGTGACGACCGAAACGGTGGCAGTCATGCCAGGCCGCAACAGAAGCTCGTTGTTGTCGACCTCGAACCGCGCGTCGTAGGTGACGACGCCGTCGGTGGTGACCGAAGCATAGGAGATGTCGCGGATCTCGGCATCGAACGGCCGCTCGGGAAAGGCGTCGACGGTGAAGCGGGCATGCTGGCCGGGCTTGACCGCGCCGATGTCGGCCTCGTCGACCGCTGCCTTCAATTCCATGTTCCTCAGGTCGGCGGCGATGACGAACAGCACCGGCGCTTGCAGCGAGGAGGCAACCGTCTGGCCGGGATCGACCGAGCGCGTCAGAACGATGCCGTCGATGGGCGCATAGATGGTGCTTTTGGCGAAGTCCGTCTGCTGCGCCTTGAGATCGGCATTGGCGATGGCCAGACTGGCTTTGGCGCTGTCGAGCGCTGCCTTGGAGCGGTCGCGCGTCGCTGTCGCCGCTTCAAGCGACTGGTCAGTCGCCATGCCGCGCTTGGTGAGCGCCGCCGCGCGCACAAGCGCCCTTTCGTTTTCGGTGAGGGTTACGGTGGCGGTCTCGACATTGGCAGCCGCCGCCTTGGCGGAAGCCTCGGCGCGCTCGATCTGCACCTCCAGCTTGGCGGTGTCGAGCGCCGCCAGCACATCGCCCTTCTTCACCTGCTGGTTCTCGTTGACCGCGACCGAGCGGACGACGCCGGACAGTTCGCTCGAAATGTCGACCTGGGTGAGCGGCTGCAGCGTGCCGGTCGCCGATACTTCGACCGTGAGATCGGCGACAGCGGCCGGCACGGTGGTATAGTCGATCTTGGCGGGAGACGCGGCATACCATTGGTACCCCGCCAGGCTTGCGGCGACGACGACCAGCACAAGCAGGCCATAAAGCCAGCCGCGACGCCGTTTCTTCTTCAGACCCAGGCGGTCGAGCCCGAGTGCCGTCTTTATCTCGGAAGTGGATTCCGTCTTTGGCAGATTGACAATCTGGTCCACGCCGGACCCCTATAATACCAGTGATGTCCCAACCGGTGCACTGATCAGGCCGAATGGTTCAAATATCAAATTAAATTTCGCCCATGTTTGGGCCCCTGTTGGGATTGAGGCAGAAGGCTTTCTACAATGCTGACCCGGAATTACTTGCTTTACGACGTGTTCACCACCGACCGGCTGGCCGGCAATCCGCTTGCCGTCGTTCTCGACGGCAAAGGGCTGGGCACGGCGGCGATGCAGGCCATCGCGCGCGAGTTCAACCTGTCGGAAACCGTTTTCGTGCTGCCGCCCGACAATCCCAAGCACCGCGCCCGCATCCGCATCTTCACGCCCGACTATGAGATGCCGTTCGCCGGCCATCCGACGGTGGGCGCTGCGATTGCGCTTGCGGAAATGGCTGGCGATGGCGACACCGCCGGCATTTTTGTGCTGGAAGAAAATATCGGCCCGGTGCGCTGCGCCGTCAGCAAGCACGCCGGCGCCATCTTCGCCGAGTTCGACCTGGCCAAACTGCCGGAGCGGCTGGAATTGTCCGCCGACCCGGAGGCGATCGGGGCGGCACTTGGCCTGGGGCCGCACGAAATCGGCTTCGAAAACCACCGCGTCTCGTTCTGGTCGGCCGGCGTGCCCTACGTAACCATTCCAGTCGCCGATCTGGAGGCGGCGGCGCGGATAAGGCTGGACAACCAGGCGTGGTCGGAATTGGCGCCCCGCAAGAGCGATTGGGCCCTCGCCAGCCCGTATGTCTATTGCCGCGAGACGGTGAACCACGACAGCGCCTTCCATGTCCGCATGATCGTGCCGGGCAATCCATCCTATGAAGATCCGGCGACCGGTTCGGCGGCGGCCGCCTTCGCTGGCGCGATCATGCATTTCGACGGCCCGAGAGAGGGTGTTTCCCAGCGTTGGATCGAACAAGGGCTGGAGATGGGGCGGCCTTCGCGCATCCGCCTCGAACTGAATGTCGAAGGCGGCAAACTGGCCGCCGCCCGCATCGGCGGCCATGCCGTCAAGGTGGCGGAAGGCAAGCTGTTCGTCTGACGATGTGCGGCACTTCAGCGATTTGTCGGGAAATGAATCCGGCAGGGCTGGACATGGCGGATGGCGGCGGCTATATGCCCGCCGACGCTGGTTTTACCGGCGAGTGGGTGCGTAGCTCAGTTGGTAGAGCAGCTGACTCTTAATCAGCGGGTCACAGGTTCGATCCCTGTCGCACCCACCATTTAATCCGCTGATATTGCCCGCTTTTCGCTACTTGGAAGAGTGTTGCGAACATAGCGGTTTCCAATCCTGACGGTTGGTTTCCAATTCGCGTTCGGTTCCAGTTGCAGCCTCAGCCCCAGTTGCAGCCTCAGCCTTTGGGTGGCTTGGACACGTCTTCTTCCGACTTGGGCTTTTCTGGTCCGGTGTTCTCGCCAATACCGGACTTGTGGGCAAAACTATAGAGAAGGCCTGCTGCGACAAGCACCAAAAGCGTGCCGAGTGCCGCCACTTGCCACAGACCGAGCCCGCAGGCCACGCCGATTGCCCCGGAGAGCCACATGCCAGCCCCGGTCGTCAGCCCGTGAACCTCGCCCTTCGAAAACAAAATCGTTCCGGCAGCAAGGAACGCGACGCCGGCGGTAACCGCTTCGACAACACGAATCGGATCGACCCTTACGGAATCCTGCTGAAACATCGGCGCGTGAATAATTTCAATCGTCAGAATACCGAAGGTAGCCGCCGCCACGCAGACCAGGATATGGGTGCGAAGCCCGGCAGGCCGATTTCGCCATTCCCGTTCGAAGCCGATCGCCGCACCGAAGATCGACGCCAGCAGAAGCCTCGCCGCAATAACGGGAAACGGGACGTAAGTCGGATGGCCGAATTCCTGGAGAAGCTGTTGCATGCGTAACCCGGGCTGACCGGCCACAACGTGCTCGGGCCGGCCAAGTTCCCCGGGGCCGCCGTGATCCATCGAGCAATCGGCTGAGACCTGATTCAGGTTGAGGAGATTACTTCTCTGAAACACCAGCCTCGGCAAAGCTTGCCATGCGGGCATGGCATTCGAGCGCGGAGCGGACGATGTTGACGGCGAGGCAGGCGCCGGACCCTTCGCCGAGCCGCATGCCGAGGTCGAGCAGCGGCGGCAGGCCGAGCGCTTCGAGCAGCCGGCGATGGCCGGATTCGGCCGAGACATGGGCGGCAAGCGTGTGGGCGAGACCGGAGGGGTGCAATCTTGCCAAGGGCGCGGCGGCGGCGGTGCAGACGAAGCCGTCGAGCAGCACCGGCACGCCTGAATGGCGCGCGGCCAGCGTCGCACCGAAAATGGCGGCGAGTTCGCGCCCGCCAAGGGCTGCCGCGATCCCCAGCGGGTCGGCAAGGGCCTCGGCGTGGCGCTTGAGGCCGGCTTCGATGGCGGTGATCTTGCGCACCAGGCCGGCATCGTCGACGCCGGTGCCGCGCCCGGCCCATTTTTCCGCGCCGCCGCCAAAAAGGGCGGCCGAGATGGCTGCCGCCGGCGTGGTGTTGCCGATACCCATTTCGCCGAAACAGACGAGGTCGAGGTCTTTGGTCACCGCGCCGTAGCCGGCCGAGACGGCAGCGAGGAAGGCTTCGCCGTCCATTGCCGGCACTTGCGTGAAATCGCCGGTCGGACGGTCGAGGTCGAGCGGAATAACGTCGAGTTCGGCGCCGGCGATGCGGGCAAGCTGGTTGATGGCGGCGCCGCCGCCGGCGAAATTCGCCACCATCTGCACGGTGACTTCTGACGGGAAGGCCGACACGCCCTGTGCGGTGACGCCGTGGTTGCCGGCAAAGACGAAAACTTTTACGCGATCGAGCTGCGGCATGTCGCGGCCCTGCCAGCGGGCGAGCCAGGCGGCTATGGTTTCCAACCGGCCGAGGCTGCCTTGCGGCTTGGTCAGCGTGTCCTGGCGGCGGGCGACAGCATTTGCCGCGGCGTCGCTGCCGGCAGGCAGATCGAGGCAGGCTGCGCGCAATTCATCAAGCGATTTGAAAGGCATGGGGGAAAAATCTCCGAAACAGAGTCAGGAAAGGAAAACGGAAGCAACGAGCAGGATTGCGATCTCGCCAGACTGCTGCAGCGCGCCGACCGTATCGCCGGTCTGGCCGCCGATCTGGCTGCGGCACAGCTCGCGGAAGGCGGCAAACAACAGGCCGAGCAGGATAAGCGCGGCGACCGCGCCACCGAAGCCTAGCGCCAGCAGCGCGACGGCGCCGAGCACGGCGCCGGCAATGGCGGTTTCGGCCGACACGGTGCCTGCATCGGCCGAGAGGCCGTCGCTGCGCGCCGGCGGCAACAGATGCATGAAAGCGCCGAACAAGCCGCGCGAGGCGGCATGCGCGGCAATCAGAGCCCAGAACATCTGGGCCGGGCCGGCGAATTCCGAAAGCACGCTCCAGCGGATCAGCAGCGACAGGGCGAGCGCGCAGGCGCCATAGGCGCCGATGCGGCTGTCGCGCATGATCTCCAGTTTTTTCTCGCGTGTCCTGCCGCCGCCAAAGCCGTCGGCGACATCCGAAAGCCCGTCTTCATGCATGCAGCCGGTGGCGAGCAAGGTCGCGGCAAGGGCGAGGGCTGCTGCCGGGTCGGCGGCAAGACCGAGCCAGGTCCCGACCGCGTAAACCAAGCCGCCGATCAGAGCGACGGCGAGGCCGGCAACGGGCGCCGCCCAGATCGCGGCAGCAAGGCTGCGGTCGCGAAAATCGACGACCGGCAGCGGCAGCCGGGTGAAGAAGACGACGCAGAGCGCGATGTCATCGAGCGCCTGGCGAAGCGAAGGGGGCATGTTCTCGAGTTTGAGCATGATCTATTCCGAAAACCGGTTCCCACTTTTCGCTGGCGCGGACCTCCGGTTCGGGATCATGCTCTAGCCTCTCGCAATGGCATGGAAGAATGTGCCGCTGACATGGCCGCGGCGGTAACCGGAGGCGCCGAGCGGATTGCCCTGGCCGTCAGCGAGGTCGGCCAAGGGTTCGTCACTGCCGGTGGCAATCATCTGCGCATAGTGGAATTCGTGGCCGCGGATCAGCGCGCCTCGGTCCCCCAGCGGACAATCGGCGCGCAGCCGCGCCTCTCGGTAGCCGAGGTTCATCTTTCGCTTGGCAAAGCTGGTCGAGTGACCGAGCAGGCCGAGCATCGCGTGCGTCTCGCCCGATGCGTCCTCCAGCGCTTTGCCGAGCACCATGAAGCCGCCGCACTCGCCATGCACCGGCCGTGTTGCCGCAAACGCCTCGATGCCGGCCCTGAAATTCGCAGCCGCCGCGAGCCGGCCGGCGTGAAGCTCGGGATAGCCGCCAGGCAGCCAGCAGACATCGCAATTTTCGCCGGGCGCTTCGTCGGCAAGCGGCGAGAAGCGGATGATTTCAGCCCCTGCCTTGCGCCAATGCGCGGCGACATGCGGATAGAGGAAGGTGAAGGCGGCATCCTCTGCCAGTGCGATGCGTTGTCCGGGCGGTGGCAGCGCGTCTTCGAAACTGCCGGTAGCGGGTGCGAAAGGCGCCGCCAGCGCCATGATGGCGTCGAGATCGAGCGAGCGTTCGACCATGTCGGCCAGCCGGTCGAGATGCGCCATCAGATTCTCATATTCGCCGGCCTGGACGAGGCCGAGATGCCGCTCCGGCAGGTTGAGCGAGGGATCGCGCAGAATCGCGCCGACCACCGGCAGGCCGATCGCCTCGATCGCGTCGCCGCAGAGACGGCGGTGGCGCTCGCTGCCCAGCCGGTTGAGCACGACGCCGGCCATGCGCACATCGGGGTCATAGCTGGCAAAACCCTTGGCGACGGCTGCCGCCGTGGTCGACTGTCCGGAAACGTCGAGCACCAGCAGCACCGGCAGGCCGTACAGCCGTGCGAGATCGGCCGCCGAGCCGGTGCGGCCCGGAGCAGCCGGAATCCCGTCGAACAGGCCCATGGCGCTTTCGAGGAAGATGAAATCGGCATCTTCAGTTGCGTCGCCGGCCAGCGCGTTGAGCAAAGCAGGCGGCATCGCCCAGCTGTCGAGATTGACGCCGGAAAGGCCTGTCGCGGCGGTGTGGAAACCTGGGTCGATATAATCGGGGCCGGATTTGGCGCCGCGCACCTTGAGGCCGCGCCGGGCAAGCGCGCGCAGGATACCGATGGTGACGCTGGTCTTGCCCGAGCCTGAGCGCGGCGCGCCGATGATGATCGCGCGGGTCATGGCTCGCCCGCCAATGCCGCGCGCATCGCGACGATGCCGCCGACGACGATCAGCGCCGGCGCGGTCAACCCGGCGGCGGCCGCCTCCTCGGCAATGGTGGCAAGCGTGGCGACGACGATGCGCTCCTGCGGCGTCGTCGCGGCGACGATCACTGCAGCAGGCGTCGAAGGCGGCAGACCGCCGCCAAGCAGCGAGGCTGATATCAGCGGCAGATTGGCCATGCCCATATAGACGACGACCGGCTGGCCGGTGCGGGCGATTGCCGCCCAGTCGAGGTCGTCGTCGGTGCCGGCGGCGTGGCCGGTGGCCAGGATCACCGCCTTGTTGATGCCGCGCATGGTGGCCGGGATGCCGGCCCCGGCAAGCGCGCTGAGGCCCGAAGTCAGGCCGGACAGCACGCGGAACGGGATGTTTTGGCGCGCCAGCGCCAGCGCCTCTTCGCCGCCGCGGCCGAAAATATAGGGGTCGCCGCCTTTCAGCCTGACGACGCGGCGGCCCTCGCGCGCCAGCCGCACCAGCAAAGCGGTGATGTCGTCCTGTTTCATCGACGGTTGGCCGCCACGCTTGCCGGCGTAAAAAAGCTCGGCGCCCGCGGCGACGGCGACGATATCGGGAGAGACCAGTGCGTCGTAGACGAGGGCATCGCACTGCCCAAGTGCGGCCAGCACTTCCAGCGTCAGGCAGCCGGGATCGCCGGGGCCGGCGCCGGCCAGCCAGACATGGCCGGGCTCAAGCTGGCGCGGCTTGAAGTTGAGCCGGGCTAAAGCCTGTTCGATCGTGGTGTTTCCACCGCTGTTTCCGGTGCCGTCGTTCACAATCCGTCCCGTCCGCGAAAACGCCGCTGGTAGTGGGCGTCGTAAAGTGAGCTCTCGCCAAAGTTTTCCGCTGCCAGCGAGCGGCCGACAAAGATGATTGCCGTGCGCTCCATCGGATCGGCGGCCAGTTGCGCCTCGATCGTCGCCAGCGTGCCGGTCAGCACGCGCTCGTCCGGCCAGGAGGCACGGAAGACGACCGCTACCGGGCAATCGGCGCCATAGAACGGCGTCAGCTCGGCGACGATGCGGTCGACGGCGTGGATGGCAAGATGAATGGCGAGCGTCGCGCCGGTGCGGCCGAAGCCGGCCAGGGTTTCGCCAGGCGGCATTTTGGACGCGCGGCCGGAGATGCGGGTCAGCACCAGGCTTTGCGCGACTTCGGGAATGGTCAGCTCGCGGCGAAGCGCTGCCGCGGCAGCCGCGAAGGAGGGCACGCCCGGCGTCAGCGTATAGGCGATGCCGTGCTTCTCCAGTCGGCGGATCTGCTCGGCGACGGCGCTCCACACCGACAGGTCGCCGGAATGCAGGCGGGAGATATCGTGGCCGGCCTGGTGGGCCGCCACATATTCCGCTTCGATCTCGTCGAGCGACATCGGCGCGGTGTCGATCAGCTTCGTGCCGGGCGCGCAGTGCCGCAACAATTCCGGGGCGACGATCGAGCCGGCATAGAGGCAGACCGGGCAGCTTGCCAGCAGCCGGCTGCCGCGCAAGGTGATGAGGTCGGCCGCGCCGGGACCGGCGCCGATGAAGTGGACGGTCATGCGGCGTCTCCGCTGATGGCGATGGCGCAGGTGACCGGGCCAAGCACGGTGCGCGGCCCGAGCAGTTTTGCGCCTTTGCCCGCGGCAGCAAGCGCCGAGGCTTCGGAAACCGACGGCGTGCCGGCACGCGCCTGCGACAGGTCGGAACGGCTGAGCAAAGCGGCCCCCTCATCCGGCCCTTCGGGCCACCTTCTCCCCGCTGGGGAGAAGAGACTGGCGCCAGCGTGCGTGATCTCCTCTCCCCTCGGGGAGAGGTCGGCCGAGCGAAGCGGAGGCCGGGTGAGGGGGAGCGACGGTTCAGAGCCAGCAACATCCACCACTATGACCGGGAGATCGAGTTTACGGCCGGCATCAAGAATGGCCACTTCGCTGCGTTTGAATTCGGTCGTCGCCAAGGCAGACAGTGCCGTCATCGCCAGCCCATGAACTTCAAGCGCGGCTTCTATTGCCGCAAGAACGTCTTGCACATTCACGCCCTTGCGGCTGCCGATGCCCGCGACCATCATGGCTTGACCCAGCTCCATTGGGTGACCGGCATGGCCGGCCGCCAGGCCTGCATCGAGCCAACCGGCGAAGCGCGGGATAGTGCGATGCGGGTGAGATCGCCGCCGAGCGACGCGTGACGGGCGAGCAGCAGCGCCTCCATCTCCAGCGTCACCGCATTGGCGACCAGCCGGCCGCCAGAAGGCAGAGCCTCGATGGCCGTTTCCAGCACGCCGGTATCGCTGCCGCCGCCGCCGATGAAGATCGCGTCCGGCGTCTCCAATCCGGCGAGCGCCTGCGGCGCCGAGCCTTCGACCACGGCAAGACCGGGCACGCCGCCGGCGGAACCGTTGCGGCGGATGCGGGCGGCGCGGGTTGGATCGGCCTCGATGGCGATGGCGCGCATCGTCGGATGGGCGAGCATCCATTCGATGCCGATCGAGCCGGAGCCGGCGCCGATGTCCCACAGCAATTCGCCGCGCCTGGGAGCGAGGGCCGACAGGGTGATGGCGCGCACTTCGCGCTTGGTGATCTGGCCATCATGCTCGAACAAATGATCGGCAAGGCCCGATGTCAGCGGCAGGATGCGTGCTTCCGATGGTGAGTCAACTTCGACCGCCAGAACGTTGAGCGGATTGATTTTTTGCAGGTCGAAGGCGTCTGCGCGCACCGAGCGCAGCCTTTCGTTCGGGCCGCCCAGCGCCTCAAGTGCCGTCATCTGCGAGACGCCGAAGCCGAGTTCGGCCAGCAGGCGCGCAATCGTTGCTGGTGCATCGCCGTCCGAGGTCAGCGCAAGGATGCGGCTGCCCGGATGCAGCAACGGCCGGATCAGGTCGAGCGGGCGGCCGTGCAGCGAAATGGTTTCGATATCCTGCAGCGCCCAGCCGAGGCGGGCGGCGGCCAGCGAGAAGGCAGAAGCGGCGGGAATCACCTGCATCTCCTGGGCAGGAATTTTGCGAGCAAGGGTGACGCCGACCCCATGGAAGAACGGATCGCCCGACGCCAGCACGCAGACGCGTCTGCCGGAAAGCGCCAGCACCTCGCGCATCTCGGCATCGAAAGGGGTCGGCCAGGCACGGGCCTCGCCTTTGGTGAGCGATGAGACGAGCGCAAGGTGGCGCGTGCCGCCGAAGACGAATTCGGCTTCGGCGATCAGCCGCTTGGCCTCGTCGCCGAGACCCGCTACACCGTCCTCGCCGATGCCGACGATTGTGAGCCATCTTGGTGTTGGCTGTTTATTGTTTGACATGCCGCGCCGCCCCTCATCCGCCTGCCGGCACCTTCTCCCCGTATAGTGACGGGGAGAAGGGAACTGGCCGCAACGCTGGCGTCCCCCTCTCCCCGTCCTTCACGGGGAGAGGGTAAGGGTGAGGGGCTGCTCGGCGTGGCCTGACGTGGTGCCAATGAAGCGCATTCTGATCCTCGGCGGAACCACCGAAGCCCGGCAACTGGCGGGCAAGCTGGCCGCGCGCGCCGATGTCTCGCTCACGCTGTCGCTGGCCGGCCGCACCGAAAATCCCGTCGCGCAAGGTGTGCCGACGAGGGTAGGCGGTTTCGGCGGCGCCGACGGGTTGGCTGCTTTTCTTCACGAGACCCGCATCGACCTGCTGGTCGACGCCACGCATCCCTATGCGGCGCAAATCTCCGCCAATGCCGCGGCAGCGGCGCATGAGGCTGGCGTGCCGATCGTCGCGCTCAGGCGCCCGGGCTGGGAGCCGGCCGAAGGTGACCGCTGGACGCTGGTCGACAGCGTCGCCAGCGCGGTGACGGCGCTGGCCACTGCGCCGCGCCGCGTTTTCCTGGCGCTTGGCCGGCAGGAGGTTGCCGCCTTCGGGGCGGCGCCCCAGCATCATTATCTGATCCGCAGCGTCGACCCGGTCGAGCCAAGGCTCGCTGTGCCCGACGCGGCCTATCTCCTGGCGCGCGGGCCGTTCCGGGAAGCCGACGAACGTGCACTGCTTCTGGAACACCGCATCGATGTCATCGTGTCCAAGAACAGCGGCGGCGAGGCGACCTACGCCAAGATCGCCGCAGCGCGGGCGCTCGGCGTCGAGGTGGTCATGATCCGCAGGCCGACGCTGCCGGACGTTGCGTCGGCCGAAACCGTCGAAGCCCTTGCCGCGATGGTCGATCATTTTCTTGGGCCCGCCGCCGAACGCGGCGTGTAGACCAGCGCCGGTCTTTCGCCGCGCTTGATGATCCTGGTTTCCGGCGAGCCGATAATGATGCAGGTCGCCATGTCGGCCTTTTCCGCATCGGCGTCCGCCAGCAGAACAACCTCGATGCGCTCGTCGGGACGGCCGGCGGCACGGCCGAAGACGACCGGTGTGGTGCCCGGCAGGATCGCAGTCAGGCATTCGAAGGCGCGGCCAAGCTGCCAGGGGCGCGCCTTGCTGATCGGATTGTAGAGCGCGATGACGAAGCCAGCGCCGGCCGCAGCCAGCAGCCGCAATTCGATGAGCTCCCATGGCTTTAGATTGTCGGACAACGAGATGGCGCAGAAATCATGGCCAAGCGGTGCGCCGATGCGGGCCGCGACCGCGAGCATGGCGGTGATGCCGGGCAGCATCGAAACGTCAACGGCACGCCATTCGGCCGGGCCGGCCTCGATCGCCTCGCAGACGGCTGCCGCCATGGCAAAGACGCCGGGGTCGCCGCCCGAGACAACGGCGACATCATGGCCCTGCGCAGCCATCGCCAGCGCGTCCTTGGCGCGGGACAGCTCCTCGCGATTGTCGGAGGCGACGCGGGTCTGGTCCAGGCGCAGGTCGAGCCGGTCGAGATACGGCTTGTAGCCGTAGAAGAATCTTGCCTCGGCGACGGCGCGGCTTGCTTCCGGCGTCACCTGGTCGGCATTGCCGGGCCCAAGGCCGACAACGGTCAGGCGGCCGCTCATGTTTCGGCTCCCGATGCGGCGGCCCGGCCGGACCAGCCGGCGACCAGCACGATGGCGAAGTAGGGCGCGTTGTCGCCCTGCTTGTCGGCCAGCCGCATCGAAACGCTGCCCGGCATGGTGCCGCGCTCGACATAGACGGCACGCGCCAGCTTGTCGGTCGCCGCCAGCGCGCGCCTGATCTTGGGCAGGTTGCGGCCAACCTTCATGATGACGGCGGCATCGGTGTCGGCGAGGCGGCGCGTCAGTTCGAATTCGCTCATCGTGCCCGGCAGCACGGTCAATACATCGTCGCCCTGGACGATCGGCGTTCCGGTCGCCGACCAGCAGCCGGACATGGCGGTGACGCCGGGAATGACCTCTGTTGGAAAGCGGTGCGCCAGCCTGACATGCAGGTGCATGTAGGAGCCGTAGAACAGCGGGTCGCCTTCCGAAAGCACCGCGACCATCCTGCCGGCGCTGAGATGCTCGGCGACCTTTTCGGCCGACTCCTCGTAGAAATCCGCTATCTGCGACCGGTAATCGCTGTGATCCTTGTCGATTTCGGTGGTCACGGGATAGAGCAGCGGCAACTCGATCAAATCAGGACGAAAATGCGCGCCGACGATGGCGCGCGCATTGCTGTTGTTGCCGCGCTTGGCGAAATGCGCAACGACGTCGGCCTCGGCCAGCGCGCGCACGGCCTTGAGCGTCAGCAGCTCGGGGTCGCCGGGACCGGTGCCGACGCCAACAAGCCGGCCTTTTGCAATCGCGTTCACAGGCCCGGCCTCGCCAATGCGTTGAGGGCAGCCGCGGTCATGGCGCTGCCGCCCAGCCTGCCGCGCACGATCGCGTAGGGAACGCCGTAGGAATTCTCGGCCAGCGCGTCCTTCGATTCGGCAGCACCGACGAAACCGACCGGCATGCCGATGATAACAGCCGGTTTCGGCGCACCGTCGCGCAGTCTTTCCAGCAGGTAGAAAAGTGCGGTCGGCGCATTGCCGATGGCGACGACCGAGCCGGCCATGCGCTCGCCCCACAATTCAATGGCTGCGGCCGAACGGGTGTTGCCGATCTTTTTCGCTATGTCGGACGTCCGCGGGTCGCGCAGCGTGCAGATCACCTCGTTACCGGCCGGCAGCCGGGCGCGGGTGACACCGTGCGAGACCATCTCGGCATCGCAGAAGATCGGCGCGCCGGCTGCCAGCGCCGTGCGAGCGGCGGCAACAAAAGCTTGCGAAAAAACAAAGTTCTGCGCGGCCTCGACCTGGCCGCAGGCATGAATCATGCGGATGGCGACATCGGTTTCGGCATGGGAAAAGCGCGACAGGTCGGCCTCGGCGCGAATGATGGCGAAGGAACGCTCATAGATCGCCGTGCCGTCATGGATGTAGTCGTAGGGGGCGGGCATGTTCATTCCTGTCGGTAGGGTTCGGTGACACCGGCCGCGCCAAGCCTTGTCAGGCAGGCGGCGGTGGTCTCGCCTCGAAATCGTGCTTCGCGGATCGCTGCGGCAATGCGGCCAACGCCGCGCGCGGCGTCATAGCCTGGCCTGTATCCGGCAGGAAGGGCCTTTGCCGTCCCGTCCACGACAAGTCCGGCTCCGTTATCGCCGCCGACCAGTGTCAGCGCCGCCCGGCCGGGATGGGCGCAGCCCTTGGCGCAGCCGGAAATGTGCAGGGTGACGGAGGCATCGAGGAGGTCGCGGTTTTCGGCGGCGACGGTCTCGGCGATGTCGCGCGCGGCGATCCGGCCGGAGGCGCAGGCCGGCGCACCGGGGCAAGCGCAGATTTTCGTGCGCGGGTCGGCAGCATCGATGACGAAGCCGAGGGTGGCGGCGGCCTGCTGGAGCGCGTGGCAGGCGGTCGGGGTAAGGCCGATGAAAAGCAGCGCGCGGTGTGGCGCCAGGCGAATTTCGGCCGCGCCAAGGGTGAGGGCGTGTTGCGTGAGACCGATGAATTTTTGCGCCGGCATGCTGCCGAAGGGCAGGCCGATGCCGAGGGCGGCCGTGTTGCTGGCGAGAGGAAAGAGGCCGATCGGCGAAGGTATTGGTTTGGACAATTTGACAGGCAGGCGATCCTGCGCACCCCCCTCTGTCCTGCCGGACATCTCCCCCGCAAGGAGGGAGATCGGCAGTTCCGACGCCGCCGCTCGTCCTGCAAGGCCAGTGATTGGCGAAAGCGGTGATGAGAGCTCAATCTCCCCCCTTGCGGGGGAGATGTCCGGCAGGACAGAGGGGGGTGTGAAGGAATGCCAGCTTGCGAGGGATACTAACTGCCTCTCCGTCAAATCCCTTGCATGGGCATCGCGGCCCTTTTCGGCGACCATCCTCAGCATCGCGATGGCGATATCGCGCGCCGCATCGTCTCCCACCGTCGCGAGCGGCTTCGCATTCTGCCCATCACCCGCAACAGACATCTGCCACCTGATTCCCGCATTGGTGTGCGTTGCAGCCAGCCGCACATCGGCTGTCACCACATCCATAGCCAACTGTCCACCGCCGTCGACAATGACAGAAACCTTCGGGCCAAGGCGCTGTGCCAGCCCGGCTTCGTCAATCGCTTTTCGAATCCGCTCCGCCAATGGGCGCGGATCGGCAACTTCTTGCGGATCCAGCCCGGCCAGCGGTCCGGTCTCGACCGGCACGCCGGTGCGCACTGCGATGCCGAGCGCGTCGACCTCCATTGCCAGCAGCCGGGCGCTTGCCGATGTCAGGCCGCGGATCTGCAGGCTGCCACGCGCGGTCACTTCCATGATGCCGTTGCCATGCCGCAAGGCGGATTCACCGAGCCCGATCAAGGATTTCGGCGAGAGTCCTCCAGCGACCGGGTTGAGCCGCACCAGAAGCCCGTCGCCGGTCTGCATCGGCGCGGACAAAGCAGGGCAGGCGCCGCGTCGGGAGAAGGCGTTCATGCCGCCACCCCCAGCGCGCGGGCTTCGGCGATCAGGGCGGCGAGGTCGTCGTCGACGGAATTGCGCAGCGGGTGCCAGAGACCGCGCCGCCGCGCCGACAAAAAACGCTCGGCGATGATTTTCGCGGCCGCCGGATTTTCGCGCAGGATGAAGGCGCGCACCTCGGGATCGCCGAGATAGGCGTCGTGCACGGCCTCGATCAGCGTGCCCGGTATGGCATGGGTGGTCTCGGCGAAACCGACGAGACGGTCGACGGTCTCGGCGAATTCCGACGCGCCGCGCGGCCCGTGCCGCATCTGGCCGGCAATGAAGCGCGGGTTGACGGCGCGGGCGCGAACCACCCGAGATACGGCTTCTCCAAGCGAGCGCGGCTTCGGCTTTTGCGGATCCGTGGTGTCGAGGACGATGACGTCGGCGTTCTTGCCAAGCGCTGCAAGCGCCGCCGAAAAACCACCGATGAAGGCGACATCGGCAGAGCCTTCCAAAATGTCGCGGCCGGGGTCGTCTCCGGTATGGACGAGAAGGTCGGCCTCGGCGATACGATCCTCGAAGGCGCCGGGCGCTGAAATCGCTTCGCCCTCGGCGCCGCCATAGGCATGCGAGGTGGCGTCGAGATAGGCGCGACCGATTTCTTCGCGCGCCGCCCAGTCGCCGCTCGACAGCAACGCCTCGATACCGGCGCCGTAGGTGCCGGGCGAGGTGCCGAAAATGCGCGGGCTGACCTTGCCATCGGCGCGGGTCTTTGCGGCGAGCGGGTTTTCCGTCGCGTCCTCGTTGCGGGCGGCGACGGCGTTGGCGGCCGCATCGATCAGGGCGATCTGGGTCGGGAACATGTCGCGGAACAGGCCTGAGATGCGCCAGGTTACATCGACGCGCGGACGGCCAAGGGTGGCCGGCGGCAGCACTTCGATGCCGGTGACGCGGCCGGTGGCGCCATCCCATTGCGGCCGGCAGCCCATCAGCGCCAGGCCTTGCGCGATCTCTTCGCCGCCGGTGCGCAGCGAGGCCGAGCCCCAGAGGTCGATGACCAGCGAGCGCGGCCAGTCGCCATGCGCCTGCATGTAGCTGCGCAAGACCTCGTCGGACGCCGCCCTGCCGAGATCGAAGGATGTCGGCGTCGGCATGGTGCGAGGATCCGATGTGAACAGGTTACGGCCAGTCGGCAGCACATCGCGCCGGCCACGCGCCGGTGCGCCGGCAGGACCGGCAGCGACATGGCGGCCGTCGAGGGCCGCGATCAATGCTGACTTCTCGGCTGCTGCACTTTGCTTGCGCAGCGGATCGGCCTCGCCTTCAGGCGAGCGGCCGTAGATGTGCAGCCCATCCTTGATGGCGAAGTCCTTGAGGTCGCAGAGCCAGGCGTCGATGCGGCGCAGCGCTTCGTCGGGCGCGTCGGTTCCGGCGACGCCGGCCTCGGAGGCGAGACCGGTCTTTTCAGCGGTTTCGACGATCAGCCTCGCCAGGCGGTCGCGGCGGCGGCGGTCGAGCCCGTCAGCCTGGGCATATTCGTCGACCAGCCGCTCGAGCTGGTGCTGGTTCTCGTCCAGACCGGCGCCGGTCAGCGGCGGCGGCAAATGGCCGAGGGTGATGGCGGCAATGCGCCGCTTGGCCTGCGCTGCCTCTCCCGGGTTGGAGACGATGAAGGGATAGATGACGGGTAATGCGCCTGTGACGATCTCGGGAAAACAGGATTCGCTGAGCGCCACGGTCTTGCCGGGCAGCCATTCCAGCGTGCCATGGGCGCCGACATGGACGAGGGCATGGACGCCGACCGTCTTGCGCAGCCACAGGCCAAAGGCGATCAGCGCATGGCGCGGCGGCAAGGTCGGGTCGTGATAGTCGGCGCGACGGTCGACCGAGCGCCCGCGGTCGGGGGCAAGTGCTACGGTGATGTTGCCGAAGGTGGCGGCGCGGAAGGGGAATTGTTTTTGGCCATCAAGTCGCGAAGGCTGGCGTTCTGTCGCGCCCCCCTCTGTCCTGCCGGACATCTCCCTCACTTGGGGGGAGATTGGCGGCTCCATTGCCGGCTCTCTTCCTGCAGCGTTGGAAATTGGCGAAAGCAGATATGAGGGCGCAATCTCCCCCCAAGTGGGGGAGATGTCCGGCAGGACAGAGGGGGGTGCCAAGCACCAACCTGTCTCATCTGCCGCATTCCCCCACGCGGCCTCTACCGCAGCGATGGCCGCCGGCGGCAATTCCTTCGAGAAGGTCAGATACTCCTTCAACCTCAACCCTTCGCCACCACGCTCCAGCATCTCCAGCAACGCGCGCGGCGTTTGCGGAATCCCTTCAACGACGTAGCCCTGTTCGCTCAGATCGTGCAGCATCGCCAGCACGCTGGACGGCACGTCGAGGCCGACGGCGTAGCCGGTGCGGCCGGGGGCGCTCGGATAGTCGGGGATCAGGATGGCGAGCTTGCGTTTTTCGCGCGGCGTGCGCTGCAGGCGCACGAACGCCTCGACACGGTTCGCCACCTGCGCGAGCCGGTCCGGCTCCGGCCGATTGGCGAAGGCGCGGAAGGCCAATGCGGGATCGACCTCGCTTTCGCCCTTGAAGGAAACGGCGCCGGCAAGGATGCGGCCGTCGAGTTCCGGCAGGACGACATGCATGGCGAGGTCGGCGGGCGCCAGGCCGCGCTGGTTGTCTTGCCAGATATCGCGGCGTGTCGTCGCGACGATGACCTGAAAAACAGGAACGCCGGCGCGGTCGAACAGGGTTTCGACGCCGGGCTCGGCGCCCGAGGCGAAGGCGGTCGCGGTGATGATGGCGGCCGGCTTCAGCGCGGCAAGCGCGGTCTCGACAAAGGCGAGCGATGCCGGGTCCTTGAGGCTGGAGACGAAGATCGGCACGGGGGCCATGCCGCGCTGCCGCAGCGCTTCAAAAAGCGCGTCGATCGGCGCGACATCGGCGGCGAGCAGCATCGAGCGGTAGAAGAGGATGGGGATGATGCCGACATAGTCATTATCGGCGTCGAGCTCCGTCCCACCCCCCTCTGTCCTGCCGGACATCTCCCCCGCAAGGGGGGAGTTTGTGCCGCCATCGATGCTTTCGCCAATCGCAGATATTGAAGATAGCTCCGACGATGTAGGAAATGCGCCGGTGTTGGTGACGGCCGATCTCCCCCCTTGCGGGGGAGATGTCCGGCAGGACAGAGGGGGGTGTGACCGAACGCCGACATTCGAAAGGTCCCGCCTCTCTACGATGCCGCGTCCCGGCTCATAAAATCCCGCCTTCGGCACGACAACCGGCTCCGCGACCGCCACATCTGATCCGGCGAGACTTGCCAGCCTCTGCACCAGCGCCGTCATATTCTCCGGGCCGCCTTCGCGGAAATAGCCGAGCAGGCCGTCGAGCTCCTGGCGCGGCAGCGTCGAGCCTTCGATCAGCCGCAAATCCTCGTCGCGGCATTCGCCGGGCAGCAGCGCCAGTTTTATGCCGTGCGCGCGGGCGGTCGAGGCGAGCTGGTCGCAGCCGTAGCGCCACCAGTCGTAACCGCCGAGGATGCGAACCAGAACAACCCTGGCGTGCCGGGCGACACTGTCGATCCACAGGTCGACGGACATCGGATGGCGCAGATCGCGCAAGGCGGCCAGCCGCATCGACGGCAGCCGATCCGCGTCTGCCTGCCATGCCGCCGCCAGCCCGGCCAGATCGCTGTCGGTGAAGGACAGCGCCACGACATCCGCAGGCGTCTGCCCGAGATCGACAGGCTCGGCAAGATCGTCGAGCGAGGCGGATGTGGTGGTGAGGATGTGCATCGCGGCTCGTGCCTGAGGTCAGCCGGCGAGAATACGCTCGATGGCCGGGCGGTTCAGCCCTTTCAGGCCGATGACGACGAGGCGCGAGCGGCGGTCGTCGTCGGCAGTCCAGGCGCGGTCGTAGTAGTGGTTGACGCGCGGCCCGACAGCCTGCAGCAACAATCGCATCGGCTTGCCGCCGACCTCGACGAAGCCTTTTACGCGCAGCACGTTTTCTTCCTCCGCCGCCGTGGCGACACGCAAAGCCAGCTCATCGGGATTGGCGATCGAGGGAATATCGATGACGAACGAGTCGAAATCGTCATGCTCGTGATCGAGCTCGTCGTCGTGGTGCGTCTTGCGGTTCTCGATGTCGTCCTCGACGGCAAGGCCGAGGCCGAGCAGCACGGAGGGATCGACCTTGCCCTGCGAGGCCGGCACGATCTTCACCGCGCGGGCGGCGTGCTCGCCGATGACGGCATTGGCGCGGGCCGAGCCGGCGGCGTCCATCAGGTCGCTCTTCGACAATATGATCAGGTCGGCGCAGGCGAGCTGGTCCTCGAACACCTCCTCGACCGGATCGTCGTGGTCGAGCGTCTCGTCCTGCGCGCGCTGCGCCTGCAGGGCGTCCATGTCGTTGGCAACGCGGCCTTCGGCCAGCGCCGGTCCGTCGACCACGGCAATGACGCCGTCGACCGTCACCCTGCTCTTCACCGTCGGCCACTGGAAGGCCTGGACCAGCGGCTTGGGCAGGGCCAGCCCGGAGGTTTCGATCAGGATATGGTCGACCCTGGGCGTCAGCGACAGGATCTGGTCGAGCGCCGGGACGAAATCGTCGGCGACGGTGCAGCAGATGCAGCCATTGGCCAGTTCGACGATGTTTTCCTCAGGGCAGGTGTCGATGCCGCATCCCTTAAGAATCTCGCCGTCGATGCCGATGTCGCCGAACTCGTTGACGATGATGGCCAGCCGCTTGCCGCCGGCGTTTTCGAGCAGATGGCGGATCAGCGTCGTCTTGCCGGCGCCGAGGAAGCCGGTGACGACGGTGCAGGGCACGCGGGAGACGGAAGTGGTCATATCTGGTCCTTCAAAAGGTCGAGGGGTGGGATGCGGGCAACGAGGCCGCGCTTCAGGCAATCGGGGCGGCCGCGCCATGGGATGAGGCCGTCGGTCGAGGTGGCGAAGAGTTTTGCGCCGGTGATGAGATCGGCGCCGCTGGTCGCGGTCAGGTCGCCGAAGACATAGCTCCAGCAGCCGTCGCGCAGGATAGCGGCGCTGAGCCGGCGCTTGCAGTTGCCGAGGCATTCGACGCTGCGGATACGGATATTTTCGCCAGAGGCGGCGCGGCGCGTGTCTTCGGCCAACAATTCGCCGGCGCGAGGATGGCCGTCGGAGCCGGTCTCGTCACGGCAGGAGGCGCAGACGATCACGGTGACGTCGGCCAGAGCATCATCATCGCCGGACAATACGCCCGCTGTCTCAGCCGAAAAACTGCTGTCGCGTTCCAAATCAGGCTCCTTGCCCGGAAAACCCGCCAGGCGATCGGATTTTTATGTCCTAGACGGCAGGTCTCCTGGCTCGCGGGTCATCGCCTTGGTGCCGCCTTCCCGGGATTTTCCCAGTGGTTATCGGCCTTGGCTCGTCGCTTACAGTTGCGGGGACAGCCGCGGATTTGAAATCGAGATTTCGCACCGCATTCCCTCTTGGCTCCTCCCTTTGCCGAGAGGAGACCGTCTGAACCGGATTTAGGCTTGTGGAGGCAGTCGTGTCAACGCACGTCTACGACGCGGCGAGGGAAACGCTTCAGAGCAATTTTCGATGTCGGCGCTGCCCCTCATCCGCCTGCCGGTGTCCAGTTGATAGATGGGTAACACTTTGAACCGGATACATGGGTTACAGTTTTCCCCCTGTAGTGTCCGCCGCAG
>NZ_JBVVQT010000006.1:0-265837 GCF_055811595.1 Mesorhizobium sp. WSM4814
GGAAGTTCGATGATCCGCAGCGGGAAGGTTTTCTTGAAATGCTCAACCAGCCGGAAGGGCATGGTCGCTATACGAGCGGTGCCTGAGACCATCGGCGGGATCATGCTAAAGGCCTGCACGATAACCTCGACACGTCTCTTGAGGCCATGCTCAAGAAAAAACCGCTCCTCGATGGATGGCTTCAGCTCGGACCTTGAGTAGTGCGATTAACGAACGTCACTTCGCTGGTCGAACGGGTGAACCGCTTCTATCGGGTCGTCGCCCGTGGCGCTTCCATTCCCTATGCTGCCTTCATTTCGCGGTCCTCGCCAAACTGTTCAGACAAATCGAAGCCAGCTTTACCGAGGACAGACGCCGGCAAGCTGTGCGTGGACTTAGCGAAACAGCCGTCCGCAATTTAGCGGAATCCCTGTCCAGAGTTTGCGAAACACGCAACCAAAAGATGAAAGTGCGATGTTCAGGCGCATCGGTGCGACTGCACCGAGTTATGAACGGCGTTGGGCACTCGACCATTCGGCAAGCGGCGGCGGCCCATTCCAATAAGTCTTCTCTGGAATGGAGAACTTTGAAAAGGCTTAGATATTGCGCGGCGCCGGCAAAGTTTGCACCGGCCGTGGCCATGCGGAATGTCTGCTTTCTGTCCAATCTTCCATAACCAGGAATGGCCGAGATCAGGCGCAAAGCAGCCATCCGTTCCTACGACTCTTTTGATCAGACGCGGTCCTGGGCGGATGCTTCGCATCCGAACAACCCCTCGCCTGACCTCACGCTGAGTCACCTTCTGACCCGGCCCCCCCCAAAAATACTCAGGCGGGAGTGTCTACACTACTCAGGACCGAGAGCTGGGCGCGATTGTGAATCGTGGTTGTAGCGGGGTAACAAACTGTGTAACAAAGAGCGCGAAAAGACCAATGTTTCATGGTCATAACCGTTAGATCGAAAGACGCTGGGTCCGCCAAACCATGTGTGGGCCTGTTGCACAGGCTAGGAACCAGACGACCAAGAGGTTAAAGCATCTAGTGGCTAACAAGGCCCCATTTTTTCAGCGTGGCATGATTCTCCAAGGCCTACCAGCCCCCTGACGTCCGGTCCACCGCTCCCGAGCTCGCGTGCTTTGGCGTGAAATGCCCGGGAAAGGCTTTCGGGGCCAGATCGGTGTCATCCCTGAATGGGCGCGGCGGCGACGTCTGGCCGAAAAGGCCGATCAAAGCGTACTTCCCCGCACGCCGTCGGCACGAAGCATTGCCAGGCTCATCAGAGCCAATTTTGCACGCCGGTTAACACCCAGAATGATCGTCGTGAAGGCTGTCCAGGAAGATCAGCCGGATGTCACCGAGGCGTCGATTGAATGAATCCATGCGGATCAACGAGCGCATCTGCAAAGACCCGCTGAATTCATGATTGCCCAGCCGAAGACGGTATGGGAATCTTGAGTTCTCACGATGTCGCGAAATGGCCGGTAGGCTGAGCCGACGGACACTGAAGGCGATGGGGGTGGCACGTAACGCGGCAGGATCTCTTCGCGCCGGCGCTTGCCAAGCTGGCCTGCTGCCTACCGCGTCGGCGTGAAGCCAGGCGACCAAGAGACGGTGATCGGAATGGAGGAAGGCCGACAATCGGCCTGTGCTCGTCCGGTGTATAACTTCCAGTGAAATGATGCCGCTCAAGTTCTTGGGTCGAGCTTGCGACGTCTCGGTGATGATAATCTGGCGTGTGGCGACGTCAACACCGAGGGCAACGATGCATGGGGACGATGTCATGCAGCGTGTGGCACGCGCTCTCATGGCCCCGGCACTTCGGGACCGTGGGGATGGCCACGCTTTTTTTGGCGGCGCAAAGCGCGTGATCCGTGTCCAAAACCCGACAAGCGGCAGAAAACACGTCAGGTGCATTACAACCGGCCATCTTGGGACTGCGGAGGTTTTTCCGGATATTCACGCGCTTACTGGGCGCTGACCGCGCTGGCACGGCCTTTGCTGATTGAGCCGCGGCAACACTGAGTGAGGTGACTGCACGCAGACGCGCAAAACGAGCGATGACCTATTCCATGAAGTCCCGCATCCTTTGGCAATAGCTTTGGAGATCAGCATGGTATTGCAGATGGAGTCCCCGGCTCCTTCGATTCAAGTGGAAACCTGGCTGCGTGGCGAGGCCCTGACGAGCTTTCAGCCCGGCAAAGTGTACATCGTCGAATTTTGGGCAACGTGGTGCGAGCCATGTGTGAACGCGATGCACCATCTGATGCTGCTGCAGGAGAGATATAAGGACAGCGGAGTTGAGGTCGTCGCAGTCGCGGCGCATGAACACGCGCCAACGGCCGTTGAGGCCCGAACCAAGTTGGACGCGTGGTTGACCGAAAAGTGCTCGAATCTGAGCTATCGGATCGCCTTCGACCACACAGGGGCAATGAACAAGCTTTGGATGGAGCCCAGCCTTTCTGTCGTGATTCCGACCTCGTTCGTGGTCGACCGAGACGGCCACATTGCCTTTATCGGTTATCCGATGCACCTCGATGAGGTTTTGCCGAAAGTGCTTAACGGCAGCTGGCGCACGAGCGATCAAGCAAAATCCGTCGATCCCAAGCGCATCGCCACAAACCAACCCATAGCTCGCGAACAAGCTTAAGAAGCCGGTCGCCCGGTACTTTCATGAGGGCGGCAACAAGGATCGCGCGATCGAGTTGACGAACTGGCAGTGAAGGATAGTGTCCTGAAGGTTCTGCAAAAAGCTCTGGAGAGAGAACAGCCCTTGCTCTGAGGCGAGGGGCGGCCATGGCACGCTGGTGACGTTGCGATCACCGATTCCCGTGGAAGGGTAAGTGCCATGACCAAGCGAGACGTTAGACTGAGCAGAGGCGAGTTGAAAGCGTTGCTGTTGTCGGATGAGGACGGCTTCCGCAGAGTTTTGCAGACTGTGGTGCAGGAGACTTTGGAAGCCGAGATGACGGAGGCGATCGGGGCCGAGAAAGGCGAGCGGACGACGGAGCGGGTTGGTTACCGGTCCGGCTATTACGAACGCAAGCTTGTGACGCGGGTTGGCGTGCTGGAGCTTCGGGTTCCGCAGGATCGGGCCGGCCGGTTCTCGACGGAGTTGTTTGAGCGTTATCAGCGCTCGGAGAAGGCACTGGTATCGGCGCTGGTCCAGATGTACGTGCAAGGGGTATCGACCCGCAAGGTCAAGGCGATCACCGAGGAGCTGTGCGGCCATTCCTTCTCGGCCTCGACGGTAAGCCAGGCGACGGCGCGGCTGGATGAAGCCCTGAAGGCGTTCTTTGAGCAGCGGCTTGCCGAACCTTACCCGTACCTCATCCTGGATGCGCGCTACGAGCGGGCGCGCGAAGCCGGCGTGATCGCCAGCCAGGCGGTTTTGGTGGCGATCGGGGTCGACTGGGAGGGTCGGCGCCAGGTGCTCGGTGTCGAACTGGCCAACCGGGAAAGCCATTCGAGCTGGCGCGCGTTCGTAGCAGGGCTCAAGCAGCGCGGGCTCGCCGGCGTCGAGTTTGTCGTCTCCGACGACCATCCGGGGCTCAGGGCAGCGATCCGGGAAGTCCTGCCCGAGGCAGTCTGGCAGCGCTGTTACGTGCACTTCCTCAGAAACGCGCTCGATTATGTGCCGCGCAAGGTCGATGACGACTGCCTGATGGAGCTCAGATGGTTCTATGACCGGCGCGACCTCGCCGAGGTCAAGCGCGACCTGGCGCAGTGGATCGCCAAATGGCAGGCCAAATACCCGAAGCTGGTGGATTGGGTGGAGAACAACATCGAGGAGACGCTGAGCTTCTATCGGCTGCCGCTGCCGCATCACAAGCACATGAAGTCGACGAACATGCTGGAGCGGCTGAACCAGGAGATCAAGCGGCGCACCCTGGTCGTTCGCATCTTCCCCAACCCGCAGAGCTGTTTCCGGCTGGTTCGGGCATTGGCGGTGGAGATCCACGAGAACTGGCTCGAGGCGACCCGCTACCTCAACATGGATCATCTGCGCGAGCACAAGAAGGAGAACCTGAGGGCACTGGCCGCCTGAGACGCGGCCGCCATGTCCGCCGCTCCGCTAAACACGGGGGCTGCGCGGCGGACACGCCAACGTCACCGCTGAATGCCACGCCATTTTTTGCAGAACTTGACGCACACAACTCAGTGAAGTCGCTGGAACGCCCGGAGCCTATGGCGGACGGACTGAAACCTGCTACCACCTTAGGCCTTGGCTAACTGCAACGGTGAGAAGGTCGTTGCGGCGCTCTCTGTAAACCCCACCCAGGCCACGGAATATCCTGCACTGGTAAACAGACGGCATGTGACTATCCCTTTCGCGGATACCGCGCTGGGATGTGCCGAAGCTCCATATGGCGCGACACCTGACCCTTTTGTCCGCCGAGGGAGAGACGCGGCTTTACGCCGTTCCACCCTTCAAAGGGTGGAACCGCTCGTCTTTTCCGATGTCCCGTACAGCGTCGAGGATCACGCCCGCCACACTGCTTCCGTTCGGACCTGAAAGGGTTCTTCATGAATGAGATCCCTCAGGCCGACGGCAGCTCGCGTTTGAAGTTTCCGATAACGGCCTCGGACAAAGGCCGTCCCGCGCGCCGGCGAAGACCGTTCGCATCGGAGCAACTTGGTACCGCGAAGGGAGAGGCGATGAACCTGATCGATAGCCCCCGATTAAACGAGAGCTCGACAAGCCTCGCCTTAGACGCACCGAGCCGGTCGTGGCGATGCCCGGCGTATCCCATAGCTTCGGGCCGACCAGGGCCTTGATTGGTGTCGATGTCTACGTCTATCCAGGTGAGGTTCTCGGCATTGTCGGGGAGTCCGGGTCCGGCAAATCCACGCTGCTCAAAAATGATGAATTTGGAAGATACTCCGAACGAGGGCAGCTATCCTCGCGATACCTGGAGCAGGCGACAACGTCTTCGAGCTCACTCTTGTCTCGCAGAGTCTCGCTAACTCGTGAGGGTGATCGCTTGCAGTCGGCATTCAAAGGCAAATCGCCTTCGACAGACGATCCCTGGTGCAATTAAGGAACCGTGTCCCGGTGATCCCGAACCCCCACGGTTGCAAGGAAGTCGTTCTTGTAATCCGACAGTGGGCGATCGGGTCTTGGCAGTTTTCCGAAGCTCTGGAGACCGCACCGGATCTCGAAAAACGCGGGGACGGTATGACTAGCGACTTCCTCCAACGCGGATTTGAGGTATCGTTCGTTCGTGACCCTTTTACACCATGCGTATCCCATTCCCTCCGCGATCTTCGCCAGATCGGCAGAAGCCGAGCAAGTGGGAAAGCCACCGACCGAATTATGGCAACCATTGTTCAGCACGATGTGTTTGAAGCGTCCGCCCTGACCAGGGATGACCGCATTGCTGATACCGTGCATCAGAAATGCTCCGTCGCCATCAATGCAATACACGTCGCGGCTCCCGTCCGCTCCCGACGCGCCTGCTGCAAAGCTTGAGGCGAAACCCATGCCGCCGACGCATGGAATATGGGTAAATCTCCGCTCTCCGCCACGCTCGCTTTCGAACAGCATGACCTCGCGAGCGGTGTAGCCCGTGCTGCTGAAGACGACGCTTCCTTCGCGGATCGATTCCAGTATCGCAGTAACCGCTACCACGCGATCAACGCTTTCCTCGAAGTTCGAGATACAAGGGGCGGTCTCGGCTGCAGTCTCGCGCGGAGCGACAAACGCACTGCGCCGTACAAGCAGCGCGGCGTGCCGCCTTTTTTGATGGCTCTCCAGGATGTGTCGGCGAACTCGATCTTGTGCCGTTCTGGCGTCCACAATCAGCGGATCTATCCCCAACAGGTCGAGCATGGATTCGGTAATTCTGCCCATGACCATGTGTTGTGGCTCGTCTTTTGTTCCAGGCTCACCCCGCCATCCCACGATCAAGGTGAGCGGAATATCGTAGACGATTGGCGAGAACATCGACACGAGCGGGTTGAGCGCATTCGGAAGCCCGGAATTCTGCATATAAACTCCGGACGGCTGCTTTGACGCCATCGACCTACCTGCGGCCATCGCCACCGCGCTGCCTTCACACGCGGCAATCTGGTGCACGATGTTGGGGTGGTCGTTCAGCTCAACGATGAATGGTTTGAGGGCGGAATCCGGCACGCCAGAAATGTAATCAATGCCGACCGCTGATAATGCATCGAATAATACCGCCATATTGAAACCTCCAAAAACAGAGAAACCGTAACCACTCGCGGTTCCATCCGAATTACCGTTTGCAGGTCGCGCTTAAGCCCAGACCCGAAGAAGCACGACGCCAACTAGCGTCACTGCAAGAGCCACCCGGCGGGTCCGGTTGAAACTTTCGCCGAGCACCAGAGCGCCGAACAATGCAGCGAACACCATGCTGGTCTCGCGTATCGCTGAGACGAGCGCTATGGGCGCTACCGTCGAAGCCCAGATCACGATCACATACGCCGACGTAGCGACAGCGCCGGCGACGGCGCCCGTTTTCCAAGCTGTTATCATTTGCGTTCCAAGCGCGCGTCCACGTGCACCGATCGCGAGCAAAAGTGTCGGAAGGCCGCCAACAAGCATCAGCCAAACGATGTAGGTCCACGCAGTATCCGAACTCCGAGCCCCTATCCCGTCCATGAGCGTGTAACCGGCGGTACAAATCCCAGTCCCGACGGCAGATTTAAGCGCGTGTCTTTCGACTATTGCTTTGGCTTTCACGGTCAGCGATAAACTCATTATTCCCAGTGCGATAACTCCGACCGAGATCGCCGCAGGAATTGATATCGTTTCACCAATAAGCGTCATCGAACCGAGCGCCACGAGAAGAGGTGATGTTCCCCGGGCAATCGGATAAACGTAGCTGAGTTCACCGAACCGGTATGATCGAATCAAGAACCAGTAGTAGCCCGTGTGGATCGCCGTTGATGCGAGCAGATATGGCCAAGCGGCGGGCGGAAGGACACCTACAGAAGCAACGGCCGCAAGTGCGAATATGATCTGAGTCGTCTTAATCACCGCGACGACGGCCAGCTTATCCCCATTGATCTTCACCAAGGCGTTCCACGTCGCATGAAATATTGCAGCGCTTAATACGAGGCTGAAAACACCGAGCGACATCTCTTCAGATCTCCCGCCGTCGTTCATCAGTGTAATAGAGGAGACCTTTGTTCAGGCCGGTCAATGCTGTGCGAATTAGTCCAATCTTAAAGCGGTGCCTCGACATCTTGCACTCGAGAAGGCGACCACTGAGCGCTGCGTCGCGGACGACGGACCGGTCCACAACGATGCCGTCCCGCCAACTGGTCACGGAAATTAGCGAGTCCTCGTCATAATCTAAGAGGATTGCTGGGATGAACCGGACTCGTATCCGCTTGGAAAGATCCCAACGTCGATTGTGGCCATCCAACAAGATGTGGTTTCGACTGTCGACGAGAATCGGCGTCGTGAAGTGTCTGCAAGCGACGATGTCATCGCCCAGTTGGCAGGCGTCCACCGGGTAAACCTGCTCGTGCGGCTTTGTCGTGCCAAGTGGCAGGATATCTGCCAACAGGCACGTGCTTGTCAGAATTCCGCCAATGAATGAATGAGCGGCGATTCGCGGTGAAATCACAGTAGACATCATCGTACATTAAGTAAGCTTGCTCTGAGGTACGCATTCCTCTAGAATTTTGTTGAGGTGCCGGCTCGGCCGCATGCACGCTTCTACAAGCTGTCCGTTTGGATAGTAGTATCCTCCAAGATCTACTGGGCCTTCGGACGCGCGGCGCAATTCGGCCAATATTTCGGCTTCTTCTTCCGAAAGGGCGGAGTGAATTGCATCAACTCCGGCTAACCCGACTTGGAGCCGCGAGAACCAGCCTGTCCAATGCTTGGCAAGCCAGAAATGCACCTCCCGGGTGTCGACGCACGCGGCAGGTGTGCTGTGCCGCACTTGTTCGATGGCAGCCTCTAGCCCCTCTGCGAGCATGCTTATCTGGTCGTCGTGCTGGTAGCGGGCGCAGCAGCGAAAGGCTTCCGCGAAAGCTACCCACTCGTAGACCGGGTCCCACCGCAGTATGCCTGACGCAATGAAACGGTGAAATGTACTGGGCGCAGTGCCGCCGGTGCCGACCTCGAAGACATGCCCGCCGCCGGGAAGCACGGAGTATGACCGAACAAGCCGCTTCCGTTCCCCGGCGAGCGCAAGAATCAGTTCTGAAAGAAAGTCGCGCAAAAGGTTTCCGACCGCGAGCACGATGCCGTTTCCGCCCCTGAGTTCTTGGAAGGCGAATCTCGTTCCATCGGCGATGTTCATGAATTTCGCTTCCCGCGCTGCCCTTCCTCGACTGACGAGATGGTCTGTCACCGCACGTCTGATCAGCTGATGAAAGGGTCTGTCGAGATCCAGCAAGAAGATCGCCTGAGTTCCTGTTTCGTCGGCCTTTTGCAACGCAGCCTCGCACCAAACCTCAAGTGCCGACGCAGAAACTTTCATCATTCGCCAGATGTCACCAGTGTACGCGCGTTCGATGTAAATCTCGGCCCCGTGGTCAGGTAGCACCCGGACGCAGCCATCAGCCGAGACCCGAAAAGTCGTTGAGTTTGCTCCATATTCTTCGGCGTCGTCCTTCGTTAACCCGACGATCGTTACGGCGCCTATTTGATCCGGCCGGAGGGCTCCGAGGATTCTGAAGTCGTCGAGTACCGCCTGATAAAGATGGCCGTATGTGCTATCCGGTATCACGAACTTTGCAGGTCCCTCCGAGCCATCCACAAGAGGAACACGGCCGCCGCGCAGTATTGCATCCGCCATCACCCTCGCGGTGCTCGGCTGCACTGAGGGGGCAAATGACTCCACCTTGTTTGGAGGACCCGATTGGGATGCGCTCGAACGGGCGCCAACGTTCGTCCCTCGGGTGACCTCGACTCGCGACGCCGATCGGGTGGCGGGACTGGTGTCGTCAAGATTGAGCGAAGATGGGTCCAAGGCTCGTCCATCATTGATCTCGCTGGCCTCGACCGAAATGTACTCGTCCGCCTTAAGCACCGTCCGTTTGAGTTGTAGCGAGACAGCCAGTCCGCGCCTCTCAGCGTCGTCAAACTCCTCGCGCAGAAACGATCGAAGGCATTCCTTCCGGATAAAGGAGAACGAGCATATGTCTCCAGCCAGGAGCTCTATACGCGCAGCAAGTACACGATCTTTCCCATCCTGTCCGAACAACTCAATTTTAACGAATTGCTTATCCGAGATCGAAACCGATTGCTCCGTTTCAGCAAAACCGCCCTCGTCCATCGAGACCACGACTGTGTTCGGATCGATGAAAGGTGAGGCACCGCCCATCCCGGATGGCGCGTAACGAGCTGGTTTGTGATTCCGCAACTCGCGAATCATGGCGCCTTGACGCAATTGGCGATTTATCACGCTTCCAAGCACCGGCAAGCTTGGAATGACCTCGCCAATATCGAGGGCGTTTCGAACGTCGGGGTCCGCAATTGCTCCGGCGCGCAGCAACTCCGCGACAGCCGCGCGCGCCTGATTGGCATTGGCACCAATGCAAGGTGGCTTGATTATGATGGCGTTTGGTTCCGCTATCGCTGCCGCCAGGCAGGTTTGAGGGTGACACGCGCTCCCCGCTACCGACGGGCCGGCAATCGAGAGGACTAGAGCAGCCAAAGACACATCGACCTCGTCGATCTCAATGCCAAACTGGCGTGCAATGGTTCTTACGATCGGCGCCCAAGAGTACCAACTTAATCTCGGCGACTCATCCGTTTTGCAGTAGAGCAATCTCATCGCTTGCCTCGCTCGAGCGACTACATCGCCTGCCGCACCTTGGGAATGAAAGGAGCCATAGACGCCTCGACAACTGCTACCCTGATATCGTCGGGAGAGGCGACTGGCCGCAAGTGGTCAGCGGGGAGACTGGAGAAGTCCTGCTTCGCATAGGACCCAGTCACATGGATCAAAAGCTCGCTCGCCGAGGGCACCAGATCCCGATCGATCGCGCTTAACGCCCCTGTCAACACCATCGTCATCGACCATTCGCGCAAATCTCGCGGATCATGCGGCAAGCTCAAATCTGTGTTTCTCAGGAGATGTCGCAGCTTTGGGTATTGCTGGAGGCATTCGTACAGCGATACGACGATACCCTCGCCTCCTTGGCCGGACATGATTTCTCGCACCAGCTCGCTAGTTGCAGGCTTTCGGCTATAGAACGTGGAGTCGATCACCTCCTCGACGTCATATGTCCGGACTGGGAAGAACGGCTGCTCGTTCTGCACGTAGAGGCCTGTCTCCTCCTGCAAGGCATATGCCGGGAGATTCTCCCTGGAAAACGAGCCGTAGTGGAGGTCCAGGACAAGGTCGGGCGTTCCGAGATGCTGAATAAGCAGCCACCGCCGGTTGTCACCCACGTCCACTCCGTTCTTTGAAAGGAACTCGAGACCGAACTGGTGGCCGAGCAAGCCAAACGCACTTGAGACTGCTTGGGCCTGAATACGCGGTGTATCGTGGTGGGCAGGACCCAATTGATCTAGCTCGAAGAAGGCGCGAACGGCATCAGCCATCCGATAATTGTTGAGATCGTATGTATGCCATACGTTCAGATTGTACCGGTCCTTCAGATCCTGCGAGCTCTGCCGAACGAACTCCCTAGTCATTGCTTTGACGATCGATCCGTCTTCTGCGTCGCAGATAAAAACCGGGTTCAGCCTGCGGAGCTCCGCGTCCTCCGAGAGTGTGCTCGACCAGAGCTTGGAGATGCTGTCCTTGGGCACAACAATCGCGATACGAAGTTGATCGGGCACCACAAGCCCACATTCGAGCGCGCGCAAGACGGCGTCACGCAGGGCGACGCCCTTGTTACCGGAGGTCGGCGTCGCAATCAGAATCGACTCGCCGGTCGCCCGAATATGCTGGATCGCCCGCGCGACCATTACGAGTGAAGCAAACGTCTTTGTCGTACGCGTGCGTGGGTTTCCTACTAAGTTAAGGACATTCACCTGCCGGCCCCGATAGTCACCGAGCCGGTGAAGCGCGATGGTCGCCGGTTCGAAGAATGAAACGAGCTTCTCATCTAGAGGTGGAAGCTCGTACCCCGGTTTGAAGCCTGGCTCCTGCGTTCCCAGTCCCGGATTGGACGAACAGATGGAGCCGACCGTCGCGATCTTGTCGTAATATGTTACCAGAGCCGATTCCTTAGACACGTCATCCTCCTCTATTGTGGAAGCTTTAGCGGGAGAAGCGCATTCAACAGCTCCACGCCGCTCAGCGATTCGCGAACCGACGGCCTGCAGCTCGACGACCGCTGCTGAGGGCTTGTCTTCGATGCCGATTGGCCTGTGCGAACACCACCGGCCAGGCGATCCAAACCCGGCGCGCGCCATCGTTCCACATTGCAGGCGCCAAATAGACAGCGATACTGTATCCGTAGATGCCGCCGCGCAAACAGAGAAAAACAAGAGTGGCGCCAACTGCGCAGGAAGAGCCCAGAGAAACCTTTCTGCATTTATTCAACGGCTTTTAACTGAGATTGCGGCGGGACGCCGACCGGCCATCACCTTGTCCTCTGCCCGCGGAAGGTACTTCTCTTTTGCCGCTGAGAGCTCGCCGTAGTTCATCAGTTCGAACAGCTCGTCGAGCGTCGCGACTTCACCTTCGATACCGGCAATGCTCTCTTCTTGGATGATGCGGTCGCACACCTGACGCATCGCCAAGATCGCGGCGCGCATGTTGTGGTTGGCCCAGATGACCGTGGAAATACCGAGCGCCCGATAATCGGCGACGGGCGTGCGGTAGTATTTTGTCGGTACGATCACGACGGGCAGTCGGTTCTGCCAGGCTCGCGCGAAAGCGAAAATCTCCTCCGCGTCGGACTTGCGGGAGTGGATCAGGATCGCATCGGCGCCAGCGTCCGCATAGGCGTGCGCTCGTGCAAGCGCCTCCTGCTGACTGTGTCCGGCGATCAGCGCCTCGGTTCGAGCGACGAGAACGAACTCCGGATCCGGAACTTGGTCCTTGACGGCCTTCAGGCGACCGCAGAACTCGCCGATGTCCGCCAGTGGATGGCGATCGCCTACGAAGGAGTTCATCTTCGGGAACGCCTTGTCTTCGAGGCAAACGCCACTCGCGCCGTGCTGCCGCAACTTGCGAGCGACCAGACGCGCATTGTTGAAATTGCCGAATCCGCTCTCTCCGTCGACGAGGATTGGAATTTCCGCTGCGTCCGCCATCCGTTCCACCACGTCGACCACCTCGGTCCAAGAGGCCTCGTTCGCATCACGGTACCCGAGGCTGGAGGAGATCGAGAGGCCGGACGCCCAAAGCGCCTTGAAACCTGACCGCTGCGCGATCGCCGCGGAGAGCGCGTCATGAGCTTCCATAAGGAATGACGGTCTGTCACGGATGCAAATGAGGTCACGAAGCGGAGTTATGCGTTCGCTTGCATTGCGACCCGGATTCCGCACGTGACGCCCATTTTCGGACGGTATACGCACTCGCCGCAGATCTGCCATGCTGCTTTCCTCCCTTCGTCCTCTCGATCGCGACATTAACCACGAACATGAAATCGGTCCGCAGTTCCTGCCGCCTTTCTAGAAGGAAGCTTCACACCTCGTGCCAACTGCGCAGGAAAAGTCTCAGAAAAAGTGTTCTCGATATTATTCAATGACTTGAATGGTGGTGGGAGGAGGAGCCAAGCCGAACAACCCGTGTCGCTCATTCGACAAAGCCGGCAGTAGTGTCGCTCCAAGCCTTCGAAGAAGAACCCACACGGCGCGTCACGGCCTCTATAAGTGCTCGGCCTGCCGTGCCCAGTTCACGGTTCGCATGGGCACGATCTTTGAGGAAAGCCTTCTGCCCCTGCACAAGTGGTTGCAGGCCATCCACCTTATGTGCCCGTCAAAGAAGGGCATTTCCTCGCACCAGCTGCACCGCGTTCTGGAATGCACCTACAAGACGGCCTGGCTCCTGTCGCACCGCATTCGCGAGGCCATGCGTCGGATGACTTCACGCCTATGTTGCGGCATCGCCGCAGCGACATGCAGGAGAGGCCCATGTCGTTTCAATTTCGGCCGTTGTCAGTGGCACGACATTATAGCCTTGCCGGTCGAGCGTCTCGAGCGTGCGAGGTCGGCCTGGCCGGGAGCAGGCAGTTCAAGCAGGGTTTCGAACATCGCGCGCAGGACCGGGACGATCTCCAGGTCTGGTTCATCCGGCTGGGCGCAACAGGACGAAGCGGGTGTGCCCTTGCGTTCTTTCATTGAAGTTGACCATCGACTCACGCCCTTACGAATTCTGAGCCAAGGCGTTGAGCAACTGACTGGTGTTGTCGATCGAGAACTGGACACGCTCTCCTGCCCACACGGACTCCGAAAATGAAACTGGCGTGCCCTTCATATCCACGTCGACCTTTTTCTGAAGCAGGATCGGCTGCGTTTCGGCCTGCATCAACTGACGCGCTTCTTCTTTAGTCGGCAGGCGCACAATAAAGTCAGTACGCAGACGAATGTAGTCGGTAACGCCGTAATCGGCTAGAATGCTGCTGACAGTTTGTCCTTCGCGTCTCGCCTTATCGAAGCCCGGAAAGCGGCGAACTGGAAAAAATGCGTTCGAAAAATTGACCGGCTCCTCATCGGCGTATTCGAGGCGAACGATATGGTAGACCTGCTCGTCGAGCGGAAGCCTTAGCGCCTCGGCGACTCGCCGAGGAGCCTCGATCACACGCTCCTTGATCGCTTTGCCAAACGGCTCACGCCCCTGATCGAGGAGGTTTTGGGAAAAACGGGTTCGCTCGGAGAGCCGGTAGTTCAGGCGCCCGTCGCGAACAAACGTCCCTTTCCCATGCTCGACTTGGACAAGCCCGCGATTCTGAAGCTGAGCGATCGCACGTCGCACGCTATGTCGCCCGACGCCAAAGCGTCCCATCAGTTCCGCTTCCTTGGGAAGCGGCGCCCCTTTGGCGAACCGCCCTGCAGTGATGTCGGCGGCGAGTTCCTCTTCGACGTCTTGCCACTGGCCGTGCATCAGTTTCTTCGGCATTGTCGCTTCATTCCGTTGCTTGTCCCGTGCGGTCGACGATCGACCAAGATATTCGAATAAGTATAAGCAGCGACGTCTTCATTGGCAATGTCCGCTGCTGACGTAGCAACGTGCTATTTGATCCGCGAGCGCGCTGGTTTACAAAGCCAAACCTCGGGCGCGCGCTGAAACTGGTGCCCTGATCCTCCGCTGATATTCGAATTTATTATTGTCATCCGAATGTCGTGAAAGTGAGGCATGTTTCGCCTGCCTCACAGACAAGCGGCCCGCGGGAAGCGCGACCTCAAGCACCGTCGGCGCTGCACCGCCACAAGGATCCCGGAGAGCCGAATGAACCAGAGCAGATTGAAACCCAAAAGCTTGGTACTGATTGCGGTACTAAGCGCCGGCGTCGCCATCTTGTCCGGTAACGCGCCAGTCTATGCGCGTGACTTGACGATCGCCGTTCCGAAGAACCCGGACAATCTAGATCCGGCGACTGAAAACTCCAACCCCAATCTGCGGGTGGTGCTTTCGCTTTATGACACGCTTGTCAGATTCGACTACCGCAATGGCGGAAAGATGGTGCCGGGACTGGCGACCGAGTGGAAGGTCCTCGATCCCAAGACGCTCGAGTTTAAGCTGAGGCCGGGGGTCATCTTCCACAACGGCGACACCTTCGACGCCAACGATGTCATCGCGACGTTCGCGGATGTGCGATTGGGGCGCGACAAAAGCGTGCCGACCGAATCGGAGGAGTTTCTCGGCGGCATCGACAGGATCGAGGCGGTTGACGACATGACGGTCCGCGTCCACATGAAGGCCGTTGATCCAATCGCGCTCGATCGCTTCGCCACCTTCCCGGCCCAGATCATTTCCGAAACGGCTATGAAGCAGGCTCCGACCTATAATGATTTCACGAAGCTCGATGCGGGCTCGGGCCCCTACGCGCTCGTCAGCCACGAGGTCGGCGGCGCGACCGTTATAAAGAAGTTCGATGCCTATTGGGGTAACGCGAAGGCGGCTGCCGACAAGGTGACGTTCGTCACGGTTCCTGAACTTTCCACGCGGGTTGCGGGACTTCTCTCCGGCCAGTTCGACATGATCACGGATATCGGCACCGACGAATTTCCGCAGATCGAGGGCAACCCGAACGGTGCCGTCGCCGGCGGTCCGATCGAAACCATTCGTGGTGTGATCTTTGACAGCATCGACAGTCCGATCTCCGATCCGCGCATCAGGCACGCAATGAACCTTGCCGTCGATCGCCGAGCGCTGGTGAAAGGTCTTTACGATGGCCGCACGGACGTGCCGCATGGCTGGCAGGTGAAAACGTTCGGCGACATGTATCTGCAGGACCGTCCGATGGATGCCTATGATCCGCAGAAGGCAAGAGAGCTTCTCAAGGGAGCAGGCTATGGCGGCAAGGAGATCATCTGGCGCACCCAGCACAACTACTACACCAAGCAGGGCGAAACGGCCCAGATCGTGCAGTCGATGTGGAAAGCTGTCGGCCTGAACGTCAAGCTGGAGTTCAAGGAAAACTGGACGCAGGTGCTCGCCGACACGCCCGACAGAGCGATCATCGACGCGTCTTCCGGCGCCTATTATCCGGATCCTATGGGCCAGTTCTGGCGCCGGCTTGGGCCGGGCGGATCGTTCGCAAAACAGAAGTTCTTCACCGTCTCTCCTGAAATCGCAGCACTCGGCGAGGAATTGTCGACGTCGATCGATACGCCGCATCGGCGGATGGTCTTTGCCCAGATGCTCGACAAGTTTGAGGAGGATCCGAATACCGCGAACTTCTATACAGCCGCCCATTTCATCGGGGTGCGCAAGGATCGCCTGACCTATAACGCCCTTCCGACGGAATATCTGGATCTCACGACAACAGGCGTGAGCTTCAGATAACATGGACTTGCATCCCCATAGTCAAAGTCGCGCTCATCCCCTGGTCTCGGTTCAGGGGCTGAGCGTGGCCTTCGCCGCCGGGCAGAGCGGCTCTGCATTGCGCGACATCAGCTTTGATCTGATGGCAGGAGAAATTCTCGGCATCGTCGGAGAAAGCGGATCCGGCAAGAGCGTCATGTGCCGGGCCATTGCAGGCCTGCTGCCGCCGAGCGCCAAAATCAAAGGACAGATGAATTTCGAAGGGCGGCCGTACCCCCTTTCGGACCGGCGATTGCTGGCTGGCCTCAGGGGACATGGCATTGCCATGATATTCCAGGATCCGATGAGTGCACTCGATCCTCTGATGACGGTCAGGCGGCACCTTGCGCTACGGACCCTTGGTGATCCGGGCCCACTGCTGACGACGGCCGGTTTTGTCGACCCCGGAAAGATTCTCGATTCCTACCCGCATCAAATGTCTGGTGGACAATGCCAGCGGGTGGCGATCGCCTGCGCTCTCGCACGTGAACCCCGGTTGCTCATCGCCGATGAACCGACCACGGCGCTTGATGTCACCGTCCAGGCCGGCGTCCTCGAGCACCTGAAGGCGATTGCCGCAGAACGCGGCATGTCGATCATATTCGTCACGCACGACCTGGCGGTGGCCTATCAGCTGTGCAACCAGATCATTGTCATGAGAAACGGAGTAATCGTGGAGACCGGCTCTGCGGCCGCCGTTCTCGCGGCTCCCCGCGCCGATTACACCAAGCAACTGATTGCATCCATGCCGCGGCTGCGGCCGCACGCCTCAGCGACCATGCCGCAAGTCCCGCCGCCGGCCGCCTTGCGCGCGATTGGCGTGCCTACCGCCAGTCATCCGGCATTGCGTCTCGACAATATCTCGGTGAGCTACAAAACGGCTGACGGACGCCGCTTCGACGCCCTCCGGAACGTCAGCGTTGATGTCGGCGAAGGCGAGATCGTCGGACTGGTCGGCGAAAGCGGTTCGGGCAAGAGCACATTGGCGAAAGCTGCCGTCGGCCTGGTGACACCCGCGGGCGGCCGTATCTCGCTGAATGGACGCACGCTCGACTGGAGCAGGCCGGATCCGTCTTGGCGGCGGCAAATACAGTATATTTTCCAGGATCCCCGGGGCGCGCTCGACCCTCTCGGCAGGATCATTCATCAGGTGCGCCAGCCGCTCGATATTCATCGACTGGGGGACAAAAGCGAACGGGAAGGTGTGGCCCGCTCCCGGCTCCTCGAAACCCACCTCGACGAGACGCTGTTTAAGCGCAAACCCGGCAACCTCTCCGGCGGCCAGCGGCAGAGGGCGACGATCGCACGCGCACTGACGGTTCGACCGCGCGTCCTGATCTGCGACGAAAGCGTTTCTGCACTCGACGTGTCGATCCAGTCCAGGATTCTGGACCTGCTGCTCGACCTGCGCGCGAGATACGCGCTCGCGATCCTCTTCATCAGCCATGACCTTTCCGTCATCCAGCATATCTGCGACCGGGTCGTGGTCATGCGGCATGGCAAGCTGATCGAGGAAGGCCAGACGTTCGAATTGTTTCGCAACCCGACTGAGAGCTACACCCGGGACCTGATTGCGGCCCTCCCAAGGCTCCCCGATGCTCCGCTGAGCCACCTACCCGAGGAGGAGGCCGCGGTATGAACTGGTATCTCTTGCGCCTGGGGCGCGCTTGCATAACGATCCTTCTGCTTTTGACTTTTGCGTTCTTCGCACTCGCTGCGAGTGGCGATCCCGCGCAAATATTGCTGGGTCCAGACACCAGCCAGGCCGCCATTGATGTCTTCCGCGAGAAATGGGGTCTTAATCTTCCCTTGTGGCAGCAGTTCCTGATTTATCTCAACGAACTGCTGCACATGAATTTCGGTCTCTCCTATCGAACCGGAGAGTCGGCTCTTGCGCTGGTTCTGGATCGAATTCCCGTGACACTGTCCCTGGTGCTCCCGACTATCCTGCTGTCGATCGCTTTGGGCGTGCCGCTTGGGATTCTCTCGGCGATGCATCGGGGGCGCTTCATCGACAGGTTGGCCATCACGCTGTCGGTCGTCGGCCTTTCGGTTCCCTCGTTCCTGTTGGGCGTGCTGGCGATGTATCTGTTCTCGATGAAGCTCGGCTGGCTTTCGCCCAGCGGCTATGTAGACTGGACCTCCTACATTATGCCGGTCGCGACGCTGTCGACCGTGGGGATAGGGACCTATGCGCGTTTCACGCGCTCGGCAATGGTCGAGGTATTGTCGCGCCCGATGGTCGAGACCGCAAGAGCCAGCGGTCTATCCGAGGGGATCATCCATCGCGTTCACACGCTGCCAAATGCGCTGACGCCGCTGATCACCATCACGGCCTTGGAGTTCGGGCAATTGGTCACTTACGCCGCCGTGGTCGAGAATGTGTTCGGCTGGCAAGGCACAGGATCTTTGTTGATAGAAAGTGTGAGCGCCCGTGACTTCGCCGTCGTACAGGCGATCATGATCATCACCGGCGTGACGATGATCCTCGCTAACCTCCTGGCGGACCTGTCCTACGGCTTCATCGATCCGAGAATAGCCGATCTGCGCCACCGGTCCGCACGCCGCCTTCGCACAGTCTGCGAGAGTTAAGAAATGATTTTACGACAAAACCTTTCCCCCGCCATCGTCGGCTGCTTCTGCGTTCTTTCCTTTTTGGCAGTGCTTGTCATGGCAGCTCCGTGGCTATCGCCGAGTGACCTCTCAGAGGTTAATCTGCTGGACCGCTTCAGGGCGCCGGTCTTCATGGGCGGAACATGGCAGTATCCGCTCGGTACCGATGCGTTGGGGCGGGACATGCTCTCGCTCATCCTGCGCGGCATCCAGGTCTCCTTGACCATCGCGGTAGTCGGCACGATCGGAGGAGCAATCGTCGGAACAGCGCTTGGTCTTGTGGCTGCCTGGATAGGCGGCATTCTCGATGCCATCGTTGGCACGCTCGTTGATTTTCAGGCGACGATACCGACCCTGATCCTCATCCTCGCCCTGATCACCGTGCTTCCGAGTGCAGACTTCACGGTGTTCGTCGCCATCATGATCTTTCATGGCTGGGATCGCTACGCTCGCCTCGCCCGGGCGATCGCGCTTTCGGCCAAAAGCCAGCCCTATGTTCAGGCTCAGCAGATCATGGGCGCCTCAACCTTCCGGATCATAACCAGATCAGTTTTGCCAAATGCGATGGCAGTGCTTCTGGTCAACATGTCGATCAACTTCCCGCAGACGATCCTGGCGGAGACGACCCTCAGTTTTCTGGGGGTCGGAATTCGGCCTCCTGACGTCTCGCTGGGGCTTCTGATCGGGATCGGCCGCGACCAGCTGTTCAATGCTCCGTGGGTCGCGCTGACGCCCGGCTTCCTGATCTTGATCACGACGATCTCCATTTCGGTCTTGGGGGACTGGGCGCGGGACCTCGTCGAGGCGGACTGACCCACGCCAGAAACGCTTATCGCCCCGTACGAAAATCGCCTCTCGGAACGAGAGGATTTTCTTCTAGGTCGAGTTAGAAAGGCCAACAATGACCAGCAATATCAGTGCAATCGGGTTCTATAACCGCCCAAGCTTAGGCGACCTGGAACTGTTCAATGCCTCGCTTCGAAAGGTTGCCGAGACCGGCGCGGACGCCTGCGAACTCCCGATCTACGCCGAGGAAGTCGTGTCGCGGGGCCGGATCATGAAGGATCGGGCAGCCCGCATCACGACGATCGTCCGTAGCTATGGGTTCAAGAGGCTCTCCCTGCATGGACCGTTGATTTCGAATTTCATGGACCCCGAACATCTCGATCTTCACAAGCATGTCATGCAGGCCAATCTCGAATTGTGCGACCGCCTCGGTGCCGGATTGCTGGTCCAACACGGCGGTCATGCTTATCCGGCTCCAGGCAAAGACTGCGCGGACTATGACGCCATGGAGCGGGAGGCGCTGGCCGAAATGGCGATCGTCGCAGCCGGCTACGGCGTTCGCATTGGCCTTGAGAACATCTTCGCGTCGGCCGACGGTGAGTATGTGCAGAGCCCGAGTGACGTGGCAGCAACCGTGCGCGCAATCGGCTCGGACCACGTCGTTGCCGTTCTCGATCTGTCCCACGCCTATATCGCATCGACCGTACGACGACTGAACTTCCGAGAAGAGCTGCGCGCATTGGCGCCGGTGACCGGTCATCTTCACGTTCACGACAGCTACGGCTTGCCCAACACCATGCGCAAGTTCCACCGTCCGGTCGAAGCCACCAGCTATGGCTTCGGCGATCTGCATCTTCCGATTGGCTGGGGCGACATCCCGTGGGAGCCGATCTTCTCGGAACTCCAATTCCTGCCGGACACGATGCTGATCATGGAGATCGAAAGTGACCGGTTCGCCGATGAACAGCCGGCTTCGCTCGAGCGCGCAAGACGGCTTGTTCAGCTGAACCCTGCCCGCTGACCCTTCGTCACGAATTTTAAGGCTTGGGCGGGACGCTTTTCTGAAGGCAGAGAATGAGGCCGACGTTCCATCGCCAACGATCTCGTGACCGAGCCAGCGCCACTACGGATTTCACGCCACCCTAAAAGCGCCGTTTCGGCTGGCCGGCGGTCAATCGGTCGAGGTCCTGGAACAGGCGATGCGCGATTTCGCAGACGGCGCCCTGCCCTGCCCGATTGGCCGTCTGCGGATCGGCATGATCGGCGGCTTCTTCGCCCTCGTTCCTGCCGGTCCCATGGCATTCCTGCGCGGCTTCGCCTCACGGATCGTGCGCGACTTCGATGGCTTCGAGCGCCGATGAATCAGTCGGAGCTCTAACGGCGCATGCGTCGATTAACGCCGGTTGCGGCAGCGAGGCTGCGGTCGCGGAATTCGAAAGGAGCGAATCCCAGGCTGCGACCGGAATGGTGCTAGACATAATATTCGGATGATACTAAAAGACATTCGAATATCTGGAGAGAGGCTACTCTGCGTTCGATAACCTCAATGGTGGAAGAAAAGAGACTATAATGGATGAAGTGAGAACCGGTGACGCGGTCATCGGACAATACGACCACGGCCAAGCGCTTGGCATCCTCGCATCCGCTCGGCCAGCTGCGATCAAGGCTCTGGCGGAGCGGGTTCTGGATGGCTTCGGTGACGTTACGGTCATCAGCAACCGGACGGGACTTGCAATGCTTCCCTATCAGGACACGGTGAAAGGCACCGCATTCCACCTGGGGGAAGTCCTCGTTGCCGAGGCGCAGATCGAAGTGCCTGCCCACGACCTCGAAGGATATGGGGCTGTCGTTGGGCGCGACCTCGAACACGCCATGGCGATGGCCGTCATCGACGCAGCCATTGCCGCCCGACACCAGGCCAGCGTCATACTCGAGCTCCTCGATGCCGAGCGCCGGCACCAGGAAGAGAGCGATCGGCAGCGGCTGAGACAAGTCGAGGCCACCCGCGTACAGATGGAGACTTTCTGATGCCTCTCACCCTTGCTCCGACCGCGGACGACAGCCGCACGAACGCCGCCTTCGAGGAACTGATGTGGGCGCTCAGCCGCCCCGGGGTCATTCGCACGCTCCCTGCCAGCGGGCTGGCGGCGGTCGCCGGAAGCCTGCTTGATCGCGAATGCTCCTATTGTGTGCTGGACGATCCGGATACCCAGCAGGCCGTAAGTCGCACCGGTGCACGCGCCCTATCGCAGCGCGCAGCCGAATACATCTTCTCGAGGATCGACACGGCTGAAACAGTCACCGCATTGTCAGGCATGCGGGTCGGCACGTTGGCTTATCCCGACGAGGCCGCCACCTTGTTTGCTCCCGCTCGCCTCGGCAGTGGCTCGAGATTGCGTATGACCGGGCCCGGCATCAAGACCAGCATGACGATTGCGGTCGATGACGTGGAGCCATCCTTCTGGGAGTTGCGCCAGCGGGCTATCCGCTACCCGCTTGGCTTCGATGTCTACCTTGTCGATGACGACCGTGTGATCGGCATCCCCCGTTCCACAACAGTCGAGATGCTCTGATGGCCTATGTAGCAACCCGCGGTGGCGAGCAGGCCATCGAACATGCCGAGCGGCTGTTTCGATGCGATCTCGGAACGATCAGCCGCGACCGGGTCGACGCCGTGCGCAAGAACCTGCCCTATCTCGTCGACCGCTTAATGGGAGAAGCTTCGCTTTACGAACCTGATCTGGCGGCATTGGCGCTCGCCCAGGCCGGTGGCGATCTTTACGAAGCCGTGCTGCTGCTACGCGCCTATCGCACGACGCAGCCGCGCATCGCCTTCGCCCGGCCTATAACACAGCCGGACCTGTTCACGGTCCGTCGCATCTCGGCGGCTTTCAAGGATATTCCGGGCGGCCAGATCCTTGGCCCCACGCTCGACTATTCCCATCGCCTGCTGCAGGTCGGTGTCTTGATGGGCGAGGATTTCACGCCCCAACCCGTGCCGCCTGCTCTGCATCCGGCGCCGGCCACGCAGCCATCGCTGATCGACTGGCAGAAAGCTCAAGGAATAGTCCCCGATCTTCCGGCGGAAGAAGTCGCCCCGGAAGACATCCCGGACCTGACGCGCGAGCCACTGCTCTTCCCAGTTCCGCGCGCACACAAGCTGCAAAGTCTGGCGAGAGCCGACACCGGCGGCACGCTGGCGCTCGGCTATGCCACGATGCGCGGTTACGGCGACGTCCACCCCACCGTGAACGAATTGCGGCTTGCCGAAGCACCTGTCCGTCTCCGCCATCCACGCGGCACGATCTTCAGCGCCGGCCGCGTTCGTGTGAGCCAGGCCGAGATCATCTCCAAATCGAAGAATCTGGAGCTCGGCTTTTCGGCCACGTTCGGCTGGAACGAGGTAAAAGTGATCGCCGCCGCGACCCTCGACATTGCTTCCAGCCAGCCAAATCCAGCTTCCGCCGCAACGGAGGAGTTCATCCTCTATCATACCGAGCCGGTCGAAAGCTCCGGCTTTTGTATTCATTTCAAACTCCCCCACTACGTAACCTTCCAGTCTGCTCTCGATGCCTTTCGAAGGGTCAAGGCTGACCGCGAGGCATCAGTCTCGACGGTCGCCAAGAAAGAGCTGACACAAGCACTGCAGGATGATGCGCTATGAAATTGCAGGAACTGACCAGGCCCTGGGCGGCATTCAACTATGGATTCCTCGACGAGTCGGCCAAACGGGAACTTCGCCGGCGCATTTTGAAAGCGATTGCGGTACCCGGCTATCAAGTACCCTACGCCAGCCGCGAAGTGCCGATGGCGCGCGGCTGGGGCACCGGCGGATTGCAGGTAACGCTCACCCTCCTGAAGCCAACCGCGGTCGTCAAGGTCATCGACCAGGGGGCTGACGATTCCGTCAACGCCTGCAGCATCCGCAAGTTCTTTGGCCGCGTCGGCGACGTGATGGAGACACAGGATACCCAAAAGGCAAGCATCATTCAGTCTCGTCACCGCATTCCTGAAGAGAAACTGCGTGACGACCAGGTTCTGGTGTTGCAGGTACCCGATCCCGAACCGTTGCGGACCGTCCAGTCAGATATGTCGGTCGCACGAGAAATGCATGGTGACGCCGACTACGGGCACCTTTGGCTCATTTTGTACGAACAACTCGTCAAGTCAGGGCGGATCATGCAGTATACGGAGTACCCCAGCCTCGTGAACGGCCGGCACGTCATCTCCCCCTCACCGATCCCGCGCTGGGACGTGCTGAAGCTCAATGAAGCCGACCACCTGACCATTCTCTCGGCCGGACGCGAGAAGCGAATTTACGCCGTACCGCCCCATACACGCGTGGAACCGCTAGTGTTCGACGATATCCCCTATCGGGTCGAGGATCATCAGGACAAGACCTGCTACCGCACCAATGTCACCGGCTTCTTCATGAACGAATTGCCGCAAGATGACGGCTCCGCGAAGTTCGAGCTCTCGGACAGCCATTTCGGCGTGAAGCACATGCGCAAAGCTCAAGGTGAGCCGGTCGAGATCGGCGATACCTGGTACAAGAACGGGAAGATGAACTGATGAGCGCTCTCTATCTCGCTGCGGCGACGCAGATCACCCGCCAGCCTCCGCGTCTGATGCTCGCCGAGCCGATGCTTACCATGCGCGGCATTTCGAAGAATTTCGGTGACGTCAAAGCTCTCAGCGATGTCAATGTCAGCGTCTACCCTGGCGAGGTTCTGGGTATCGTCGGCGAATCCGGTTCCGGCAAGTCGACTTTGCTCAGAATGATGAATCTCGAAAATACTCCGGAAGCCGGTAGTTATCATTTGGCCGTGCCAGGCCGCGAGGACCGAAATCTCTTCACGCTCGACCGCTTCGAGCGGCGCTCGCTGAGAGCACAGCATATCGGTATCGTCTACCAGAACCCTCATCTTGGCCTCCTGATGGGTCACACCAGCAGTGGCAACGTTGCCGAGCGGCTGCTAATTGCCGGCAAGCGCAACTTCGCGGAACTGCGTGAACGGGCGCGGCAGTCGCTTGACGCATCCGAGTTTCCGGTCGAGCGGATGGATGCGACGCCACGCGAACTCTCTGGCGGCATGCAACAGCGTGTGCAACTCGCGAAGGCAATCGCGCTCGAACCGGCGGTGCTGCTTCTCGACGAACCGACCACCGGTCTGGACGTTAGTGTTCAGGCACTTGTGCTCGATACGCTGAAGCGGTTGCAGCGGGACCGCGCCATCACCATGGTTCTCGTCTCCCACGATCTCGGTGTGATCCGGACCATGGCCGATCGCGTCATGGTTATGCGTCGCGGCAAGGTCGTGGAACAGGGGTTGGCGGATCAGATCTTCCAGGACCCCCAGCATGCCTACACCCAGCAGCTCGTCCACGCCAAGCTTTGAGAGTGTCAGACATGAATATCGAGGTTTCTATACCCGAGACGCCGGCGCCTGTGTTGCGCGTCGAGGGCCTTACCAAGCAGTTTGAAATGCACCACCTCAAGCGCACGCTGTTTGCCTTCGACAACATTGATTTTGAACTTCGTGAGGGCGAGTTCATTCTGCTCAGGGGTGAGAACGGCGCCGGCAAGTCAACGCTGCTGCGGACCCTCTACCGCTCCTACCTGCCACGAGGGGGTCATGCTTACTATCACACGCGGGAGGGCGTGATCGACCTCGCCTCGGCCGCCGACGTCGATATTGCCGTCCTTCGCCGCCGCGAGATCGGGTTCGTCACCCAGTTTCTCAATGCCAGGCCTCGCGTTGCTGCTGAGGAGGTTGTTGCAGAACCCCTGCGGCTCGCCGGCACTTACCATGCCGAGGCTCTCGTCGAGGCCCGCCGCTGGCTCGGCGCGTTCGGGGTGAAGAAACAGCTCTGGGCGGCCTATCCATCGACCTTCTCCGGCGGCGAGCAGCAGAAGGTCAATCTGGCGCGGGCTCTGATTCTGCCGCAGCGGCTTCTGCTTCTCGATGAGCCGACGGCTTCGCTCGACCGCGACGCCCGAAACGCTTTGGTCGAACGCCTGACGCAGCTTAAGGCATCTGGTGTCGCAATGATCGGGGTGTTCCATCATCCGGAAGATGTGGCCGGTCTTATCGACCAGGAGATCGCCCTAAAGACGGTCAAGATCGAGGACCAATGACAACCGCGAAGTGGTCGTGGAACCCTAGTTCCATCCATAGTGATAGCCTCTGCGATGCTAAACGCGTTTGTGGCGCTGGGCTTTGTCAGTCCGTGGATGATCCTCCGCTTCAGCTTCTTGATCGCATGCGGCGGCGCTCTCAACGATCAGCCTGGCAAACTTCGGTTTTGAGATATCGTCGACCGGCACGTGTCCCCGGTGCCGTGACCATGCTCTCCGCCCGAACTGTGGGCCCGGCACTCGGCGGCATCGTGGTTGCCTCGTTTGGACTTATTGGCGGCTTTTACCGTGGCTACCCAAGCCTATTCGGTACACTTTGGCACCATATGGCGCTGTAAATGGCGTCGCTCACACTCACAGGGATCGTTTCTGGTCATCTCCGAGCGTACCGATCGGAGACCGGAGACCAGATCGACCAGCCAGTTATCGGCGTCCTCGAAGTCCGGCGACGGCTTCTGCTCTAGCTGTAATCACAAGGTCGCCCGTTTGACGCCGCTCGGTCAAGAGCGTCGTTTCAAGCGATGCGGCGTGGCAGACGCGCAGGCCTCCGTGCGAGTCTGCCTGGAGCCAACCCGCAAGCGGGTCCCGTGCGGGCGAGCTCAGAAGCCGAGAGCTTGAAATCATCGGCGCGAAAGCGTCCCGTTGTAACCAAAAGCACGATTTGCGACAGAACCCTCCCGAGTAACCCCCGTTTGCTATACAGCCGCAAAGACTAAGGGCGGGCCGCCAATCACACCACGGCCATAACGTCTAGGCAGCGGTCTTGATCTCGGCCATGACGCCGACGATGTCGTTCACCACCGTCTCGACCAGCTTCTGGTCGTCGCCCTCGGCCATAACCCGAATCAGGGGCTCGGTGCCGGAAGGCCGGATCACCAGGCGGCCGGACTTGCCGAGCCGGTTGCGGGCATCCTCGATCGCGGCCTTGACGGGCCCCGTCTCCAGGGGCTCGCCGCCGGAAAAGCGCACATTCTTCAAGAGCTGCGGCACCGGCTCGAACTTTTTGCAGATCTCGCTGACCGGCTTGTTCTGGCGCTTGATGCAGGCCAGCACCTGCAGCGCCGAGACCAGCCCGTCGCCGGTGGTGGAGAAATCAGACAGCACGACATGGCCGGACTGCTCGCCGCCGACATTCAGCCCATGCGCGCGCATGTGCTCGACCACGTAACGGTCGCCGACCTGGGTTCGGTGAAGTTGCAGGCCGGCTTCACCGAGGAAGCGTTCGAGGCCGAGATTGGACATGACGGTGGCGACGACGCCGCCGCCTGCCAGGCGGCCGCTCTGATGCCAGGATTCGGCGATCAGCGCCATGATCTGGTCGCCGTCGACGACAGCGCCGTTCTCGTCGACGATGACCATGCGGTCGGCGTCGCCATCGAGCGCTATGCCGATGTCGGCGCGCACTTCATGGACCTTCTTGGAAAGGCCCACCGGGTGCGTCGAACCGCATTCCTCGTTGATGTTGAAGCCGTTCGGCTCGTTGTTGATGGTGATGACCTCGGCGCCGAGTTCCCAAAGCGCTGCCGGCGCCACCTTGTAGGCGGCGCCGTTGGCGCAATCGACGACGATGCGCAGGCCCGCCAGCGACATGGACCGCGGCAGAGTGCGCTTGGCGAATTCGATATAGCGGTCGTGCACGCCGTCCACGCGCTTGGCGCGCCCGAGCCCATCCGCGTCGGCCAGCGAAATGTCGACATCCTGGTCGAGCAGCGCCTCGATGCGCATCTCGATCTCGTCCGACAGCTTGTAGCCGTCGGGGCCGAACAGCTTGATGCCGTTATCGTAATAGGGATTGTGCGAGGCCGAGATCATCACGCCGATATCGGCGCGCAGCGACCGCGCCAGCATGGCGACCGCCGGCGTCGGAATCGGCCCCAGCAGGAACACATCCATGCCGGCGGCACAGAAGCCCGCGACCAGCGCGTTCTCGATCATATAGCCCGACAGCCGCGTATCCTTGCCGAGCACGACGCGATGGCGATGGTGGCCGCGCTGGAACGATAGGCCGGCAGCCATGCCGACCTTCATCGCAACCTCGGCGGTCATCGGAAATTTGTTGGCCCCTCCCCGGATCCCGTCCGTTCCGAAATATCGTCTCGTCATCTTACTCGACGTGCCTATATATGATTCACCCAAGTGTCGCCTCGTGGACATTCCCACAGGCAGCCAGTGTCCGAGTGACTGGCCGCTTGCCACTCCGCATCTTCTTTGCAGGATACCATGATTGTCAGGACGAAAGGTGTCCTTAGCTCACAATCTGGGGTGAGGACAAGAGCTGTACAAAATCTTGCGCTAAGCCCGAACGGATCGTGAAACTCATGCGGCTCGCCGGGTTGGGGTCGGTAGCCTAAGGGTTCGAAAGCCTTCGGGCATCTGATGCTCGGTGTCCCAGGTGTAGATGCCTGTCAGGTTGATAGGTTCCCAACTCAGCGGCGAGATATGCTTCAACAGCGTATCTGGAATGGTTCGCCTTGGCCTGCCGGCCATCTCCCCGCAAGGAGGGAGATTGGCAGCTTCGCCGCTGCGCCCATCTCTGCAACATTGATGATTGGCGAACGCATCAGTGACATATAAACGCCGGTGCTACCGAGCAGGCCGATGGAATCGACCTCAGCCGCGATCAGCCGGCTGACCAGTTTCCATAGCGCGTCAACGTCGACTCGGCCGGAACGATCGGCGGGGGTGATCGGAAAAGCAGACAGGCCGTTCGCGAAAAATCATGGTTCAATTCCTCGATCGGTGGGGGCGAAACCCGGCCAGTAGTGGCCGTCAGGCGTCGGCCGCTTGCCAAAGATGGCCTGACCGACGCGCACGACAGTGGCGCCTTCCTCGATGGCTTCCTCGAAGTCTCCGGTCATACCCATGGAGAGCCCGGTGAGCGCGGCGTTGTGCTTCACGGCTTTGTCCCTCAGTCGGCGCAGCAGAATGAAGCAAGGCCGCACCTTGGCCATGTCGGAGGAAAACAGCGCAAGTGTCATCAACCCGCATGGCCGGAGACGGGGAAACTGATCGAGGGTCTCCACGAAGGGCAGCAGTGCGTTCGGATGGAGGCCGAACTTGCTGTCCTCGCCAGACGTGTTGACCTGCACATAGAAGTCGAGGAAGCGATCTTCGCGGTCCAGCCTCGTGTTCAGAAGGTCGGCGAGCCGCAGGCTGTCGAGCGCATGAAACTCACGCGCGAAGCGGGTCAGATATTTGGCCTTGTTGGTCTGCAGATGTCCGACGATGCTCCAGTCGATGGCGAGATCGTGAAGCGCCTCGCTCTTTGTCATTGCCTCCTGGATCTTGTTCTCGCCGAAGGTGCTGATGCCGACGTAGAAGGCATATCGCAGGATATGGGCCGGCACCGTCTTGGTGATCGGCAGCAACCGCACCGAGGCACGGTCGCGCCCGGCCCGCGCGCAAGCAAGCGTGATGCGCTCTTCAACCGACGCCAGATTGGTGCGGAAGCTGGTAAGGGGATCAGGCCCGAAGCGTTCGACGTCCTCGGGCGAAAGCGGCGGATTGTTCGTGCCCATTGTGATCTGCCCCTGTCGTAGACAAGCTCGTTGGCCTTGAGCCACGTGTAGCCGACGCCACTAAGAAACACGAGGCTCTTGTCGGGCGCTGCATAGATGGTCCGATCCGCCGCCGTTGCGACGGCAGACAATGTGCAGACGGTGGCGAAAGCAAGAATTGCAACTGATGATGTGCAGCGATTCATGGGGCGGGCTCCTTGGCCCCCCGGGGATCGGGATAGCCCGTTTGTGACTTTCCGTTAAACGTCGGCGGCTCTCAGCGCCTGTACGCGGGGAGTTGTTTGTCGCGTCGACCATTCCTGGGCATTGGTGCAAAGACGTTGAACTCCGATGCGATGTCGAGGACGGCTTTGGTCGTTGCCCTTTGTCTGGTGCGCACCGCGCTCGTTGCCCGTTCTACATGGGTAGCGGTGGGCTGCCTTGAGCTGGATCAGTTTTAGGGCGAACGGCCTGGTTGAATTCCGGCTCGCGACCCCGTTGCGGGGCCAATTGCAGTGGCGTCGGCAAACGAGCCACCCCCCAGCCCTGCCGGTCATGCGTTCGCTGACCCCAATTCCCGAAGCTCGTCGAGCATGGCGACGTCGAGCCGGTTGGGGCAATCTGCCATGCGCCCCTGCTCCTCGGGGTGTTGCCTGCGCCGTTGCGGACCAGAGGCCGCGATAGCACCGGCGCAATTAACCAGCGGTGTTGCGTCACTCAACTCTTGTACCACCTTGTGACCCGGTCCGGATTGCACCAGACGGAGTTTCCAATGCGTTTTTCGACTCGGCTCACCCCTCGTATCGTAAACTTCTGTGTCCTTGCACGTTCGGGCACCGCCTCAGCAGCGCGCTTTGTGTCCCGCGTCCAATCGTCGACGACAGTGAGGATGTGGAACGGTCGGAGACGAAGTCGAGCGATCACCACTGCTTAAGACTCGGCGGTACCAGCATCGGCACGGCCGCGGGCGGTCAGCTTCTCGCGATAGAACCGAAGAGCTCTTGTGGCAATCTCGTCGCCCATTCCCACACATTTGCGACGAAGGCGGCGAAAGCCGAGATTTGTCTAACGCGAACATGCCCGCTCTCTACGACAACAGCCAAGCATTGCGAGCAGCGCAGAGCCGTGACGAACGACCTTCCAGTCGGCTTATCTCTCCTCGGAACTGTCGGCAATGTGGCCGCCGGTCTGCCGCCGCCACAGGCGGGCATACAGGCCGTCGCGTTTGAGTAGCTCCCAGGGGGAGCCCTCCTCAACGATGCGCCCTTTGTCGAGCACGACGATCCTGTCCATGCTGGCAATCGTCGACAGGCGGTGGGCAATGGCGATCACCGTCTTGCCCTCCATTATAAGCTCGAGTTTTTCTTGGACCGCCGCCTCGGCTTCACTGTCCAGGGCAGAAGTCGCCTCGTCTAGAAGGAGGATTGGCGCGTCCTTAAGCAGCACCCGAACGATGGCGACCCGCTGACGCTGGCCGCCAGAAAGCTTCACCCCGCGGTCACCGACGAAAGCATCGTAGCCGGTGCGGTTTTCGCTGTCCTTGAGATCGGCCACGAAACCGTCAGCATCGGCCAGCATTGCGGCGCGTTCGACCTCCTCCGGCGAGGCATCCGGCCGGCCGTAACGGATATTGTCCCCGACAGAGCGATGGAGCAACGAGACATCCTGGGTCACGACCGCGATATTCTGACGCAGGCTTGCCTGCGTCACCGAACGGATATCCTGGCCGTCGACGAAGATTGCGCCATCGTTTACGTCGAAGAACCGCAGAAGCAGGCTGACAAGCGTTGACTTGCCGGACCCCGACATGCCGACGAGCCCGACCTTCTCGCCGGCGCGGACCCTGAGCGATAGATTCTCGATTACCCCTTTTCCTTGCCGGTATTCGAACCGGATACCCCTGAATCCGACCGTGCCGGCGATAACGGCCAGCGGCCTGGCTCCGGAGACATCGGTTACCGTTGAAGGCGTGGTGATGACCGGCATCGCGTCGCGTATCGTGCCCACAGCCTGGAATATCTGCTGTCCTAGCTGGAGAAAGGCCAGGGAGTTGGCGTTGAGCCGCTGAACGAGTGCGATTGAAGCAACAAATTGGCCGGTGGTGACAAAACCGGCCACGAGTCCCCAGAGCCCGACGGCGATGTTGGTCAGCGAAAGAAGGACGTTCAGCAGGACGACGCTGGTGTCGGTTGTTAAGCGGATGCGCCGTTCAAGCTGTTGCGTCTCGATGGCATCTCCCATGATGGTGCGCATTGCGTCCGCCTCGCTGTCTTCGGCCGCAAACAGCTTGACCACGTGGATGTTGCTGTAGAGGTCGGTCATGGCGCCGACGACGAGGCTGCGCGCACGGGCAGAGTGGCGGGACCGCACGGCAAAATATGGCACTGCCACAACCGCGACTGCGACGTTCGCCACGATCCAAAAAAAGACCGGAAGCGCCAGCGGCCAGGACAGCGTGGCAAGCAGCGAAAGCGAACCGAGAAACTGCACGAGAAAATACGGTATGCTGGAAGACGCTACGACGATCTGCTGCTGCACGGCGGCGGCGAGTTGCGAAATGCGCGACGCCACCTGGCCGGCGAAGAGATCGTGGAAGAATGCAAGGTCCTGACGTTCGACCGCCTTGTAGCCATGCCATTGCATAGCCGCGGGCATGCATACGGACACTGCCTGGGAACCCAATGCCTTGGCGATGAACATCAGCAGCGGTTGCACGGGGAACATCAGCAGGCCGAGGAACGTGAGCATAGGCCAAGCTTCCTCAAGGAAAACCGCCGCACCGTTCGTGCTCACCCCGTCCACAATGATATACATGCCCCAGATCACCGCGAGGTTGATTCCCTCGACCGCCATCATGAAGACGGCGATGGCCGCCAAGGCGCCACGGAACATGCGTGCGAAATGCAGAAGCAGCGCAAACGGACCTGTTGCCGGCAAAGGTGCGTAGGGGATATCCAGCGGGCGGATAAGCGTCTCAAAGGGACGATAGATGAAATGCAAAGGCGACATGGCGGGTCAAACCGACTGATCAGAAGAATGGGTGCGGCGCATCGGAGGAGTGCGAGAGCGCTCGCCCCTTGAACTGCCAAGCGCACGTTCCTCGTCCACACACAATGCGTTCCTGGCGCGCTTCGAGCGGACCACGCAAGGCTGAGGGGCGCACTTGAATGTACATGCGCGCTGTGGCCACGTTCGAGAGCTGCATAGGGTGGCCCTCGTAGTGCTGGTGGACGGCTTGGCTGAAGGAGGCGCGATCTATGAGGAGGCGCCGCGGCTGGCTATAGCGGTCCAGTTCCCCAGGTGTGGCTGGGTTCATCGTCCTGTGCTGGCCGTCTCATTGCGGGCATCGAGCACGCTCCTGGTTGATTTCTCGGTCCTCCACGACGCCCTGCCAACGTCTCACTTACGAGATCAAAGCAATTTGCGTGCCGGATTTGCGCTCCGTTTCGTTCCACCGCTTGCTCGCCAGCCGGTGCCTGGCTGTAACGGCCAGCGGGTGGGGCTCCGACATTCATGTTCAGTTTCGGACATACACACGCTCGGGAAGACCGAATGGAACCTCGAGCATGTAATCGTTGCACCCGAGCCGAATTTCATCCTCACCGGCTCCCGACCAGGGCGCTTGCTGAAAAGAGCGCTTGCTGCGCCAGCCATGGGTTCGCGGTAACCGCCGCAACCTTTTTCTGATATCGACCTGCTGGTTCACGGAAGAAGCCGATCCCGTGCGTCGCGCGATCGAGCGACTGCCGATCATCTGCGGGGAACGGGCATTCCCTCACGACCTGATCTTTGCATCGGACATTTCGGTCGAACGAGTGCAGGAGCTACTCCATGACGGCGTTTAGAAGCCGGGGTCGCTAGGCTGTCGCTGAAGATCGACCACGTTGCGAAAGAGCGGCAGTTTCGCCAGATCGAACTCGTCGAAGGTCGGGCCGTCGTGCTTGCTCACCGCGCAACGCACCGGTCCGAATTCTCCTCCAGCACGAAGGTGCCGGTCGCCTCGCCAGGGAGTTCAGCACCACTGCAAGCGGAATTCCGGTTTATAGAATTAAAAGGATTCATGACCTTCACACTGATGCGATTGCACTTAAAAAATGGAGAATCCGAGCTACGCCATTCTCGCAATAAACTGCCAAACCTGACCGAACGACTGCGTTCTCACCATTACTGCCAAGCGACACTTCGTGGATTTCGCGCCGGAAGGCTTCCGAGCCGAGATAGCGGTGAGAAAAATGGTCTTGATTGCCTTGCCGAGTTGGGCCAGCGCCTTGTAGCTCGGGCGCTGCGCGCTCGCCCGCGCAAAGCGGCGCAGGATCGATTCCGCATCGGCCGTGCGGTGCTGCAGGGCCGCCGCATATTTGATCAACTCGTCATACTGCTGCTCGATGAGGTTCCAGGTCGATCGCCGTGTCAGGATCGGCAGAAGGTTCGGGAGCTCGCGCTTCATTTTGGTGTCGGGCACCCCGCACTTCATCGGCAAGAGAACGGGGGACGGTTCCGGCCACGGTCGCCAACCATCTGGTGGCGCACCGCGACGGTCCGGCTCTTATGCTACGGCGAACTGGAGAGCACATGCGCCCCCTGCCATGACGCACGCATCCAGAAGGAAGAGGTGAGAGGCTACGCGATTGGGTGTGGTGAGAGTGGGAGGCGCATCGCGTCCGACCATCCGTGGAATCGGCAGCCCTGATTAACGTCTGCGACGTCTGACCAAGGCCATCCATGGCGGAGTGCTCTCGCTGAGGTTAAAGGCAGCCTCTTCGGCCTCGTACCGGGTCAGCCCGGTGAGCGGCTGACCGTATCTATCGGCGGGAAGCCCTGTCAGGCTATCGATCACAGACCACAGCCCTGATTCCGACGGCAGAATCTTGTAGCGCCTCATCGAGCCCTCGCTTGCTAGAAGCACAGAGAACTCCCGCCTTGCCGCAAAGTTCCGCAGTGCAGCATCAAAATGTTGCGACGCACTATGAGGGATCCAGTTCATACGACGGCGGGGTCCTTTCGGCGCGCTGCCCGACTCCGGGTGCTGTCGCTTTGCAGTTAATGATGAGAATGGCTTGTCAACGGTTTCAGTGCTGAAGCGCACAGGTTGGACGCGATGAACACATGACAATGCGCGTCAATGGAGCGGCCCGCTATCTCCAAATCCTCAGTAGTTCGGCAACCTGCCAACGGAAGCATTGCGGGCATTCCGAGTTTGATAAGTCTCGACGCAGCATTACGCTTCTCTTCGTGTGCAGACCGAGCTCAGGGAGATCGTACAGAGGGCCTCGCCCCTACTGCACAGACGCTCGACTTCTCACTGAAACATTATCTCACCAATTTCGGATCGTGGTCGCTGACTTTCGGCTGTCCGGCTGCACCGAATTGACGTGCAGCGTTTTCATGGTGGCCGAGTGTCCTGGCCCCAGCAGGGTTAATGCGTGATCGAGCGATTGCGAATTGCCGTCAAAGACGTAGCTGATGCGTTCCGAAGGCGGCTCGTCGAGGGCAAGATTCTTGAATTGCGGTTCGCTGCCGGTCAGCAGGAGCAATGGGGTCTCATACCAAAACGCATTGAAATCTCCCAACACGACGACTGCCCGATTGCTATCTGCAGGCAGACTTCTAACGAAGTCGCGCACCGCCCGAGCCTGTGCGATACGCGCCGGTTCGGCGGGGTCAATCGGTGGTCGGATGGCCCCATAGGCGCCACCGCTACGGATTTCGACGAGAGATGAACGTTGATGACGGTTACTTCGCTGCCGCGGAATCTGAACGACGCGACCAAGGGCAGACGGCTCCGGCCGAAAGCAGGTGCATCGATCTGCTTTGGTGTCGAGGCGTCGGGGGTAAGGCGTGCGGTTGTAGAGGTAGGCGACTCGGATGTTGCCTCCGGGCTGGCCTCCTGACGTGTCATCGAGCGGGTCGATAGAGAGCGGCAGATAGGCCGGACCACCCGCCGCAGCGATTGCGTCGACCAGAAGTTTGAGCGTCTGGTCGGCCGCGACCACTTCGCCATATTGGGCACCGTCGTTGTCCTGCATTTCCTGCAGCGACGATATCGGGCGAGCCTAGAAGCTTGACAACGTGTTCTGCAATCGAACTGAATTTTCCAACGCCGACATCGTCATCCGGATCGTTGACGGGCGTCTTGTCGACAGCCTCGACGACGGGATCCAAATTCTCGACATTGTAGCCAGCGATCGTCAGCACATTGTCTTCCTGTGCCTCTCCGATAGGTTCGGGCGCCCACGCTTTTGGATTGGCGCCGGTGGTGTTTGCCAACCGAATTTCATAAAGCCCTCGATCGTAGGTCACGTATCCTTCGATACTGACAAAAGTGTCACCCAACGCGTGTTGGAATTGCGGCTTCTGAGCGTCCGTCACCTTGAATCTGGGTTCTCTCAGGATTGGCGTCGCCGGGTGTAGCGGTGATGCCGCCGAGCGAGTTCATTCCGGAAGCGCCGGCGCCACCGTCGGCGACGACCCAGAACTCGCCAAAGTCGTTAGTCGGACCAACAACAACCGGATTATCGATCCGGACGTACGTGCCTTCCAGGCTCTCGTAGAAACCGGCGCCAGAGTTTTCCGGGTCGGCGCTGTGTTCCGAAATGAAGAGAATATCGGTCGGCGGCAACCTGCCAGCCGCTCCAATGACCACAGGCGGTAGAGGCGCGCCTGAAGAAAGTCTCTCGAAGACGGCATCATTGATATCTGTTGTTGTCCGCGGCATCGTTCTCATTGAACTCGTGAACCACGCCCTCCACACGCACCCGGTCACCCACGGTCAAGCCGGTCGCTTTGCGCCGGACGATGATGCTGTCCGAAGTTGCGTCGGCGCCATCCCCCGCTTCATCTCGGACAATGAAATTGTTGCCGAAAATGTGGGTCACGGCTCCCTCGATGATCACCGTCGATCGAGCATGGGGAGAGATGTGCGTTGAACCTTGATCTGAGGAATTGTCAGCTTTTCGGCTGCGTGAACATAGGCTGGAACCGCAAGGAACACTCCGGTGGTCAGAATGCAGACCAGGCGATGTTTCATTTCCCCCTCCCCTAAAATCGATGACTTGTGCCCATCTCTCGAAATCAACAATAGGATAGAACAACGCTCCCAACCGCAAGACGATAAAACGTATTAATGTCTCAAAAACAGTCCGGCCTGTCGTACAAACGGATCGGAAGAGCCTCACAATGACATCAAGGCAGCCTGTCACTCCATTCCCGAGTTGGCCGCCCTGTGGAGAATATCCCAAAGGCACATCGAGAAAGCTAATGGTTCTATGAGTTGGTCGGCAAATTCGAGGCAAGCATAAAGTATCTCTGGCTGGCTCTTTTGACTTGCTTGGTACTTGGACAGTCGACTCAGCCTGGCTCTTCACAGCCGTCAGAGCTGGCAACCACGCGCCAATCCTCGTCGTCGTAGGCGGCGTCCAGCAGCCACATATACGTGGCGACGCGTTTATAGTCGTATGGGGTAAGGTAGGGCTCGCTTGGCGCTTCGTCCGCGACCTCGGGATCCAGAAGAGGGTTAACCACTGACTGGCCTCCTTCTTGGGGTATCTATCCGTCCCATATAAATTGCGCATAGTGCCCATTCAACGCTGCCATTAAGATGGCGTGCGGGATCGACTCGAATCAAGCACGGTGCTTTGATCCGGGTTCGGTTGGCCGGAGGGAATAATGGTAGACGTGGATCTTCAGCGGCTTTTGGCGGGCCTAGAAAAGCGGGTTTCAAACCTTGAGTCGGATATTCGACGGGCCGATTTTCCGGTGATGAGGAGCTACATCGATATGATGCGGTCCCTTCATCCAGCATCTACGAACTTGTCGAACATCCGTGAAAAGTTTCTGCTCGAAGTAGTTCGAGCGAAGGGACTGCTCGACGGCATCGGCCTCGATTCGATAGAGGCGAAGGGCCGAAACAAGTACGCCGAAAAGAACATCCCCTGGGGCGCGAAGCAAGCAACCGCTTTGCGAAACCTGAAGCGGGCTCTGCATGAAATCGCGGGTAACTACCATTGGAAAGAGGACGAAGATGCTCCGGCTACCTGAAGGGCTGAACCTCTCTCACAACCATCTCGCTGCAAAGGGTCTAGAATGGCATTGCCTAAAATCGAGTACATTGCGTTCTCCAAGGCCGGCAAAAAACTAAGGGAGGCTCAGAGCCTTAAGGAAGGTGGCAAGTTGGAAGGGGCTTTTGAAGCCCTCTGCGATGCAGTCGAGAGCCTCATCTCCGACACCGAGAGCGAGGTCGAGGACCTCGAAACAAAATTCAACGACCTTGAGGGGCGCGTTGGATGACAACAGTTTATCTTCGGCCAGCTTCATCATCCCGCGTCTTGGTGCGCTCTTTGGAAGTCACGAATTTTTCTATTGTCTCGGCCCGGTAGAGGACCCGGTGTAGACCGGTGGAGGCCAGTGGAGATTGATGGAATCGCCAATCCACGTTGCACTACTTGAACGCCATCTATTATAGTGGCGGCCGGGGGATAATTATGCCTTGCGAGGTCGAGTTTCTACCGGTTGGCGCCGGCTCAAACGCTGGCGACGCCATCGTACTCCGCTACGGGGACGCCATCGCCTATAAGCTGATGTTGGTCGACGGTGGACATGCAGAAACCGGGGACAACATCGTCGCACACCTAAAAAAGCATTTTGGGCCATTTCCCGTGTTGGAGCACGTGGTGCTCACTCATTCCGATGCGGACCATGCGTCTGGATTGCGGACGGTCTTGAGTGAAATTCCGGTGCGAAATCTCTGGATGCATATCCCATGGTTGCTTGCCGAGGAATCCCGACACCTATTTTCGGACAAACGGTGGACGGCAGAAGGCCTAAAGCAAGCCATCAAGGCCGAATATGGAACGATCAGCGAAATCTACGATCTAGCTGTAGAGGCCGGCTGCAACATCTTCTTTCCTTTCCAGGGAGTGGACATCGGCCCTTTCCGAGTGTGTTCGCCTAGCCGCGTTGCGTACAACTATTTGTTGCCACAATTCGAGAAGACGCCCGACCCTGACCAGGCCGCAATTGAGGGTGCCCAGATGTGGCTGGGCAAGGAATCGCTTGCCCGCAAGATCTTGGAAGCGGCGAAAGCCGCGATGCAGAGTTGGACGACGGAGAGTTGGGATAGCGAGCGCTTAAAAGATGGCGGTGTCACTAGTGCAAGCAACGAATCGAGTGTCGTGCTTTACGGCAGTTTCGAGGACGACGCGCGCGTGCTTCTTACCGGAGATACAGGGGTCAATGGTTTGCGATGGGCGGCAATCTATGCCGAGAGCGTTGGTTTGCCACTTCAGCATTTCAGCTTTGTGCAAATTCCCCACCACGGCAGTCGCCGAAATGTGGGACCTACGATCCTGACACGCCTGTTCGGAGAAATTCAGGCGGAAGGTTCGGCATCTCGCTTCAGTGCCTTTGTTTCCGCGCCAAAGGACGATGCGAGGCATCCCCGCAAGATAGTTTTAAACGCATTTAAGCGCCGTGGCGGCCACATCATAGCAACGCAAGGGGTGAGCAAGGTACATTGGGGAGGTTTCCCACCACGTGCCGGATACGACGTGGCGGAAGGCCTGCCTTTCTACACCCGGGTCGAGGAATACACGTGACCACGGGCGGGCCGCCTCGCTCGTTGAAGGATCAAAACCGCTGGCAGCTTTGGCTCACCATCGCCGCTAATTTTGCCTTGTTCTATGCCGTGGCTCAGTCTGACGCTTTCGCGGTTTCCGGCTTCAAGGGCCTGCTTGTGGGAGCCGCAAACCTCCTTCCGGTTGGCCTAGCGCTTGTTGTTACGTCAATCGCAAACGGTCTTCTGAACGCTGCCGCGAAGGCGCGCCTAGTGTTCTTTCGATGGCATTATGCATTGCCAGGACATCGAGCATTTAGCGAATATGGACCGACAGATCCTCGCATCGATATGTCCCGCCTGCGAGATTCCTTGGGGAGTACTTTTCCGGAAACGCCGGGTGATGAAAATCGCCAGTGGTATCGGCTTTACAAAGACGTGGAGTCCGAGGCCGCTATCCTTCATGCTCACAGAGAATTTCTGTTTACGCGGGACTACGCCGCTTTTTCATTCCTGTTTCTTGTCGGCTTTGGGACCGCTACGATTTTCATGGTTCAATCCCTTAAGGTATCGCTCATCTATTGCGCTGTTCTGTTGCTGCAGTTCTTGGTTGTTCGCCACTCGGCAGCAACGTATGGCGTGCGCTTGGTAACAACGGTTCTGGCGCGCAAGTCAGCCAGAACCGTTTGAGCCGGCGTCCATGTCGCTCCCATCCTCGCGCGTTCCGATAGCGTTCTTTCGAGCACACCTTCCAGCTCACGCCGTCGTCACATTTCCACAGCGCGGCGAAACTGTATTGGCCGGTGTTCAGAGCGCCAAAGCCCAAATTATTGAGCGAATACCCGACCGCGCTGGCGGTAAGGGTCGGATCGAATTTTTGCGACATTGAGACCGTTGACGGCTTCCACGATCGCATAATTTTAGTTCGACGGCGCACCATACAGCCCCCCGTCGATCATGTTGACGAATTCGTTGATTTCGCCGGCTTCAAGGGTCACGCTATCGGCATTTAGCCGGATGCCGCCCGTGTCCATAAACCGAAACTGTTTGCTGGTCGGCAAACCGGCCGGAGCCGGGGCGTGAGCTATCTGAAAGCAGCGACAGAATGGAAACCGTCACCCCCGCCGAAGTTCGATTGAGCTAGAAATTATTCCCTCGGGGGCGGCCGGCGTTGAGTTCATCCCGGAGGAAGGCGGCGGCGCCGGCGTGAGGTTGAGGAAGGAACGAACCTGATGGCTCCACGAACAATCAGCATCGACGAAATGGATGGCTTTCAGATCGACGATGACGGCCGGCTGTACCGCCGCGGCCAGAGCGTATTGCTCGAGCGGCGCATCACTTTGCGAGGCTTCGAACTGATCCTCGCATCGACGGCGGCCGTAGGAGCGCTCTTGGCCGGCGTTCACCCGTTCGGTGCATCTTTCGGATGGTGGTGAGCGACGAAGGTGCCAGACGACCTGCCAAGATTCCCGATGGCAGTAGTCGCCCAAGCCAGGAGAGAGACCGGCGGGCGAACTGCTAGCGCGTTCCAAACGCCTGATCTGGTGATAGATGTTTCCCCGCCAGCCGGCCGCCTCGAAAAGCTTCCAACTCCCCCGGTGCTCGATAAAGGTAGCGCTGCGATGCCTGGTTAGGCGTTATGTCAACCAGCTTGCCTTCAACCCGCACGACGCTATGGGATAGCGAACTGCACCCACGGCATTAGGCCCCATACGCAAAGTATAGGAAGCCGCATAGAGATCGGGCGCGAGGGCTTCGATCTCCGAATCGGCAACCTCATGCATCCTGCATTGCACATCTGACGAGCTGATCCGCCAAGGTCAGCGGCAATCAAATTTTTGGCATGCGCAGGCGATCTACTTTTCAGCCGCCATCGGCAAACCGGCGGCCACTCCCAGCCCGATCGCCCAGCCGGTGGCAAGGCTCCATAGCAAAGCTTTCAGCGCAGGGTTGCGTCCCCAGATCCTAAATGGTCTACCTTTGCCCCTCGGGTATGGGATGGGGAAAAATGGCCGACTATAAATTTCAGGTGCCGCGTCTTAGAGACGCCGATCTTCTTAGCTTTTTGAAATCAGCGTCTGAAATGGTGGACGCAACCAGTTGCAGCATTAGTGAGATTGGATCGGCGCGGGGTGAGCAGTTTCCGATTAGCGATGAAAAATGGCGCACGCATCCGCTAGCTTCATCGGATCGATATACGATCTACTCGGCTACTATCGGCGCTGCCAACTTCAACCTCGTCGTTGAACGGAACATCGCGTCAAATGCAGATTTTGCTTTCGATGTTCTGAGCATCACAAACAACCCGAAGGACGGCGTTCCGCCTGAGAAAGTGTCGCGTCTCAACCAGATAATCAGCGATTCATTTCTGGCAAATACTGACCAGAATGCCAAGCTGTTTCATAATTCCCAATCTTTTACGCTGCTCATGAAATCGCATCAGAAGATGATCGAGCAGTTGCAGCGCACTGTGGCCAACGTTGGTGAGCAAGCGGCAGCGGTTCGCCTCAGACTTGAGGAGGAATATAACGAACGAAACGCTCAGCTTGATGCACAGGTCGCCACTCGACAGACGAAAGCGGAAAAAACGATCGAGGAAGCAAAGCGAGCTCTGCAAAGGACAGAAGAGGAACTGGCGGCACGGCAGAAAGATTTAGACGACCGCAGCAACACACATGCGCGGCGTGAGCTTCACCAAGAGCTGAAATCGAAGATCGTTGCACGCTCAAACAAGTTCCAAATTACGCCAGAGACGAAAAGCAACCGGACTCCGATCCATTTGGGTGTCATCGGCTCATCGGCGGTGTTGGTCGGCTTTCTTGCGTACTACGCGAACGCTCTGAGCTCGCTTCCTGCCGGCGCTACGACGGCTCAGGTTATAATCGCAGGTCTGAAGCCTGTGGGCCTGACTGTCGCGCTTCTCGGCCTAATTGCCTGGTATCTGCGCTGGATGAACAGATGGTTTGAGCGATACGCAGACGCGGAATTTCAACTTAAGCAGTTCGATTTGGACATTGATCGAGCGAGCTGGGTTGTTGAGGCGGCGCTGGAGTGGAGGCTTTCTCAGGAAAAGTCAATGCCAGAACACTTGCTTGAAACCATCTCACGCAATCTGTTTGCGAGGGGGGAAAAGGATGAATCAGCTGACATGCACCCGGCTGATTACTTGGCTTCGGCGATATTAGGGCGCGCCTCGGGAGTGAACCTAAAAGTGCCAGGAGCTGAAATATCGCTGACCGGCAAAGATTTGAAGAGATTACAGACGGATGAAGGCTAACTGTCGCGATCCGACACCCGAACGCCAGGTCGAGCTATCTAACAAGCGCGGAAAGCAAGAAATGATCTCACTGCCGGATTGCAAGATCACCGAGACCGATGGCCATTTGGTTCTGTCGCCAGAGCGCACTAACTGGCCAAGCATACTGGCCTTCGATCGCTCGGTGAAGGCGTTTCTGTCACTCAACCCCGAATATGAGGTCCTCATTCACCACGCCTCCAGCGAGCGCGGGAATGGCGAATGGGATATGGTGATTGTCAAGCCGCCATCTTGACACGCCGAACGGTGGCGTCGAGACTGATCACGCCGCATAAACGGAGCGCTATGATAAGCTTCCCGGAAAACGAGAAGAACTTCGATGCTGTCTGCGCGGCATTGAGCAACCATCGGAAACGTGAAAGCCACACCCCGGCCGGTTGAACCGCCTCTTTCGAAAGAACCTTAAAGGCCTGTTCCCGCCAGATGACCTACCGGTGCTCTCAGCGTCGAACACTATCGTGGTGCAAGTTACGCGACCGAGGCTCCAGTGGGCGAAACTGGCCAATCGGACCAAGCCAGACGCACACCCGAGCGAAGCGGCACTGATCATACTGGTCTATGAGACGCCCGACAGCGATGCAGACAGCCATGAGAACAGCTCACGAAACTTGAGGCCACTCAGCTTTAGAGGCTGGCGAGTGGAAAGCTTCGCGAGGATGTCCATGTTGGCACCCTCGACGCCAACGGCGAAGAACGAAAATGCCTTCGAAGCCTCGCCAGATTTGATCGCGTTTTTCAGCAGCAACGATGCTGTCCGTGGGCGCCCCGTCCGTCATTAGAAATACCCAGGGCCGGTAATAGGAGATGCCGTTCGCGCGGTACTCATCCTTGCGACGCCGCAACATCTCTAGGCCCTGCTCGATCGCCGCACCCATTGGGGTGTCGCCGCTGGGCGCCAGCTTACTAGGCGTAAACAGGTCAGCGGTCTGGAACGGCGCGACGACATTGACCGGCCCGAAGGTGACGATGGCGACCTCGACGCGTTTCATCGCCAGGCTGTCGGCCGCGAGCTCGTCCTTGAAGGCGACAAGGCCCTGGTTCAGTGCGTCGATCGGCGCTCCATTCATGCGATAGGACGTGTCCAGCAGAAGAAGGCAGGACATCGAGGTTCTGGATTATCCGCGAACTCTGCAGCCCCAAACGGTATCTGATCAAATTGGTTGGACATCTACTCGCCTTTTCGCCGAAATATCGCTTCCCGCAAGCCCCGGGTCTCCCGGCATTCGGCAGGTAGCAGATACCCGGTTTCTGCTGTCAATTGACTTGAGATTTAGCCGCCCATCGATTCGACTTTCGCGGATTGCTCTGTTTTGTATTGTGCAGGGAGGGTGAAATGGTCAGCCAACAACGGATCGGCTGGAGCATCGCGGTTTTTTGTGCTATCGGTTGGGCCATGTCGAGCATCGATGCCCGATCGCCACCCCCGCCCCGCCCGCGGTCCCCGCGGCAACCACCACCGCGGCGCCTCAGGTGCAGCCGAGCAACAGCTCGATTGCCTATGCAAAGCCCGACGCAGTGGCTGCCCAGAAGCCCAACCCCGCCACGTTGGTTCGCTGGCTGTACACCACCAGAAAAGTGCGTGTCAGGGTCGCGCCGGACACCGGGGCGCGTATCATCACCACGCTTCCGATAGGCGACCTTGTCCAGACTAACGGTCAACAAGGAGACTGGTACAATGTGACGGTCTCCGCGAGGATCGGATGGATCCATGGCGACTACCTCAATGAGGCGAAGCCAGTCGAGCTGACTTCGACCACACCGGTCGCGCCAGCGGCTGCACCAGATGACGGCACCGTTTCGGAGCATGCCTCGGGCGATCCTGTTAGAGACGCCGTGGTTGGCAGATGCGACTGCCCATACGACCTGATGCGCAACGGGCGTTTGTGTGGGGGCCGGAGCGCCTATAGCAGGCCTGGCGGCAGGAGCCCGGTGTGCTACTGGTAGGAAGGTTGCGCCGCCAGGAGCGACCGGCTGATCCACCCCAAAGTGACATCGTCCTTGCTGACCCGCGCCCAGCGAGCGTTGATTTCGACCACTGTCAGAGCGGTGCCCGCCGGCACCTGACCCACCACGGCTCCGGCCATGGAAGGATCCGAACGGACATTTGCGGTCCTGGTCACGATTGCGGTTGGGAATTGCTCGCCTGTCGGCGGCTCGACAGCTACCGAGGTGCCCACATCGCCCACCGATGACGCGCTTGGCGTTTTCTGATCATCAGCGGAGGTGGGCCAGCTATCGGCAACCGGGGCGTTCTGCTGAACCGGCCCCCTGGTTGCTTCCACATATGGCGGCGGATTCGAAGGCTGGACATCCCGGCTTGCCTGCTGCAGCGTTTGGGGCTGCCCTGGTACCTGGCGTTCGGTTCGGGGTGCCAATGTCGGGTTTGGCGCAGCGCCGGGTTTTGTATCGGAATTCTGGGCCATCACGATCGCGCCCACACCGACCACGCCGATAACAAGCAAGGAGACTTGGGCCGCACGGCTCCCCCCTGGCAGCGTGGTAGATCAGGGCCACGAGTGCTGCAATCAATAAACCCAGAAAAAGAGCTGATTTGCCGCTGCGCTTGGAAGAGTAGGACATGCCCGAGCCGGGAAGACCAACCGTGCTCTGAATGCCGCCACGGCCCATGTTCAATGTGGAGCCGGGCTTGCCAAAGGAGGCACTGCTGAACCCTTTCCCGGTGACGTTCAGGCGAACGCCAGGAATAAGCCTCAATGACTTTCTGTATCTAAACCCCACTGCGCCCCCGCGCGTACTTTAAAGCGAACATTAGCGTTAGGGCACTTGCGAAGCAACCCTAAGGCGTCCCGACGTCGGTCTGCTGCACCGGCAACGGTATTTCCTGCCGCGCAAGATATGATTTGAGGGCATCCTGGAAGCGCTCAATGTTTGGCAATACCTTGCGGCCGGCACGGATGATTTCATCACCCTTGGGCTCTTTCGCGAACACGACGTTGATCTGAAGGTCCGCCAGTAAAGGGTTCAATACAAGGAACTGATCAAGGGTGTTGTTGAGAGCGGTGCGCTCCTCGGGCAGCAATTGATCTAGAAACTCATAGCCTTTCATCCTGGTAACCACCTCGCGTCCGGTGAGCACTTTTGCTCCCCTCCCCGCCACGGTTCGGTCGAAGAGATGACCAAGCAGGTACTTGTTGAGTTTCTCAAAATCCTCGGTGTTCAGGTAAGTCGCTAGGAACCCTCCGATCACGGCCTTTTCGTTGCCGGGCAACAACACAGGTTTTGTCGGCTCTCCGATCCAGATATTCGGTTTGGCGAAGGCCAGGTTTTGCAGCCTCCAATATTCCTTAAAGACCGGGTTATCGTCTCTGTATTGTTGGTCGAACGGCTGCTTCTCCCATTCGGCCTTCACCTCCAGGAACCGCCTGTTGTCGGCAATCCACTTCCGATGCTCACCATAGCGCGAGCAGACGCCGGCGATGTAATGCTGCACCGCCAATTCATATAAGCCCATCGCGGCGACTTTGGCGGCTACAGTCGTCCCCGTCGCTTTGGCGTAGGCCTCGCGATCAGAGCGCAATTGTTCGACTTCTTTGGCCAGCTTGGATCGCTGCATTTCCAGCTGCTGCAGGGAGTTTGTCAGCTCGGTCTGTTTTTCGCTCAGCGTCCGGTTGGCCTGGGCGGTGCGTTCCGCCTCCTTGGCAGCTTTCAAGGCTTCTTCGTTGAGTTGCGTTACCTGGCCGGTCAACGATATGCGCTGGCTCACCAGAGCATCGTTCGCGGCCTTTAACGAGATTTGCTCGTCCTCCAACCTGGCTTTGTTGCGACGAACCTCAATGAGTTCCTCGTTGATCGAAACCACTTCGGTTCGGAGCTGCTTCTCCAGTATCTCGGGAAGGGAGCTGAAGAAGAACGCCCATATAGCCAAGAGGCCAACGATGAGGGCCGAAATACCTTGCGCGGCATTCCACAGCGACTCCCACGGGAAGCGCCGGGCCGAGGCATGGATTGTTCGCAACGTCGCCATGCTCGTCCGGGCGGCACCACCCACAAGAAGCTTGATCCTATGAATCGGAATGTGAAATTGCACGCGCCGGTGCCCTAAAACTGTTCAAACATTTGGCTGTGATGAGCGTTCTTTTGATGAATCGCTACAGCTAGTTGGCATGATTTGCTCTTTGCCCGCAGAATTCCTGTTAGCGACGCATGGTTACCCTCCATTTTGACTGGAAACACCTGCCGCAGGCTCCAACCCGGTGATAGGATTTTGAATCGACGGTAAGCGGGGTTCTTTAAGCCCCATACCCCCGATCGCCTCTTTCGACACGATTGACCGAAGGCCGGCGCAGACTCCGCGTTGCCGGTGTTCGAGCGACGAGGAGCTTGACCGCGCTGTTAACCGGCGTGGCCTCGACCGCCTGAACTGGCCTCAAATCGTGAATGGTCAAAGTCCCATCGCCAGTCTTCTATGACAGCTCACGCAGCGCGTTGCTTATGCAATCCTCGAAGAGACTGGGTTGGAGCTCGGCCAATGTGAAGAAGGCCTCGAAAAGCCGTCCTGGCGCCGTCTTCAACAAGTCGGCGCTGATGTCCACCTTTTCAAGCAAAGGGGCGAGAGGAGACCGTGCGAGCGAGATCGCCGAGCGCTGGCCAAGGGCCAGTTGCACTTGCGCCGGCATCAAGGCGAACAGAATGATGTCGTGAGTTTGACGAATGAAAATGGCTTGTAGAAACTCTTCGCCCAATTGTGCGCCATCAAACCACGCCAATGACAGGGACGCAGGATGGGATTTTGCCCATCGTTCGCGCCACCGGAGCTCCCGCGGAAAGCCGGCCGTTACGAAAGCTGCAAGGGGATCAGCCTCGATCCTGCGCCGCGACGGGTAAGCCACAGCCCCTGCGCAACGGGTACGCCCGGCGCCATAGGTCTTTGCGCGCAGGAAGAGCCGTGACGTCTCCGCGTGGACCTCATCACCATGGCGATCGAACTCCCGTTGATGTCCGCCCCATCTCAAATACTGCGACAGGCGAAATCCCGCCACCTTGTCGTCGACAATGACTTCGTCCTGCTCAGCTGCAAAGAGGCTCGAAACCGCATCATCGGCCATTGCGCAGTACGCGTTGTAACCGGCATGGCCGTTCAAAAACGTTTCCGAAGGGCGGGCAACCCCTTCTATCAGATCGAGCGGGGCAGAAAGAGCGGCCAACCTCATGGCGGCGAGATAGCCCCTCTCATAGAGAGTATCGGCATCGGCCTGCAGGATCAGAAGCTCGTCATCGACAAGCCCCCGCTCGGCAGCAAAGGCTTTGGCCATGAGCACGCCAAGATGTCGCGGCGGGACATAGCCGCGTTCCAAGGTCTGTCCCAGCAGGACCGGTGCTGGGCTGGCTTCCTTGACAGCCTCCATAACGCCACGGGTGCCGTCGGTCGACCCGTTGTCGACCAGCACCAGGACGCTGTCTGCGACTGCCGCCCCGGCGCCGAAGCCCAGGGAAAGGCATGTCGCGGCTAGCGACGCTTCTTCATCGAGACAGGGAACGACGACGGCCGTCAGCATGAAGGGCTCGCAATCTGGGCAGTGTCGGCAATGTTATAGTGCTCGGTTTCGCCAGGACCTGTTTCGCCAAGTGCCGTGATGCAGAACAGTTAGGCGAGCACGGTATATGGCTGATAAGGGCTCGGCCAGCCGCGTAGCCGCAGACGATGGTAAGGGCAAAATCTCCGACATGACGCCGGTTGGACAGGCGCTTGGACCACGAATCCAGGTTTTCCTCACCAACCCGTCGCGCAGCGCGCACGCAACAAGCAGGGTAGCCAAGCCATTGCCCGAGCCAGGCGCTGTGTTCGCCAACAGTCCGGTCGATGGTCAAGATCCGTCGGGCCAAAGCCGGCCGCTTTGAAAAGACGACAAAATTGTCGCTGTCACGGCAATAATAGAGCCCGCGCAGCCGGGCCCACTGACCCAACTCCGCGTCGCCCACCGTGTCGCCAATTTCGGTCCGCACGGCAGGCCTCAGGCCAAGCATGACCTGGCGCAAATCCACCATCGCCGATGGCTTCAGCCATTGCGGCCGAAATCTCATCGAGAGCGCCGCCACACCAGAAGAAGCTGCGTCATTGCCGGTCTAGTATCGTCCTTGAACCCGGCCTCTTCGGCGGCCCGGCGCGAGGCGTCGTTGGATTTGCGCATATGGGCATAGATGACATCGTAACGGCTCGCCTCACAGGCCTTTCTGTAAGCGACCCTGCCGATGCGGCGGCCCTGGCTCGGCGTGTTGAGATAGATTTGTATGGACGCATGCGGGCCAAGTGGCGCTTCGTCGATATGGTTGATGAACACCATGCCGGCCAGCTTGCCTTCTGCCTCGATGCGCCAGGCTTCGCCACCAGGCCCGCCGCCGCGCTTCGCCGTTCCCTTTGTCTTAACGAGCATGACCTGATCGGCTTCGACAAAGGCACTGCTTGGTTTGACCTTGCTGCGCTTGGGCTTGGGTGTCGGACGCTTCGGCTTGCGGCGCGGCCCGGGGCTTGGTGCGGATTTAGCGCTCATAAAGGCGCTCCAGGCCCGGAATCAGTCTATCCGAGGCCGCTTCCCAGAACTCGGCCGGGAAGAATCCCGGTGAATAGGCCACGACAATATCGATCAAATTGGCCGCAACAGCCGATCTGGCGAGCGCCGCCGTCAGCCTATCGATCTGCGTTAGGATGTTCTCGATTGGCGGATCGAGACGCTCCCTCCTGCTTTCCCAGTCGGTGTCCCCGTCGTAGCGGTTGTTGAAGAAATCCATATCGATATGGAGGACGGTTCGCCGCCCAGGCAGGCACTCTAGCCAATCGTCGAGATCGGAGGTCAGGCGGTAACGGCCGGATCCCGTCCCTGGTGAAAACGCATTGAGCCTTACCGCCGGCCGCTTGCGGCCAGGTTCAAGCAGCTCGTCCGACTGCTCATAGCGTTCGATCGCAAAGTCCTTGGTCGACTGGACCTTCGGAGGCTGGCAAAGCTGGCGTACCTCGGTGCGCGGGAAAGCGTGCAGGAACGGGGTCAGGAAACTGCCCATCCCGATGGCGCCGCTTTCTATGGCCGCGCGCACGCTTTGGGGGTCGTCGAGACTGCAGGCAGACCCGCCGATGGGGTCGGTCCACTGGCCGTTTTCCTCAAACAAGCGGGGGCTGGCGAGGTCACGGTGATCGTCGACGTGCAGGACAAGCACCTCCTCGTGAGGACTGATGCCCAGTGCCTGGACCTGCTCGCTCCAGCTGTGAAGGGTCCAGCTGTCGTAAAGAGCGCTCAAGACGTGACCGCTCCGGCGGCGTGCCGTGGCCATGGTTGGTCGGGTGACGTTTCCACCCCACCAGGACAGTCCTTCATCGAGCCGCAAATCGACATGTCGATCGATCCCGTCGGGCCAGGCTAGCGTCAATCTCCATCCGGCATCCTCCAGGACGGCGCGGGCGTCCTTGTCACAGAAATAGTCGCGAAGCATGGCGTGTCGTCCCGACGGCAAGGTCGGCAAGCGATCGACGGGAAGATGCAAGCTGTTCACGCCGCCTCTAGCGCCGGCTCGGAGGCTTTCCTCAGAACCTCGGTCAGGGAGCGACCGGTCTGCGTCAGCGGGCAGCTCAAAAGCGTGGTGAACGCTTCGGCCAGATGTTCATCGGTGTCCCTGATCTGGTTGATCGCCCGATTGTGGAGGCGCGACGGCCCTTCCTTGCGGACAAACTCCCAAAACCGGCGCAACTCGACGAACACGAAGACCGCATGCAAAAGCCCGGAGGGTGGGCGCAAATCCTCACGCCAAGGAGAAAAGACCCGCATTTCGGTCGGCTCTACCGTTGGGGAGATGCGTTCCAGAAGATAGAGCTTCTGGTGGCGATGCTCATGGACCAAGGAATCGGCCAGGTCGTAAGGGTCGATCAGCCGGTCGCCTTGCCACACGGAGACGTAAAGCGCCCCCGGTACCGTATTGTCGCTGAAGGAGACAATCTTCTCGGGATGGGCGAGCGGATCGCGAACAAATTGAATGGCACGGCAGGCCATGCGGATTTCAGCCGCCAGCGCTGGGCGCCATGCCTCTACGATCCGCAGCGCCGCCTCGACCACCGGACGTGCGTGTGAAGCGGACGCCTCAGTCTCAAAATAGATGGCATCGCCGAATGGCTTGCGCAGCCAGCTGTCCTCGTTGGCAACCGCCAAAGCGCATAATTTGTCTGTGGGCCGATCAAGCAGATCCGAGAGATAGGCCGCGTCCGCCGATAGCGCTTGCCCATCGACGGTATGGACGACCCGCCCCAGATTCTGGGAGGACAGGGTTCTCTGCCATGCCACCGCCCCAGGCTGCTGGCAAAGTTCCGCCAACCTTCCCGGCTCCGTCGCGCCGAGATCGGCCAGCTTTTGAAATGCGTCCAGCGACAGAAAACGCGCGGCTTCTAGAAACTCGCTCTGCAACGCCTGTCGTGAGGCCGCACAGAGATGAGCCATCTCCTCCTTGCCGAGCTCTGCCGATTCGTATCGGTCAAAGCTGAAGACGTCGGGAAGTACTTCTGCTGGCCGCGCGCTGCTGTCCAGCAAACCTTGGATCCTTCCCCGGATATGCCCAACGAGAGCGGTCATTTCTCCGCAGTAAATGGTCGGATTATCAAAACCGTTCGCGCCATAGCGGTGTGGGAGCGAGCCGCCACCGCAAATATCTACAATCGCGCATTCCTGGCACGTGACGCTGAGACCAGGCTTGCTCAACAATTGTCTATGAGCCGCCAGGTGATCGGATGATGCGATTGATGAAATCGCAGTGTCTGTCACGGTGCCGCCGATTCGCGTTGCGCCGTCCTTTGTGACTTTCAGCACGTCCAAATCGTGATAGCTGCCGTCAGTTTCGATGCCGATAAGACTGACATCGCCCAAGCCGAAGGCGTCGGTGCTAGACGGCAGCCCCGCGACCGCGTCGAGCAACGCCTCGAATGTGCGTATGGGCAGTTGGGGGTAATAATCGAGCCAGACATCGAAGGCTTGACAGAGCCAGGCTTCATACAAATCGGCTTGCTCGCTTCGACCCGCCGGCGGCCGCAAATGATGTGCGTCCGGCAGCAGGAAGTCGAGTTTGGGTACATCGTGCGCCGCAAAAAACGCCAGCAGGTCTTGCGCGGGCGTGGTCGGATCGATGACGGCAATCACGCCTGCGAAAATTTTCGGATGTCTTTTGAGCCGCTCGAGCGCTTGCTGGACACGCTCGAAGCTGGAGCGGCCCTTTTTCGAGTTCCGATGCTTGTCATTGGCGTATTTTGGCCCGTCTAGGCTAAGCGAGATGCTAATGTCTGCGGCCTCAAACGCTGTGAGCGCGGCCTCGCTCAACAAGAGGCCATTGGTTTGCAGGCCGATATCAACCGATGAGGGCGTGGCTGCCCGGATCTGATCCGCAAAGGCCACAAGCGTTTCAACGCCAGCCAGCAAAGGCTCCCCGCCGTGGAAAATGACCGTGCAGCGCTTGATTGATTCTTCGGACAAATACGTCGTCAGCCTTTCCACAAAAGTAAAACGATCATCCGCCGACAGCAATTTTGGCATGGAGCGCCAGGATTGGTCGGCGTGGTGATAGACGTAGCAATAGTCGCAATCGAGGTTGCAGCGCGAGGCGACCTTGACCAGGAACGACGTAATCCGGGGAGGCGCCTCGCTGACTGTCATGACCGGCTGTGGCGGTGGTGCATCCTGTCATAGCTGGTGATCACGTCGCTGGGCTCGGCCTGGGACAGGACGCGGCCCTGCAGTCGCTGCAGCGCCGGATTGGCCAGGCGGCCCCGCAGGAGTGCGGTGCGCACATCGCGATTGGGGGCGGTGACGGAAGCAGGAACCTCCTCCGGATTGGGATTCGACATGTGGGTCTCCATTTTTCGCAACCTATCATAGCACGCGCAAACACAGATGCTACCAGATTTTGTTCGGGCAATTATCCTGCTGCCAAATGCAAAATCCGCCCTGAAGACTGTATTGCGGAACGACCTGAAAGGTAAAATCGACGATTTCTGATTGATCGCTGTTTCTACGATCGCTATTCACCGGATTCTGACGCGACTTTAACAGAACAATCCAGTATGTCCGATACGGTATCAGAAGTGTTGTGGCCATGGCTCAAGAGGCGCATTGCTGCTGCGTGCGGTTGCGCAACCATCATGTCCTATGCGGGGCGATGATAGGGCAATCTGCACAATCTGACGATGCTCTTCACGCCCGTACCGTCACACCCCCAAGCTCGCTTTCACCTCAGATGAGGCTTCCGACCAGGACAAAAGGGGAGTTTTCCGCCGTACCGTTCCGAATCTGTGTGTTATAAACATCAAAATTATGGACGACGCATATCCTGAATTGCCGCTTTGCTCCGCCATCTTCAATTGGTAGAGCGATCAGAGGTCGGGAAATCGGAGGCAGCGGGCCTGCGATTTGCTCGAGTAACGACAGCAATGGGCTTTTGAGATAAGGTTGGGACGCGATGGCATTGAGCGAATAGAGCGATATCCGGGAACCGAAACAATCCACAAAAATATTTCGTTGGTATTTTTGTTGGCTAGTCCTGCTATAGCGTGAGTCCTAACGATTTGGAAACAGAGCAAGTTTTCCATCGTTTGGATTCCGCCTCTGGGCACCATTTTTCCAAGGCAATTTCAGCAAGTTGCGCATGACGCCCGCTTGGCTGAAATCGGTTGGGGGAATTCAGGTCGCCGTGTTGCGGGAGGTTGCGTAGCGGTTCTCGGCGACCTCCAATCATTTTTCCCGCGCCCGACAGGGCCGGCACTGGCGAAACTGTTTGCTCGCATTGGGCGAATGACGGATTTGATTTGCTTGGTGATCCCCTATCCTTAGGGCAAACTGCCCGCTGGGGCTCCAGGAGGCGAAATGAGAGCACGCGCAGCAACGGTTGGAGATCTGGAAAGTGTTTTCCGTGATCTGTCCAAGCGAATATCGGACGAGTACGTCGCGGCCGGCAAGGACAGCAAGATCGCCTACGACAATCTGATGATGAACTTGAAGGAAGGCCGTGCTCATGCGCTCGTGCAGGGCGAAAAAACCGTAGCGCTCATCGCCTGGCACGAGAATAGCGACGCTGCCGATACGCTGTTCGCCGCGCAGGAAGATTTCTTCAGCGCCGCGACCGTTCGCTTCTGCAAGCGGCACATTCGCCATATCCAGGCGCTTGCCGGCAACCTCCCCATTCACTCGCGCAGCTGGCTCCAGAGACCGGACGTCGCAAAATGGTTCCGGATAATCGGCTATGTCGAGCGGGGCCAGGAGAATGGCGCCCATCTGTTCGAACTGCCGCCGGCTCCCGCCGCCTGACAAATCTCGGCGGGCTGCGAAACGCTGCCGCAACCGGTACCCACGTTCGGGGCCGATGCTCTAGCCAAAAAGGCCCGCCGCTCCATTTGCGAAGCGGCGAGGCTCGATATTCGGGAACGACTTCCGGGCCGTTGCCCCGGCATTGCTTACTGTGCAATTCAGGCGCCAGACGGGTTGACCGATAATGGGACACCGCACCGGGAAAGCGCGAACCATCTTCCGCGATCACACCACTGCCATACCGCGCCATTCCTTGCTATGTTTGCTCGCGGCGGACCTGATTTCCGCTTGGCCGGCGCCCATCAGGCAATCTACCCCAACGCCCCCCCAAAGTGGCGCCGGCCACTCTTCACCACCAACCCAATCTTCGCCGCCGGCCCAATCTTGGCCACCGGCCCAATCTTCGCCACCGGCAACTTCACGCGCGGTCAGGCCGAAGCCAGGACAGCGGTTCTGCTCCAGAGCGGCGGCCTTTCATGTCAAAACGCCCTGACTGGCGATTCCAGTGCGACAGATCGCCTGGAGCGGCAGCACGATCCGACCTGAAGCGCGTCGCGTTTGACCGGCGACGCCGCTTCAGGTTGTTGTTTTTTTGCATGTCGTTACCGCAAAACCGCTGCACACTTTTGCGCGACATGCATTAAATCCAAAAAGACGGTAGCAAGCCGCGGCCAGAAAGTGTTGAAGACCGTTCCGATGGCATTGAACGTGTCGCGATCTGGTTGCACTCGGCAAGGCTTGATGATTTGTTGCCGCTTCAAGGAGAATGAATGATGCACGAGCCTGCCGGTCAAGACGAATATGGGTCGGCCAGCCCCTTCGACCCGGACGACCTGACGACGTTGAACGTGATGGGTCCGGGTGTGGCCAGCAACGATTTCGAGAAATACGCGGTCGCCGTGATCATCGTGTTCGGCGCCCTCATCATTGGCGGCTTGATGGCCGCAAACCTTGCCCTGGGGCACCGTAACGGCTTCCTGTACGCGCTTGGCGGCGCCACCGCGGCGTGGATATCGGGAAATGCGCTGCTGCTCGATCGGCCGCGTATCTATGCCTTGTTCGTCGGCATCGCGGCGGTGATGCTGATTGCGTCCACCATAACGCTGGTCATCTGACCGAAAGAAATTAATATCCGATCGCCTCGCCGGACGCGGCGCGGCTGTCGATGGCGCCATTGTAGCGGGCGCCGCCGCCCTTTTCGATCTCGGCCAGGCTCTTGCCGCCGACCAGGATACCGGCCGCCTGACCCCAGGTCGCATCGGTGACGTCGAGGCGGTAGCCCATCCCGGCAAGCAGTTTTTCGGTATCGGGCGACAGGCCGAACGGTTCGACATAGACCGTGTCGGGCAGCCATTGGTGATGGATGCGCGGCGCGTCGATCGCCTCCTGGATGTTCATGCCGTGATCGACGACATTGACGATCGCTGCCAGCGTGATGGTGATGATGCGCGATCCGCCGGGGCTGCCGATGACCATGAACGGCTTGCCGTCCTTGGCGACGATGGTCGGGCTCATCGACGACAGTGGCGTCTTCCTCGGGGCGATCGCATTCGCCTCGCCCTGGACGAGGCCGTAGAGATTGGGCACGCCCGGTTTCTGGGTGAAATCGTCCATCTCGTTGTTGAGCAGGATGCCGGTGCCGTCGGCGACGACGGCGGCGCCGAACGAGCCGTTCAGCGTATAGGTCACCGCGACGGCGTTGCCGTCATTGTCGACGATCGAATAATGCGTCGTCTCCTGGCTCTCGCCAAAACCCTTCGGCATCAGACCCTGCGACACGCCGGCCCGGAACGGATCGATCTTTTCGCGGATTTCCTTCGCATAATTCTTGTCGAGCAGCTTTTCGACCGGATTGTCGACGAAGTCGGGATCGCCGAGTGCCGAATTGCGGTCGACATAGGCATGGCGCATCGCCTCGACCATGACTTTGACGGTTTCGGCAGAACCAGCGCCGAGATAGGACAGCGGATAGAATTCCAACACGTTGAGTATCTCGCAAATGATGACGCCGCCCGAGCTCGGCGGCGGCGAGGAGGTGATCTCATAGCCGCGGTAGTTGCAGGTCACCGGCTCGAGTTCGCGGACCGCGTAGGTCTCGAAATCCGCCTTGGCCAGAATGCCGCCCTTCTGCGCGCTCGCCTTGACGATGCCGTCGGCGATCGGTCCTTTGTAGAAGGCATCACGACCTCGTTCCGAGATGGCCGAGAGCGAGGCGGCGAGATCGGCCTGGACAAGGCGCTCGCCGACGGCATAGGGCTTGCCGTCAGGCTTCAGGAAGATGGCGGCCGCGGCCGGGTCCTTGGCCAGCCGCGCGGCGCCGCCTTCGAGCGAGGCGACATCGCCCTGCTCCAGCACAAAACCGTCCCTGGCATAGCGGATGGCCGGCGCCATCAAGTCCTGCCGCGTCAGCGTGCCGTATTTTTCCCGTGCGGTCTCGAAGCCGGCCACCGAGCCCGGCACGCCGACAGCGAGATAGCCGTCGAGGCTGGCGCCTTTCACCGGCTTGCCGTCCTTGTCGAGATACATGGTTTTCGTCGAGGCGAGCGGCGCGCGCTCGCGGAAATCGAGGAACGTCGAGCGGCCGTCCTTGAAGCGGATGGTCATGAAGCCGCCACCGCCGATATTGCCGGCGTTTGGATAGACCACAGCCAGTGCGTAGCCGACGGCGACTGCGGCATCGACGGCGTTGCCGCCCTTCTTCAGCACCTCGACGCCGACTTCAGACGCCAGATGCTGGGCGGTCACCACCATGCCATGCTCGCCCTTCGCCGGCTGCGGCGAGGCGGCCAATGCGGCCGCCAGCGGCGCAAAGGTCAAGGTGAGGGAAAGACTGAGTGCGATTAGGGTGCGGCGGTGCATGGCCGTTCTCCGGGGCGTGGGATGCGCCTAGAAAAGCCGTTTGGAGCGGTTGAGTCCATGGCTGTGAGGGGAAAGATTCGGGTATGCTGTCATGCGCCGTCGGCGAAGCTGCCGATCTCCCCCCTTGCGGGGGAGATGCCCGGCAGGGCAGAGGGGGGTGCTGTCCCTCCGACGGTTAGGAAAGCAGAAGTCGAAAATTGGCGATCCTTCCCACCCCCCTCTGTCCTGCCGGGCATCTCCCCCGCAAGGGGGGAGATCGGATTTCGCCTTCGGTTTTCGCCAACTTCCAACGCTGAAGGCACGCACGCCTGTTTGCCTCAGGCGGGTTTTTTGTTTCAGGCCGACATCAAACAATCCCACCGCCGCCGCCGGCAACCGCCGGCCGTTCCGCCGCGACCTTGGCTCGGTAGCCGGCGGCGCGATAGGTGGCGACCGGATCGATGGCGCCGCCCGTGTTCAGCCGCGCCATGGCGAGGATCGGCTCGAGATCGGTGCGATAGGCGGCTTTCAGCGTCTGCGTCGCCATCAGCGCGTCGTTGGCATCCTGATAGCCTTCCAGCGCCTGGCGATCGACCAGCAGCGCCTGCGCATACGCGCGCTGCACCTCGACCGCCGACAACATCAGGCTTTCGATCGGGTCGGTGACATTGTGGCTCTGGTCGAGCATGTGAGCCGGATCAAAACCTTCGGCACCGGCAAGCTCGGCATCGACCAGCTCGTTAAAGACGAGGAACAGCCGGTAGGGATCGATCGAGCCGGCATCGAGATCGTCGTCGCCATATTTCGAATCGTTGAAATGGAAGCCGCCGAGTTTCTTGAACTGGATCAGCCGCGACACGATCATCTCGATATTGACGTTGGGCGCATGATGGCCGAGGTCGACCAGGCAAAAGGCCTTGTCGCCGAGCTCTTTGGCGATGATGTAGTTCGTGCCCCAATCCTGCACGACCGTCGAATAGAAGGCCGGCTCGTACATTTTGTGCTCGGTGAACAGCTTCCAGTCGTCAGGCAGCCCGGCGTAGATCTCCTTCATTGCGTCGAGATAACGCTCGAACGCCGTGGCGAAATTGACCTGGCCGGGGAAATTCGAGCCGTCGCCGATCCACACCGTCAGCGCCTTGGCGCCGAGCGTCTTGCCGATCTCGATGCATTCGAGATTATGCTCGACGGCCTGCCGGCGGGTGCCGGCGTCGGCATGCGACAGCGAGCCGAATTTATAGGACAGTTTTTGGTCCTTGGCGTCGGAGAAGGTGTTGGAGTTCATGGCGTCGAAGCCGAGGCCGAAGCGCGAGGCCGCCTGTTTCAGCTGGTTCGGGTCGGCCGTGTCCCAGGGAATGTGCAGCGAGACGGTGGGTGTCGCCTGCGTCAACTGCCGGATGACGGCGCAGTCCTCGATCTTGTCGAAGATATCGCGCGGCTCGCCGGCGCCGGGAAAGCGGGCAAAGCGGGTGCCACCGGTGCCGACGCCCCAGGACGGGATCGCCACGGCGAATTTTTCGACCTTGCCGCGGATGGCGTCGACGGCGATGCCGCGGCGGTCGAGGCGTTCGCCGAGCGCATCGTAATCGCGCTTGAGCTCGGCCGCGCGCGCGAGATTGTCCTTGTCGACGACGTCGGCTGAGATGATGGTTTCGGACATGGTGCTTCCTCCCAAATGCGTTCGGTTGGCGCTGCCCCTCATCCGCCTGCCGGCACCTTCTCCCCGTATAGCGACGGGGAGAAGGACAAGCGTGTCCGGCATTGGCGACCCCCTCTCCCCGTTGTTCGCGAGGAGAGGGTAAGGGTGAGGGGCAGCGCCACCCTCAAAAAATGATCGCCTAGCGCGTAAAACTCTGGGCGTTGCCGGCGTCGACATTGACGATATTGCCGGTCGACTTGGCCGACATGTCGGAGGCGAAGAAATAGATCGCCTCGGCGATGTCTTCGGGGAACACCGAACGCTTCAGCATCGAGCGCGAGCGGTAGTGTTCCTCAAGGTCGTCAGTCGACATCTTGTAGGCGGCGGCGCGCTGTTCCTTCCACTCGCCGGTCCAGATCTTCGAGCCGCGCAGCACGGCGTCGGGATTGACGACATTGACCCTGATCTGCGCTTCCGCGCCTTCCAGCGCCAGGCAGCGCGCCAGATGGATTTCGGCGGCCTTGGCGGTGCAATAGGCTGCGGCATTGGGCGAGGCGGCAAGCCCGTTCTTGGAGGCGACGAAGACGACATTGCCGCCGATCTTCTGCGCCCGAAACAGCCGGAATGCTTCTCGCGACGCGAGGAAATAGCCGGTCGACAAGATGTCCATGTTCTTGTTCCACAGCGCCAGCGTCGTCTCCTCGATCGGCGCCGAGGTTGCCAGGCCGGCATTCGACACCAGGATGTCGATGCCGCCGAACTCGACAGCCGTCTCGGCGAAACCGGAGATCACCTGGTCCTCTGACGTGACGTCGATCACCACCGGCCGCACGAAATCCTTGCCATGGGCCTTGGCCAATTCGTCATTGGCGCTGGCAAGGGCGGTCTCGTCGATGTCGGCCAGCACGACGCAGGCGCCCTCGCGCAGCAGCCGGTTGGCCGTCGCCCGGCCGATGCCGCCGGCGCCGCCGGTGACCAGCGCGATCTGGCCGGCAAGCGCTTTCGCCTTGGGCAGGCGCTGCAGCTTCGCCTCTTCGAGCAGCCAGTATTCGATGTCGAAGGCTTCCTGCTCGGGCAGGCCGACATAGGTCGACACTGTCGAGGCACCGCGCATGACATTGATGGCATTGACGTAGAATTCGCCCGAAATGCGCGCCGTCGCCTTGTCGCCGGCGAAGGTGAACATGCCGACGCCGGGCATCAGATAGACCACGGCGTTCGGATCACGCACCGGCGGCGAATCCGCATGCTTGCACCTGTCATAATAGGCCTGGTAGCCATCGCGATACTCTGCCAAATCGTCGGCGAGACGGGCGATGACGGCGTCGACATCAGGATTTTTGGGGTCGAATTCGATGACCAGCGGCCGGATCTTGGTGCGCAGGAAATGATCCGGGCAGGAGGTGCCGAGCGCCGCCAGCGGGCGCAAATCCTTCGAATTGACGAATTCGAGCACGGCCGGCGAATCGTCGAAATGGCCGAGCTTGTGGCTTTTCTCCGAGATCAGGCCGCGGATCCTCGGCATCAGCCTTGCCGCCACGGCGCGACGCGCCGGCGCGTCGAGCGATTTGACGACTTCGCCGCCGAAGATCGGCTTGCCTTCAGACTTGCGCTCGAACCAGTCGATCGCCTGGTTGATCACCGAGATCGTCGTCTCGTAGCATTCCTTTGGAGTGTCGCCCCAGGTGAACAGGCCATGGCTTGCCAGCACAACGCCCTTGGCCTCAGGGTTTTCGGAGCAGAATTTTTCCAGCCACAGGCCGAGCTCGAAGCCCGGACGCTTCCATGGCAGCCAGCCGATCGCGTCACCGAAGATCTCCCTGGTCAGCGCCTGCGAATCCTTGGCGGCGGCAATCGCGATGATGGCGTCGGGATGCATGTGGTCGACATGCGGCTTCGGCACGAAGGCGTGCAGCGGCGTGTCGATCGAGGCCGCGCGTGGGTTAAGATTGAAGGTGCAATGGGGCAGATAGGCGACCATCTCGTCCTCATGCTCGAGGCCGCGATAGAGACCCTTAAGTGCGCGCAACTTGTCCATGTAGAGGGTGGCGAAACCGTCTGTTTTAATCGAGGCGCTGTCGCCGCCGGATCCCTTCACCCAAAGCACTTCCACGCTTTCGCCGGTGAGCGGATCCTTTTGCCAGATCTTGGAAGAGGTGTTGCCGCCGCCATAGTTGGTGACGCGCTTGTCGGAGCCAAGAACATTCGAGCGATAGACGAGACGTTCCGGCTCGCTCATTCCCAGGGCTGTCGCCTCATCCCAAAGATTGGCGAGGCGCGTGCCGGAGCGCTTGTCAAGCATAGGTAATCCTCCCGTGACGTGAGACGCGCAAACGGTGCGGTCCCTTTGGGCCGAATTTCTACGCAAGCGGCGGCGTTGTCAATCACAAACGATCAACATCGATCATATTGCACTGCACAATGAATTTATCTGATTGGAAATGATTGACACTGCGCGTTTTGAGTGCCTAGATGTGCTGGCAGGGAGGAACCATGCACGAAAAAGAGCGCCACAGGATCATTTTGTCCGCCGTCCAGGAAAAGCCTGTGGTGACGGTGCAGGAGATGGTCGACCTGACGGATTCATCCGAGGCGACGATCCGGCGCGACATCGCCGCACTGCATGTGCAAAAGCGCCTGCGCCGGGTGCGTGGCGGCGCCGAGGCGATCACCCCGCCGCAATTCATCGGCCTTGCCGGCCGGCCTTTTTCCGTCAACGAGACGATCAACGCTGCGCAGAAGCGGGCGATCGCGCGGGACGCCGTGGAACTGTGCAAGGACGGCGAGCCGATCATCATCAATGGCGGCACCACCACCTTCCAGATGGTGCATTTCCTGACCGGTCGCCGCATGCCGATCTTCACCAATTCCTTTCCGATCGCCGAGCACCTGCTCAAGCACTCCAAGAACACGGTGATGCTGTCGGGCGGCACCATCTACCGCGAGCAGAACATCATCCTGTCGCCCTTCGACAATGACGTGACGCGCAATTTCTATGCGCGCCGCATGTTCATGGGCGCGCAAGGGCTCGGGCCACTCGGCCTGATGGAAGGCGATCCGCTGCTGATCCAGGCCGAGCAGAAACTGATCGATCAGGCCGACGAACTGGTGGTGCTGGTCGACTCGTCAAAATTCCGCAAACGCTCGAGCCTGATCCTGTGCGGCCTGTCGCGCATTGCCACGGTCATCACCGACGACGGCATCGAGGATCGCGAGGCCAAGATGTTGGAGGCCGCCGGTGTGACGCTGGTCGTCGCCCGCACAACGGCAGGCAATAGGGAAGAATCTTCGCTGCAGGCCTGAGGGTTCGCAGCGGCGATGGAATGCAACACTCAAGGGAGGATATTCGATGAGCTTTCTGAAGAAATTGATGGTTACGGCGGCGTTCTCCGCCGCCATCTTCGTGAATGCGGCCTATGCCGAGAACGTCAAGATCGCGCTGGTGGTGAAGTCGCTCGGCAACGGCTTCTTCGATGCCGCCAACAAGGGCGCCGAAGAGGCGGCCAAGGAACTCGGCGACGTCGATATCATCTACACCGGCCCGACCAAGGCGACCGCCGAAGCGCAGATCGAGGTGATCAATTCGCTGATCGCCCAAAAGGTCAACGCGATCGCCATTTCGGCCAATGACGCCGACGCGCTGGTGCCGGCGCTGAAGAAGGCGATGGATCGCGGCATCACCGTCATCTCGTGGGATTCCGGCGTCGCTCCGGAAGGCCGCCAGCTCCACCTCAACCCGTCGGACACCAACCTGATCGGCGAAACCATCATCAAGCTTGCCGCCGACTATTTGCCGGAAGGCGGCGATGTCGCCATACTGTCGGCTTCGTCGACCGCGACCAACCAGAACGCCTGGATCGAAGCGGCCAAGAAGGTGCTGCCGGAGAAATTCCCCAAGATCAATCTCGTCGCCACCGTCTATGGCGACGACGACTCGGCCAAGAGCACGGACGAGGCCAAGGGCCTGCTGAAATCCTATCCGAACCTCAAGGCGATCATCGCACCGACCACCGTCGGCGTCGTGGCCGCCGCCCAGGTGGTGACCGACCAGGGCCTGATCGGCAAGGTCAATGTCACCGGCCTGGCGCTGCCGTCGGAGTTCAAGAAGTTCATCGACAACGGCGCCAGCCAGGCTGTCGCACTGTGGAACCCGATCGATCTCGGCTACTCGGCCGTCTACCTCGCCCATGATCTGGCGGTGAAGAAGGAAGAAGCCAAGCCGGGTGCGACGCTGTCGATCGGCCGTGTCGGCAAGGTCACCCTCGACGACACCAACTCGGCCGCGATGGCTCCGCCCTTCAAGTTCGACAAGTCGAACATCGAAGAGTTCTCCAAGATCTATTGATCCTGGAGCCCTTCAAGCCGGCGCGGCGGAGCTCAAGTTCCGCCGCGTCCTCAAACGGACCTTGCTTAAGGGCTTGATACGACTATGGACACGACAGCCCAACTCGACCCGACCACTGAGCAGCCTTTGGCTGCGGCTCCGCGCCTGACCCTGGCCGGCATCTCGAAGAGTTTTCCCGGCGTGCGCGCGCTGCATGATGTCAGCCTGTCGCTCTACCCAGGCCAGGTGACCGCGCTGATCGGCGAGAACGGCGCCGGCAAGTCGACGCTGGTCAAGATCATGACAGGCATCTACCAGCCTGATACAGGCACGATCAGCATCGATGGCCAGGCCGTGACCTTGCCCAGCGCGCATGCCGCCTTCGGGCACGGCATCACCGCCATCCACCAGGAAACCGTGCTGTTCGACGACCTGACGGTGGCCGAGAACATCTTTCTCGGCCATGCGCCGCGATCGCGCGTCGGCACCATCGACTGGCGCACCATGCGCAAGAATGCCCGTGAAGTACTGAACACCATGGGCGCCGGCCACATCGACGCCGATGCGCGGCTGAAGGATCTCGGCATCGCCAACAAGCACCTCGTCGCAGTCGCCCGCGCCATGTCGATCGACGCCCAGATCGTCATTATGGACGAGCCGACCGCAGCGCTGTCGCTGAAGGAGATCGAGGAGCTGTTTTTGCTGGTCGAGTTCCTGAAGAGCGAAGGCAAGGCGATCCTGTTCATCAGCCACAAGTTCGACGAGATCTATCGCATCGCCGACCGTTACACGGTGTTCCGCGACGGCGAGATGATCGGCGAAGGCCTGATCAGGGATGCCGGCCAGAGCCAGATCGTGCGCATGATGGTCGGCCGCGCCGTCGACCACATCTTTCCGCAGCGCAAGGCCGAGATCGGCGCGCCGGTGCTTGCCGTCTCCGGCCTGTCGCACCCGACCGAGTTCGACGACATCGGCTTCGAGCTGCACAGAGGCGAGATCCTCGGCTTCTACGGCCTTGTCGGCGCCGGGCGCAGCGAGGTGATGCAGGCGATATCAGGCATCACCCGCACCAGCAGCGGCACCATCACGCTGGAAGGCAAGGCGATCATGCCGAAATCGGCGGCGGATTCGATCGACGCCGGCATCGTTTACGTGCCGGAAGAACGCGGCAAGCAAGGCGTGGTGATCGGCCTGCCGATCTTCCAGAATATCTCGCTGCCCTCGCTCAAGCGCACATCCAAGTCAGGTGTGTTGCAGCTGGCCGAAGAGTTCGCGCTAGCCCGTTCCTATACCGAGCGGCTCGATCTGCGCGCCGCCTCGCTCAGCCAGGACGTCGGCACTTTGTCGGGCGGCAACCAGCAGAAGATCGTCATCGCCAAATGGCTGGCGACCGCGCCCAAGGTGATCATCCTCGACGAGCCGACCAAAGGCATCGACATCGGCTCGAAGGCCGCCGTGCACGGCTTCATGGCCGAGCTGGTCGCTCAAGGGTTGTCGGTGATCATGGTGTCGTCCGAACTGCCCGAGATCCTTGGCATGTCCGACCGGGTTGTGGTCATGCGCGAGGGCCGCATCGCCTCGATCTATGACAACAAGAAGCTCGACGCCGAGACGCTGGTCAAGACGGCAGCAGGGATCGCAGCATGAAGGCTTTTCTGAAGTATCGCGAAGTCTGGCTGCTCGCGGCAATCGTCGTGCTGATCGGGCTGATCTCGATGCGCTTTCCGGGTTTTGCCAATCCGGCCAATCTGCGCCAGGTGTTCAACGACACCTCGATCCTGATGATCCTGGCGCTGGGGCAGGTGGTGGTGATCCTGACCCGCTCGATCGACCTGTCGATGGCCTCCAACCTGTGCTTCACCGGCATGGTGGTGGCGATGCTGAACGCAGCGCATCCGGCAATCCCGATCCCGCTGCTGATCGTCATCGCACTTCTGGTCGGCCTGGTGCTCGGCGCCATCAACGGTTTTTTGGTATGGCGCCTGAACATTCCTTCGATCGTGGTGACGCTCGGCACGCTCACCATCTATCGCGGCGCCACCTTCGTCATTTCAGGCGGCGCCTGGGTCAATGCCGATCAGATGAGCCCTGATTTCATTGGGCTGCAGCGTGCGGCCTTTCTCGGCATTCCGGTGCTGTCGTGGATCGCCATACTGGTCATCGCCTTGTTCTTCCTGTTGATGACGCGCACCGCGCTCGGCCGCTCGATCTATGCCATCGGCGTCAATCCAACCGCATCGGTCTACGCCGGCATCGATGTCGGCCGCACCAAGTTCATCGTCTTCTGCATCTCGGGGATGGCCGCCGGTCTGTGCGGCTATCTCTGGATCTCGCGCTATGTCATCGCCTCGGTCGAGGTCGCCAATGGCTACGAGCTCAACATCATCGCCGCCTGCGTCATCGGCGGCATCTCGATCGCCGGCGGCATCGGCTCGGTCGGCGGCGCGGTGCTTGGCGCGCTGTTCCTCGGCATCATCTCCAACGCGCTGCCGGTCATCAACATCTCGCCGTTCTGGCAGATGGCGATTTCGGGCAGCGCCATCATCCTGGCCGTGGTGCTCAACGCGCGCGGCGAACGCCGGCAAGGCCGCATCATCCTCAAGAAGGCGGAAGCGGCATGACCGACACCCCAGCCCCGCGCCACATTCCCGACCGGCTCGACACGCCGCTCAACTCGGCGATCTTCTCGTGGGAGGCGCTGCTGGTCGCGGTGGCGGTCGCCATCTTTGCCGTCAACAGCTTCGCCTCGCCCTATTTCCTCGACGCGTGGTCGCTGTCGGACCTGACCTTCAACTTCACCGAGAAGGCGCTGATCGCGCTCGCCATGGCGCTGCTGATCATTTCCGGAGAGATCGACCTGTCGGTCGCCGCCATCATTGCGCTGGCCTCGACGATGATGGGCATGGCGGTGCAGGCCGGCGCCGGCACGCCGGTGCTGGTGGCGATCGGCATCCTGGTCGGGCTCGGCTGCGGCGCCTTCAACGGGCTGCTCGTCACCAGGCTCGGCCTGCCGTCGATCGTCGTCACCATCGGCACGATGAGCCTGTTTCGCGGCATCGCCTTCATCGTCCTCGGCGACCAGGCCTACAAAGGCTATCCCTCCAGCTTCGCCTTCTTCGGCCAGGGCTATGTCTGGTGGGTGGTGTCGTTCGAGCTGACGCTGTTCCTCGTCGCGGCGGTCATCTACTGGTTCCTTCTGCACCGGACCAGCTTCGGCCGCCGCGTCTTCGCCATCGGCAACAACCCGGTCGCGGCACAGTTTTCCGGCGTGCGTGTCGGCCGCATCAAGTTCATCCTGTTCTGCCTGACCGGGCTGATGGCGGGCATCGCCTCGGTGCTGATCACCTCGCGGCTCGGCTCGACCCGGCCATCGATCGCGCAAGGCTATGAATTGGAAGTCATCACCATGGTGGTGCTGGGTGGCGTCAGCATCCTGGGCGGCGCCGGCAGCATTTTGGGCGTGGTGCTCGCCGCCTTCATCATGGGGCTGGTGACTTTCGGCCTGGGGCTGCTCAATGTGCCCGGCATAGTCATGTCGATCTTCATCGGCCTGCTGCTGATCATCGTCATCGCGCTGCCCATCGTCTGGCGGCGGGTGCGGCGGGAGCGTTTTACCTGATGGCCGAGAAATACGCGTTCAAGATGAAGCTCAATCCCGGCATGAAGGCCGAATACAAAAGGCGTCATGACGAGATCTGGCCGTCGCTGGTCGCACTGCTGAAACAGGCCGGCGTTTCCGACTATTCGATCCATCTCGACGATGAGACCAACACCTTGTTCGGCGTGCTGTGGCGGCGCGACGGCCACGGCATGGACGAATTGCCGAAGCACAAGGTGATGCAGCGCTGGTGGGCTGAAATGGCCAACATCATGGAGACCAGGCCTGATAACGAGCCGGTGGCGGTGCCGCTGGAAACAATGTTCCATATGGAATGACCCGCCACGTCGCCGTCATCGATATCGGCAAGACCAACGCCAAGGTGGCGCTGGTCGATCTCGCCGATGTACGCGAAATCGCGCTGCGCCGCATGGCGAACGCGCCTGTCCTTGACGGTCCCTACCCGCACCACGATGTCGAGCTTCTGTGGTCGTTCATCCTCGACAGCCTCGCCGAGATCAATCGCGAACAGCGCATCGACGCGATTTCGATCACCACCCATGGCGCGACGGGCGTGCTGGTGGACACTGCCGGCGAGTTGGCGCTGCCGGTGCTCGACTATGAATTTGCCGGGCCCGACACCCTTGCCGAGGACTATGATACGAACCGTCCGGCCTTCGCCGAGACGGGCACGCCGCGCCTGCCGGTCGGCCTCAATCTCGGCGCGCAGCTGTTCTGGCAGCAGAAGCGCTTCCCGGCGGAGTTCGCCAAGGCCGCCGCGATGCTGATGTACCCGCAATACTGGGCCTTGCGCCTGACCGGCGTCGCCGCCAACGAAGTGACTTCGCTTGGCTGCCACACCGATCTGTGGAACCCGTGGAAGGCCGATTTTTCGTCGCTGGTCGACAAGATGCAATGGCGTCATCTGATGGCGCCGGTGCGGCCGGCGAAAGATCGCCTTGGCCCGATCCTGCCCGCGCTTGCGATACGGACCGGGCTTGATCCGCAAACGCAGGTGTTTTGCGGCTTGCACGATTCCAACGCCTCGCTGCTGCCGCATCTCCTGTCCGATACGCCGCCGTTCTCGGTCGTCTCGACCGGCACCTGGGTGGTGTCGATGGCGGTTGGCGGCAACAAGATCGCGCTCGACCCGGCCCGCGACTCGCTCGTCAACGTCAACGCGCTCGGTGATCCGGTGCCGTCGGCGCGTTTCATGGGCGGCCGTGAGTTTTCGCTGCTGACGGAAGGCCAATCGGAAGACTGGACCGAAGCGGATATCGCCACAGCGCTCGCGCGGAAGACGTCCCTGATGCCTTCGACCCAACAGGGTTCGGGGCCGTTCCCGTATCACAGGGCAGCATGGCTCGACGCCGACGGCATCAACGGCGGCCAGCGCTTTGCCGCCATCTCTTTCTACCTGGCGCTGATGACCGCGACCTGCCTCGAACTGATCGACGCCGGCGGCCCGACGACCGTCGAGGGGCCGTTCGCCCGCAACCGGCTTTTCACGCGCATGCTCGCTGCAGCGACGGCGCGTGCCGTCATCGCGTCGGAGGCCGCAACCGGCACCAGCATTGGCGCCGCCCTGTTGGCGTCGGACCAAGGAACGGTACAAGGCGCCGGCGAAAGGTTCGAACCGCCGGTCGACCCGGCCTGGGCGGATTACGCACGTTCATGGCGCGCGGCGGTCGACGCACAGGGCTGATCACAAAATCCGCTTGCCAAACGCCGACATGACGAAATTGACCGTTTCCGCCGCCAATCGCGGTTCCAGAGCTGATGTCAGGCCGGAAACGTCCATCGACAACAGCCCGCCGGACAACGCGATCGCCTCCATGGCCTGGTGCGTTTCGCGCACCGTAATGCCGCCGGAGCCTGCCGCCCAGCCGGCGAATTCGGTCACCTCAGGCGTATAGCTGACATGAAAGCCTTGCGTGCCGGAGCTGGCGATGCGGATCGCCTCGTGCATCACGTCGCGCATGCCCATGGCGTCGATGTCGGTCATGGTGAAGGCGCAGACGCGCGAATCCTTCAGCACCCGGGCCTCGGCCGGATCTGCATGGCGCAAACCGACAATGACGACGTTTTCCGGCGACAGTTGTGGCTGCAGCGCGCCGGGCTTGTGATCGAGGCCGAGCGCCCGCGCCAGCACCGAAGCTTCCGGCAGGTCGATGCCGTCTTCGTCCTCGGGCATCAGCCCAGCGATGGAATCGATCCAGATCAGGCCAAACGAGTGCGTCGCCCGCGCGGTCGCCGTCAGCGCCGTGTGGGCGATGCGCCGGTCGCTGCCGGCGGTGAGCCGGACCAGGCCGGACGGCGGCCGCTCGATATCGGCCAGTTCGACGACATCGAAATTCATCGCCTCCAGCCGGGCGCCGGTCGCCTCCCTGGCCAGGATGCCGGCCGCCGCCGGTTCGGCAGATATCGACACCATCTTGCGGCCGGAGAAATCCTCGACATCGTGCATTGGCGCCTTTTCGACATATTCCGAGGTCATTGCCAGCAGCATGGCGCCATAGCTCATGCGGAAGGCGACACGATCGCCGACGGCGGGTGGCGGCTCGGCATCGGTCACGTCGAGAAGCAGATGGTCGCTGGAGGCGCCAAGCACCCGCACGCCCTTGGCAATCGGCGTCAAACCTTCGATCAAGACATCCTCGCGGCCGATATTGGCGATGGCGCGCAACCGGTCGCCATCGTCGGCAAACACCGGCTGGTTGCCGAAAGCGTCGTAGCCGGATTGGCCGATCGGCCGCGACGGCTTCAGCTTGACCTCGATGATGTCGCTGGTCAGCCGGCAGGCATCGGGTTCGAGTTCGGCCCATGGCGTGTCGCGAAAAGTCTCGACGCCACCCTGCAGGATCGCCTCGCCGACCCGCAGATTGTTGATGCCGGCGGGCAGCCTGCCTTCGAGCAGCAGCGTCAGCGACGATGACGCGCCGCCCGAGATCCAGTCGAGCCTTGCACCGGACAGGCGCTCGGTCTTGTAGGCATGGGCAACGAGCTGTCCGAGATTTTCCTGCGTCGGCATGATGGCGCCGAAGCAGCCGAGATTGGTGCCGATGCCGGCGATGCGCACGCCGCTGAGCGCCAGTATCTGTTCGACCGTCGGAATGAGGTCGTTCGGCCAGATACCTTCCCTGAGGTCGCCAAGATCGATCATCAGCATGATGTCGTGGACGCGGTCCATACGCTCGGCGATGCGCGATAGTTCGCGGATGGTGGCGAGTTCGGATTGCAGGCTGATGTCGACGGTGCGCACAACCTCCTCGATGCGTGCCATCGGCGGACTGCGCAGCAGCATGATCGGGGCGGTGATGCCGCTGTCGCGCAGCCGGCGGATGTTTTCGAAGCGCGATTCGGCGATGCCGGCGACGCCGCCGCGCAGCATGGCGCGCGCCACCTGCGGCATGCCGCAGGTGCCCTTGGTAACGCCGAACACCCTGATGCCGGACAGGGCGCAGCGGTCGACGATGGTGCGCGCATTGCGCTCGATGCGGCCAAGGTCGATGGCGACTTGCGGTCCCGACATTTTTCTACTCAGAATTTGTGCACGGTATTAGACGCATTATCTTCCCGGTGCCGACACGACGATTAATTCTCCCTCAATTGACATAGACCAGCCCTTGCGGGTCGATCTCCGGCTTGCGGCCGGCGACCACATCGGCAAGGAATTTTCCGGAGCCGCAGGCCATGGTCCAGCCGACATGGCCGTGGCCGGTATCGAGATAGAGATTGCTGTAGCGCGCCCGGCCGATGACCGGGACCGAGTTCGGCATCATCGGCCGCAGACCGGCCCAGAGCTCGGCCTTGTTCTCGTCGAAGGCGCCCGGGAAAAGCTCCTTGCCGGTCCTGAACATGGCGGCGAAATCGCTCGGCTTGTGGCTGCGGTCGAAGCCGGTGAACTCGGCGGTCGAAGCAAGCCGCAGCCGGTTGCCGAGCCTGGAATAGCCGATAAGCTGATCCTCGTCGGCGCCGCCCATGGTCGGGCCCTTGCTCTCGTCCTCCAGCGGCACGGTCGCGGTATAGCCCTTGACCGGATAGACCGGCAGGTCGACGCCGTAGCGGCGGCCGAGCAGCCCGCTCTCCGGTCCCATCGAGATGACCACGGCGTCGGCTGTTATTGGGCCGGCCGAGGTCATCACCGCGCGCACCCGATCGCCTTCGATGTCGAGGCCTTCGACCGTCGTGCCGTAGAGGAACTGGACGCCGAGTTTCTCGGCGGCATAGGCAGCGAGGTTTCGGGTGAATTGGCTGGAGTCGCCGGTCTGGTCGATCGGCGAATAGACGCCGCCGGCTATTCTGTCCCTGGCCCCGGCAAGGCCGGGCTCGATCTCGACCAGCCGGTCGCGGCCGACGATCTCGATCGGCAGACCGTGCTCGGCGAGATAGCGGTAATTGTCGGTGCCGGTATCAAAACTCTGCTGCGAGCGGAAGAAATAGAGAACGCCCTTCTTGCGCTCGTCATAGTGAATGCCGGTGTCGGCCGAGATGGCGTTGATGCAGTCGCGCGAATAAAGCGCCAGGCGCAGCTTGATGTCGGTGTTGGCGCGCAGTCGCGCATGCGTGCATTGGCGCAGGAAGCGCAGACTCCAGGCGAAGAAATAAGGATCGAAGCGCAGCCGCACCTTGATGCCGAGATCGTGGTTGTAGAGCGCGCGCAAAAACGTCCTCAGCGCAGCGGGCGAGGCCCAGGCGGTGGCGTCGCCGGGCGACACCAGGCCCGCATTCGATTGGCTGGTGCCTCGCGCCGCCATCGGATGGCGCTCGATCACGGTCACCTCGTGGCCGTCGCTCGCCAGATAGTAGGCCGCCGCCGTGCCGACGACGCCCGCGCCAAGGACCAATATCTTCATGCCGCCCCCAAAGGATCAGACGCGGCCGAAACGCCTCCACGTTTCAGCCGCACAGCTCCTTAAATAGCGCTTCTACGCTCGACCTACGAGCCCACGGAGGAAAAACCGGGACTTCAGCTCCGCGCCGAATTCTTGCCGGTCAGGATACGCTCCCAAGCCAGCGCGTCGGCGACGATCCGGTCGAGGTCATCGCGTTGCGGGATCCAGCCGAGCTCGCGGCGCGCCAGCTCCGAATTGGCGACCACCGCCGCCGCGTCGCCCGCACGGCGCTCGCCGATCCGTACGTCGAAATCACGGCCAAAGACGCGGCGCACGCTGTCGATAACTTCGAGCACCGAATAGCCGTGGCTGTAGCCGCAATTGGCGACGAGGCTTTTCCCCCCGGCGCGCAGCCGTTCCAGCGCCAGCCGATGCGCCGCCGCCAGATCGCTGACATGTATGTAGTCGCGCATGCAAGTGCCGTCGGGCGTCGGATAGTCGGTGCCGAACACCTCCATGAAGGGCCGCTTGCCGAGCGCCGTCTCGCAGGCGACCTTGATCAGATGCGTGGCGCCCGGCGTCGACTGGCCGGCGCGGCCCCTCGGATCGGCGCCGGCGACGTTGAAGTAGCGCAACGCCGTATAGCGCAAGCCGTGGGCGATTGCGGCGTCGCGCAGCATCCATTCGCTCATCAGCTTGGACAGGCCATAGGGCGATTCCGGTGCAAGGCGCGCATCCTCGCGCACCGGCTCCAGCCCGGCGCCGCCATAGACGGCGGCGGTCGAGGAAAAGATGAAATTGGGCACGCCTTCGCGCACCGCGGTCTCGATCAGTGTGCGCGTTTTGCAGGTGTTGTTCTCGTAATAGCCGAGCGGGTCGGCGACCGATTCGGGAACCACGATGGAGCCGGCAAAATGGATGATCGCATCGACATGATTGTCGCGGATGACCCCGCCGACCAGCTCCTTGTCGGCGACATCGCCGACGACAAGCTTTGCCTCCGGCGCCACGGCCCATTCGAAGCCGGTCGAAAGCCGGTCGAGGACGACAACGCTCTCGCCCGCGTCCAGCAGTTCCCAGACCATATGGCTGCCGATATAGCCAGCGCCGCCTGTCACCAAAACCGTCATCCGTGTCCTCGCTGCTCAAGATTTGTCGGAAGCTGTCTCAACACCCGCCTTACTGGAAAGCCTGCCACCAGGCCATTAGTCCATGTCCATCAGTGCCTGCGGTAACCAGTCTCATCGGCGCATGGCATCGTCCTGAAACAAAATTGATCCACATCAAGGGAATAGGCCATGATCCGTGGCCGTTAGGAACAGGCTTGGGGCGTGGCATTTTGACCAAAAAGGCCAAGTAGACGGCGAATAGGGCAATGATTATGATCCCACGCAAAAATTGGGAAGCCGAAATGAACTATCAGCGGTTCTTCGAAGACGCGATCGACCAGCTCCACGCCGAGCGTCGCTATCGCATCTTCGCCGACCTCGAGCGCATCGTGGGGAACTTCCCACGCGCCATCTGGCGCGCCAACGGCCGCGCCCAGGAAATCACCGTCTGGTGCTCCAACGACTATCTCGGCATGGGCCAGCATCCCGACGTCATCGCCGCGATGCAGAACGCCGCCGGCAAGATGGGATCCGGCGCCGGTGGCACCCGCAACATCTCCGGCACCAGCAATCCGCTGGTCGAGCTCGAACTGGAACTGGCCGACCTGCACGACAAGGAAGCCGCGCTCGTCTTTACCTCCGGCTTCGTCTCCAACGAAGCTTCGATCTCGACCATTGCGCGGCTGCTGCCCAACTGCCTGATCGTCTCGGACGAGTTGAACCACGCCTCGATGATCGAGGGCGTGCGGCGTTCGGGCGCCGAGAAGAAGATCTTCCGCCACAACGACGTTGCGCATCTCGAAAGCCTGCTGCAGGCGGCGGGCCGCGAGCGCGCCAAGTTGATCGTCTTCGAGAGCGTCTATTCGATGGATGGCGATATCGCGCCGATCAAACAGATCGTCGAACTTGCCGAGCGCTACAACGCCATGACCTATATCGACGAGGTGCATGCCGTCGGCATGTACGGACCGCGCGGCGGCGGCATCACCGAGCGCGAAGGGCTGGCCGACCGTATCGACATCATCGAAGGCACGCTGGCCAAGGCGTTCGGCACGCTCGGCGGCTATATCACCGGCACAAGTGCGGTGATCGATGCCGTGCGCTCCTATGCGCCGGGCTTCATCTTCACCACGGCGCTGCCGCCGGCCATTGCCGCCGCGGCGACCACGTCGATCCGCCATCTCAAGCGCTCACAGGCCGAACGCGCCGCGCAGCAGCGCCAGGCGACGCGGACGAAGCAGGTTCTTACCGCCGCGGGCCTGCCGGTGATGGACTCCGCTACCCACATCGTGCCGCTGCTCGTCGGCGATCCCGAACTGTGCAAGATGGCCAGCGACCGCCTGCTCGGCGTCCACGGCATCTACATCCAGCCGATCAACTACCCGACCGTGCCGCGCGGCACCGAACGGCTGCGCATCACCCCGACGCCATTCCATTCGGATCAGCTGATCGCGGCGCTTCAGGACGCGCTGGTCGAGACCTGGGATGCCTTGGGCATCTCTTACGGTTCTGCGGGCCGGCCGGCGGTGAGGGAAAGCGACCGCGTCATTCCGCTGCTGGTGCCGAAGTCCGGCGGCTGAGCTTCCGCTACCTTCGTCTTCCTAGGGCGTAGCAAGGAGCGAAGCGACGCGGCGCGGCCAAGGAGTGCAACGGTTCGCAGCTGTCCGGCTTGGCGCGGACCTCAACAACCTCACACACTTTTCATCCACTTCGCCAGCCGGTGCGCGGCCTCCTCGAGCTGGTCGAGGCGGCGGTGGAAGCATAGCCTGAGGAAGGCTTCGCCGCCGGGACCGAATGCGGTTCCGGGCGCTAGGCCGACATTGGCGCGGTCGACGATGTCGAAGGCGGCGGCGCGTGAATCCGTGATGCCGTCGACTGCGAAGAACAGATAGAACGCGCCCTGCGGCACGGTAAAGCGTGCCCTGCCGGTCGCAGCCAGGATGCCGCAGACCAGGTCACGCGCCGCCCTCGCCCGCTCCACCTGCTCGACGATGAAGGCGTCGCCTTCGTCGAGCGCGACGACGGCGCCGCGCTGCATGAACTGGGCAACGCCGGAGGTCGAATACTGGACCAGGTTCTCGAACACCTGCTGCAGGCAGGGATGGACCTTGATCCAGCCGACCCGCCAGCCGGTCATCGACCAGTTCTTGGAAAAACTGTTGACGAACAGGATGCGATCCTCGTCGGCCATGATGTCGATGAAGGACGGCGCGCGGCTGTCGCCGTAGTGGAACAGCGAATAGATCTCGTCGGCGATGATCCACAGCCCCCGTTCGCGGGCAAGGTCGAGGATCGCCTGCAGCGTCTGCCTGTCGGCGGTCCAACCGGTCGGGTTGGACGGTGTGTTGACGAACAGCGCCTTTGTCCTTGGCGTGATCGCCGCCTCGATCTTGCCGATGTCGCAGGACCAGCCATTGCCGGACTGGTCGAGCGTGACTGCGACCGGGACGGCGCCCGCCACGCCGGCGGCTGCGGCGAAGTTCGGCCAGGCCGGCGACAGATAGACGACCTCGTCGCCATTGCCGGCGACAGCGTCGAGCGCCAGCTGGATGGCATGCATGCCAGAGCCGGTGACGATGAATTCTTGCTCGGCGAAGCTCTTGCCGAAATGCCTGATGTAATAGCGGGCGAGCGCCTGCCGCAGTTCGGGGATGCCTTTCTGCCAGGTATAAAAGGTTTCGCCGCCGGCCAGCGCCCGGGCAGCGGCATCGGTGATGAAGGCGGGCGTCGGCAGGTCGCCCTCGCCGGCCCAGAGCGGGATCATGCCGTCGCGGTCGCGGCCGCGGTTCATGACGGCGACAATGCCGCTTTCGGGCGCGGCCCGGGCCTCGGCGCGCAAATTCTCGATCAGGGTCATGGATGGATCCGTTTTTCGCCTTCCGGACAGCTAGCGTGTTTTGCGACAGGCGAAAATAGAAAACCCCGGCCGAAATCGACCGGGGGTTTGGTCCAGAGATCTTGCCCCTGCGCTATTTCCTGGCGAGGAGATCGCGAATTTCGGTGAGCAGCGCGACATCGGCCGGCGGAGCGGCAGCAGGCGCAACGGGCTTCTCACGCTCCAGCCGCCTGCGCAGATCGTTCACCGCTTTGATCATCAGGAAGATGATGAAGGCGAGGATGATGAAGTTCAGCGCCACGGTGATGAAACTGCCATAGGCGAAGACTGCGCCCTGCCTCTTGGCTTCCGCCAGCGATGTGGCGTTGACCGCTGAGGACAAGGGCAGGAAATAATTGTTGAAGTCGAGTCCGCCGAAAATCGCCCCGATTATCGGCATGATGATGTCGTTGACTAGGGAATCGACGATCTTGCCGAAGGCGGCGCCGATGATGACGCCGACGGCCAGGTCCATGACATTGCCCCTGGAAATGAATTCCTGGAATTCTTTCAGCATCCGACCCTCCTTCTCCTGACGGGCCAGGCCGCCGCCTCTGCCCGCTTCGTTCGGCCCCGCTTCATTCCCCCCACTGGCACAATAGCAAAAACCTACGGTTGCAGCATCGGCAAAAGACCGGTTCCGGCCAAAATTTCCCGAAGCCGCAGCCATCCTGCGCCGAAAGCCGCGATGGACTTGATCGCCAAGCTGTGATTGCGTCTCAGCAGGCCGGATGCAAAAACCGGCAAGGGAGGATTTTTGGGCCGTGCAGGGCTGGTTCATCGTCATCATCGCGATCGCCTATGTGACGTTGCTGTTCGTCATCGCCAGCCTCGGCGACCAACGCTCGACGACATCCGGGCCTGACCGAGCCCGGCCCTTCATCTATGCGCTCAGCCTGGCGATCTACTGCACCTCCTGGACCTTCTTCGGTTCGGTCGGCCTTTCCTCCGAGCGCGGCCTCGAATTCCTCGGCATCTATATCGGCCCGGTGCTGGTGTTCGTGTTCGGCTTTCCGCTGCTTCGGCGCATCGTCAGGCTGGCCAAGACAGAGAAGATCACTTCGATCGCCGACTTCCTCGGCGCCCGCTACGGCAAGAGTTTTGCCGTGGCAGCGATCGCCACGCTGATCGCGACGATCGGCGCGGTGCCTTACATGGCACTGCAGTTGAAGGCGATTTCCGGCTCGGTCAGCCTGATGGTCGAGCATTATACCGGCTCGCCGCCTTCGTTCGATCCATTCGTCAGCGACATCTCGCTGGTCGTCGCCATGCTGCTTGCGCTATTTGCGGTGCTGTTCGGCACGCGCCACGCCGACGCCACCGAACACCAGGACGGGCTGGTGCTGGCGGTAGCGGTCGAAACTGTGGTCAAGCTCGCCGCCTTCCTGGCGATCGGCCTGATGGTGACCTTCCTGATCTTCGGCGGCCCGGGCGATATGGTCGACAAGCTCGCCGAGAATTCGCAAGTTCAGCAAGCGATGAGCTACAGCACCTCGCTCGCAACCTGGCTGGTGCTGACGTGTTTGAGCGGTTTCGCCATCATCATGCTGCCGCGCCAGTTCTATGTCACCATCGTCGAGAACCGCAGCGAGGCCGAACTGCGCACCGCGACATGGGTGTTTCCGCTCTATCTGGTGGCGATCAACCTTTTCGTGCTGCCGATCGCGCTCGCCGGCCTGGCGCTGGTCGGCACCAGGACCAGCAGCGACCTCTATGTCCTGTCGCTGCCGCTGCTCAGCGGTCACGATGTGTTGGCTATGGCGGCGTTCATCGGCGGCCTGTCGGCGGCGACCGCGATGGTGATCGTCGAAAGCGTCGCGCTGTCGATCATGATCTCCAACGATCTCGTCATTCCACTGTTTGTGCGTCGCCTGCTCAAGACCACGACATCCGAGAACGAGGACTGGTCAGCGCTCATCCTCAACGTGCGACGGGCGGCGATCTTCATCATGCTGTTCGTCGCCTTCCTCTACTATCGCGAGAGCACCAACAGCGCGCGGCTCTCCTCGATCGGCCTGATGTCGTTCGCCGCGATCGCGCAGTTCGCGCCGGCCTTGGTCGGCGGGCTGATCTGGCGCGGCGCCAACGGCAGGGGGGCGGCGCTCGGCATGGTCGCCGGCATCGTCGTCTGGAGCTATACGCTGCTGCTTCCTTCGCTCGCCGCGTCCGATACCGGCATCGTCGTCCACGGCCTGTTCGGTTTCGAAGCGTTGCGGCCGCAAGCATTGTTCGGCACCGTCGCCGAGCCGCTGAACCACGGTGTCCTGTGGAGCCTGTCGGTCAACACTCTGTTCTTCGTGCTAGGCTCGCTGTCGCGCGCGTCGGTGCCGCTGGAGCGCATCCAGGCGTCGATTTTCGTGCCGCGCGAGGCGAGCCCGATGCCGAGCCTGCGCCGCTTCCGCACCACCGTCACCGTCAACGACCTCAAGGACACCATCGCGCGCTATCTCGGCGTCGAACGCACTGAACGGTCGTTTCAGTCGTTCGAAAAGAGCAACGGCGCTTCGCTGCACGGCAACGAGCAGGCCAGCATGGACGTCATCCGTTTCTCCGAGCAGCTTCTGGCAAGTGCCGTCGGCTCCTCTTCGGCGCGGCTCATCCTGTCGCTGCTGCTGCGCCGCAATGATCGAGAGGCGAAGGACGCCTTTCGCCTGCTCGACGACGCCACCGAAGCGCTGCAGCACAACCGCGACCTGCTGCAGATCGCGCTCGACCAGATGGGACAGGGCATCACCGTCTTCGACAGGGATTTCCGGCTGATCTGCTGGAACCGCCAATATCGGGCGCTGTTCGACCTGCCCGACGAGATGGGCCAGGTCGGCGTCTCGCTCGATCGCATCCTGCGCCACCTTGCCGAGCGCGGCGATATTCCGGCCGACCAGCGGGTGGCGATGCTCAACCGCCTCACCAGCTTCGTCAGCCCCTGGCAGATGGAGCTGAAGACCAGCGGCCGCATCCTGGAATTGCGCTCCAACCCGATGCCGGATGGCGGCATCGTTGCCACCTATGCCGACATTTCCGGGCGCGTCGAGCAGGACCTGGCGCTGAAGCGCGCCAATGAAACGCTCGAACAGCGCGTCAAGAACCGCACCGTCGAACTGACCCGCGTCAACGAGGAGCTGGCACAGGCGCAGATGCTGGCGGAGGAGGCCAATCTCGGCAAGACCCGCTTCCTCGCTGCCGCCGGCCATGACATCCTGCAACCGCTGAACGCTGCTCGTCTCTATTGCTCGTCGCTGATCGAAAAGGCCGGCAAGGGACCTGCGGGCAAGGCCGCGATCAACATCGAATCCTCGCTGGAATCGGTCGAGACCATTCTCGGCGCAGTCCTCGACATTTCCCGTCTCGACGCCGGCGCGATGAAACCGGACGACACGGCCTTCAGCCTGGACGGACTGCTGCGCCAGATCGGCAACGACTTTCAGCCGCTTGCCGCCGAGAAGAAACTCAGCCTGACGATCATGCCATCGTCGCTCAGCGTGACGACTGACCGCAATCTGTTGCGCCGCCTGATCCAGAACCTCGTATCCAATGCCATCAAATACACCCGCCATGGCCGCATCCTGGTCGGCGTGCGGCGGCGCGGCGAACTGGCCGAGATACAGGTGATCGACACCGGCATCGGCATTGCCGCCGACAAGCTGAACACGGTCTTTCACGAATTCACCCGGCTCGATGAGGGCGCCCGCGAAGCCGAAGGCCTGGGGCTCGGCCTTTCGATCGTCGACCGCATCGCTCGTGTCTTGCGCCTCGAACTCCAGATATTTTCAAGCCCGAGCAAGGGCACACGCTTTTCCGTCGTCCTGCCGGTCGCGGCAGTGCAGGAGCCGCGGCGCGAGATCGAGGCCAAGGCGCCGGTCCGCACGGCTGCTTCGCTTGCCGGGCTCCGCGTGCTCTGCATCGACAACGACGCCCGCATCCTCGACGGCATGCGGCTGCTGCTCGAAGGCTGGGGCTGCAGCGTCGACACGTTTGCCGGCTCGAGGGATCTGGAGGGGTCCGGCATGCGTCGGCCCGACATCGTGCTTGCCGACTATCATCTCGACGGCGAGACCGGCCTTGACGCCATCGCCAAACTGCGCGCTATCCATGGCCATGACATGCCGGCGGTGCTGGTCACCGCCGACCGCTCGAGCGAGGTGCGCGCCAGCGCCGGCAGGCTCGACGTGCCGGTGATCAACAAGCCGCTCAAACCAGCGGTGCTGCGCTCGATGATGGCGAGGGTCAGACCGCTGGCGTCGGCAGCCGAGTAGCGCCGGAGGTCAGCCGGCCGCCGCCAGCGGGTCGCTGCCGATCTTGGACAGCAGGATCACCGCCTGGGTGCGGCTGTCGACGCCAAGCTTCTGCAGAATGGCCGAGACATGCGCCTTGATCGTCGCTTCGGAGACACCGAGCTCGTAGGCGATCTGCTTGTTGAGCAGACCTTCGGCCAGCATGCCGAGCACGCGCGTCTGCTGCGGCGTCAGCGTCTGCAGCCGCTTGATCAGATCGGATATCTCGGGATCGCGCTCGACGCCGAGATCGATGCCGGTGGGCGCAGCGATGTCGCCGGCAAGCACCGACTGCACGGCGCTGCGGATCTCGTCCATGCTGGCCGATTTGGAGATGAAACCCGAAGCGCCAAGGTCGAGCGCGCGCCGGATGGTCACCGGATCGTCATGCGCCGACACCACCACCAGCGGCACTGTCGGATGGATGCCGCGCAGCGAGATCAGGCCGGAAAGGCCGCTCGCGCCCGGCATCGACAGGTCGAGCAGCACCAGATCGACGTCCTCATTGGCCACGACCAGCGCCTTGGCGCTTTCGAAATCGCCGGCCTCATGAATGCCGGCGACGTCGCCGATGCCGGCAAGCGCCTCTCTCAGCGCGCCGCGAAAAAGCGGATGATCGTCAGCGATGACGAAAGTATAGCCTGACGGCACATGGCCCTCCCCGAATCCCATTGGTGATTGTCTGCTTCTTGCGGGATCAGTCGAACGATTATGCGGCGATATCAGCCGTTTTCAAGCGGCAAGCCGGTGCGCCGGGCTTCCCCGGTGAACGGTGCTCAGGTTTTTTGCGAATTGGGCTTGGCGCCATCCTCGCCGCTGTCCTTTTCCATGTCCTTGACGATGCCCATGAAGCCGCGCAGGAAGCGCTCCATGTAGCTCATCGTCTTGTTGAAATCCTCCTCGCTGGGCAATGTCGACTCAAAGCGGGCGGCAAGCGAGTTCTCGAGCTTGACGACGCGCTGGTCGAGCGCCTTCACCGAATTTTGCAGCCGGTCGATCTCGTCCTGGAAGGCGGCGCGTTCATCGGCCGCCATCTTGCAGACGAGCTGGCCGGAACGCTCCTCACAGATCGACATCGCACCGGTCTGCGTGTCCATGCGGACATAGCCGGTGGCCGACTTTTCCAACCGGTAGCGGTCGGCTTCCTCGGAAAAGGCTGATGCCGCGACGAGCGAGACGAGGGCTGCAGGGATCAAGACGTGCTGCGGACGCATATTGTTTGTCCTCCATAGGCCAGTAAGCGCAATCTTATCGCATGTTTGCGCCGGAAATGGGGAAGAACCCTGGCCTTTACCTTGACGCAGGTTCCTGTCGGAAAACCGTGTGACACTTTTCCGGAACCTGCTTGCCTCTTCCCCGTACGATTGGTTCGGACTATAGCGCAACCATGTCTCAGCTTATCTACAAGATAGTACCTGAACCGCTGTGGCGCGAGGCCGAAAGAAATCGCCGCTTCACCGGCGCGCCGATCGATGTCGCCGACGGCTTCATTCATTTTTCCACCGCCGGCCAGGCTAGGGAAACCGCGGCAAAACACTTTGCCGGCCGGACCGGGCTGCTGCTGGTCGCCGTCGATGGCGCCAGACTGGGTGATGCGCTGAAATACGAGGTCTCGCGCGGTGGTGCGCTGTTCCCGCATCTTTACGGCCCGCTCGACCTCAACGCCGTCGTCTGGGTGCAACCATTGCCGCTCGGCACCGATGGCCTGCACCAATTCCCGACGCTGGAGGCCGAATGAGCGTGCTCGACCGGCTCGGCCAGAGGTTCCTGTTCGCATTCGATCCAGAAGCCGCCCACGGCCTGTCGATCGCGGCGCTGAAATGCGGGCTGCCGATAGGCGGGAGACCCGTGCGCGACGACAGGCTGAAAGTCAGCGTCTGCGGCATCGATTTCCCCAATCCGCTCGGCATGGCCGCCGGCTACGACAAGAACGCCGAGGTTCCCGATGCGCTGCTTGGCCTTGGCTTCGGCTTTGCCGAGGTCGGCACGATCACGCCGCTGCCGCAGGCCGGCAACCCGAAGCCGCGCATTTTCCGGCTGACATCAGACGACGCGGTGATCAACCGGCTGGGCTTCAACAACGAGGGTCACGCGGCCGCCGAACAACGGCTTGCCGCCCGCAAGCGCCGCGCCGGCATCGTCGGCGTCAATATCGGCGCCAACAAGGACAGCACAGACCGCGTCGGTGACTTTGAACGCGGCGTTGCCAGGTTTGCGCCCTACGCCAGCTATCTGACGATCAACATCTCCTCGCCGAACACGCCGGGCCTGCGCAACATGCAGGCGCGTGAACAGCTTGGCGAGTTGCTGTCGCGCGTCGTGGCCGCACGTGCGGCAGCGGCCGCGCAGCCGGTCATCTTTCTGAAGATCGCGCCGGATCTGGTCGAGGCCGAACTGGAGGACATCGCCGCCGAGGTCGCCGAGAAAGCAATAGACGGCGTCATCGTCTCCAACACCACCATCGCGCGGCCGCGGCTGCGCAGCGCCGATCTTGCCGGCGAGACCGGCGGGCTTTCGGGAAAACCGCTGTTCGAGCGCTCGACGATCGTGCTGGCAAAGATGCGCAAACTGCTTGGCCCGGACCCCGCCATCATCGGCGTCGGCGGCGTCGATTCCGCCGAGACGGCGCTCGAAAAGATCCGCGCCGGCGCCGATCTCGTCCAGCTCTATACCGGCATGATCTATGCCGGGCCGGCACTGCCGGGCCGCATTCTTGCCGGCATGGCCCGGTTCGCCGACATGCAACGGCTCAAATCACTGCGCGAGTTGCGCGATACCAGTCTCGAGCGATGGGCGTCCAAGCCGCTCTAACCCGAAGTCGCCCTAAAAAGCACCTGCCGCTCATGCCCCTGCAGATCGTTCATCATCCCGACTACGACGCCGGTTTTGCCGTCAATCATCGTTTTCCGATGAGCAAATACAAGCTGCTGATGGAAGCCTTGGGCGCGCGCGGACTGGCCGGCCACGCCGCGCTCAACATGCCCGAGCCGGCGCCGGCATCATGGCTGAAGCTTGCCCATGCCGCCGGCTATGTCGACCAGGTGCTGGCCTGCGAAGTGCCAGAAAAAATCGAGCGCGAGATCGGCTTTCCGGTAGGCCCGCGCGTCTCGCTCAGGGCGCAGCTCGCAACGGGTGGCACCGTGCTGGCGGCGCGGCTGGCGTTGCTGAACGGCATCGCCTGCAATACCGCCGGCGGCAGCCATCATGCGCGGCGCGCGCAAGGCGCCGGCTTCTGCACCTTCAATGATGTTGCGGTGGCTTCACTGGTGCTGCTTGCCGAAGCCGTCGCCGACAATATCCTGATCGTCGATCTCGACGTGCATCAGGGTGACGGCACGGCCGACATTTTGGGCGCTGAACGGCGCGTTTTCACCTTTTCCATGCATGGCGATCGTAACTATCCGACGCGCAAGATCGCTTCCGACCTCGATATCGCCCTGCCCGACGGCATCGGCGATGCGGCCTATCTCGAAAGGTTGGGCGGCATCCTGCCGGAACTCACCGCCAGGGCGCGCTGGGACATCGTTTTCTACAATGCCGGGGTCGACGTTCATGCCGAGGACCGGCTCGGCAGGTTGTCGCTGTCGAACGACGGGCTGCGTGCGCGCGACGACATGGTGATCCGTCATTTCCGCGCGCTCGGCATCCCGGTCTGCGGCGTTATCGGCGGCGGCTATTCGACTGACGTGGCGGCTTTGGCCGCGCGCCACGCGATCCTGTTCGAAACGGCCTCAGGCTTCGCCTAACCGCCTTACGGTTTTGGCCTCGAACCGGCTTCCGCTATCGCACGCTAACCTTCGGTTCGGCGTCTGCTCTATTTCCGGTAGTTGGCGATCCTGAGCAGGATGAAGGCTGGAATGACGATCGCCGCGCCGAGAAGGATGTAGCCGAGGAAACGGTCAATAGCGCGGAAGCCGAGGTTCCAGAGATCGACGAAGACATTGCGGATGCCGTAGAGCACATCCATCGGCGACCAGCCGAAAGCGTTCATGACAAGGCCGACGAGGAACGACAGCACCAGCAGCTTCAGGAGCACCCGGAGCGGCGTGTCGCCGAGAAAGCGCGTCAGTGCGGACAAGGCGTGTCTCCAGATTCGGTTGCCCCGATTCGGGCACAACTCCAGAAATACGCACTTGGCCGCCCGGCATCAAGGCGATCGCTCAGTTGCTCCCGTCGGCGCTTTGCCGAATTGTGCTCTTGACACTTATGTTGCAGTGCAGCAAAATTGGGCGACAGAGGGTAACCAGTTGATATCGAACTGCCAGACTCATCGCCCGGTGATGGACGGACTGCGCTGCCTCACCGTGACTTGCGAACACAGGGCTTCTTGAATGAAGTACAGGCGCGATATCGATGGTCTTCGGGCCGTTGCGGTACTGCCGGTCGTACTCTTCCATTTCGGCATCTCGGCAATTCCAGGCGGCTTTACCGGCGTCGATATCTTCTTCGTCATATCTGGCTATCTGATCACCGGAAGCCTGCTGGACGACCTTGAACGCGGCCAGTTTTCGATCGTCAGCTTTTACTGGCGCCGCGCCCGGCGCATCCTGCCGGCGCTGATCTTTGTCACGCTTCTCACCTGTATTGCGGCCTTGTTCATTCTTCTACCGTCGGATCTGCATGAATTCAGTCTCAGCGTCATAGCGGCTTCGACTTTCTGGTCGAACATCTATTTCTGGAAAACGTCAAATTACTTCTCGATCGATGCTGAGCTCCGACCGCTGTTGCATACGTGGTCGCTTTCGGTCGAGGAGCAGTACTATATCTTTGCCCCGATCCTGATGTTCCTGATCTATCGCTATTTTGGCAAACGCTGGCTGACGATACTCCTGCCGATCATCCTCGGCAGCTTCGTGCTGGCGGTCATGGCGACGTGGCTGGCGCCAAACGCGGGATTCTACCTGCTGCCGACACGGATCTGGGAGCTCATGCTGGGCGCCGTGCTCATGCTGAAACGCCCCCCGCCCCTGAGCAGCCGGTTTGTTATGGAACTGCTCGGGTTGGCCGGATTTGGCCTTCTTGCCATCGGGTTCTTCACGATTTCGGAGAGCGATCCGTTCCCGGGCTACAACGCCTTGTATCCTTGCGTCGGAACGGTCCTGCTTATCTATGTCGGCCAAAACAGCCCCTCGACGATCATTACCCGCCTGCTCGAAGTCCGACCGCTAGTCTGGATCGGCCTCATCTCCTATTCGCTGTATCTTGTCCACTGGCCGATCAATGCGTTTGCGCACTATTTCTCACTGGAAGAATTCGACCCCTCGATGACCGTTGCGTTGACGGTAGCAAGCCTCGCGCTGGCTGCGTTTTCCTGGAAGTACGTCGAGCAGCCGTTTCGGCAGAAAAGGAGCTTCACCGCCCCAGCGCCCATCTTCGCCTTTTCAGCGGGCGCAATCGCTGTTCTTTGCCTTGGCGGGGCGGCCGGGGCGCTCGGCAACGGCTTTCCGCAACGCTTTCCAGACTATGTCCAACAGCGGATTCCTGTCGGGGACTGGGGCAATGGCACCTGTTTCAACGAGGGCGGCAGCCGAATCGAAAACTGGAATATCGAGGATTGCACGCGCACACGCGGCTTCCCTACAACAGTTTTGTTGTGGGGTGACTCGTTCGCCGCCCACTATGTTCCAGGCCTGGACGCCAACATAAATCAACTCCGGGCCAATATCGTCGAATACACCTACGCGGGCTGTCCCCCGATTCTCTCCTACTTCTCCTATGGACGCCCGGATTGCATGCGGTTCAATCAGCAAGCCCTGAAGATTATTCAGGACGCTGGCATCAAGACGGTTGTACTCAGCGGTCGGTGGACCGATTATGAGGCCAGAAGTTTCGACGGTCTCCAGCAAACGATCGATACGCTTCGTGGTCTGGGTGTACGCGTGTTTGTCATCGGCCAGTCTCCACAGTTCATAACCGATGTTCGGAAAATCGCGTTCTTCGCAAAGCGCGAAAATCTTGATGATACATCGTGGCCAATGGCCATGGATTCCGACATCAACAACCGTGTGCGCGCATTTACCAAAGGCGCCACCTTCATCGATCCGCTGAATTTCCTCTGCAGCGCCGGACGCTGCTCCTACGCCGACGCAGGCCAGTTCCTCTATTTCGACTACGGCCATTTTTCTACCGTCGGGGCCACGCTGGCAATTTCGAAATACTGGCCGGCCTTTGCCTCAGACGATGCCGTTGCCACGACGGAATAACAGTCTGGCGGCTGGCAAGGCATGAGTGCACACGAGTGCACGCATAACGATTGCCCGAATGCCGGCTTGCGTGGTAACGAGGCTGCTGCGCGGGTATGATGTAATGGTAGCCTGTCAGCTTCCCAAGCTGAACGCGCGGGTTCGATTCCCGCTACCCGCTCCAGCTTACCCAGTCGGGCCGGCCGGCGCCGCACCTCACAGGATCACATCATCAGGTCTAGGTGAGCGGCCTATATCAGCTGAACAGAACATAACGTGATTCTAATAAGAGGCGGCAACAAAAGATGCCGATCCGCGTTGCGGTTGATCTGAAGGCCAGCCAGGGAGGAACCATAATGGCCGACGACAAGGGCAATAGAGGTTCTGGCGAGGGAAACCGCGTCGCGCGCGACCAAGACTATGAATTCCGCTATTTCGCTACCAAGTTCGGCCTCTCAATACCGCAGATCCGCGAGCTTTTTGGCAAGCACGGCAATGATCGCGAGACCCTGTATCGGGAGGCTCGGAAGCTCGGAAACGCCGTGACCACACAAGAACGGATCTCGAACGACGACCGAACGTTTCACAACCAGGGCCGCCCATGACCGGCAAGCGACATAGCCAAGAAGTCGAACATGAGAGCGACCTTTTCTATCTGTGTCCGACAGGCCAAGTCGTAGATGCTCGGGACCTGCGGCATGTCAATTGGCACGAGCCGCTGGAACTCGATGCCTGATCTGCTCAAAAGGCACCGCGATGTTCGGCAAAGACCTCCTGGTTCACATGCTCGACCGCCGCGACACCCTGCCGCCAGACGAGATCGCGCTCATTGAGGCTCTTCCGGTTCGGCCGGTAACTTTCGGACCCGATGAGGAGATCGTCAGGGAGGGATCCCGCCCCACCGAAAGCTGCCTTGTCGCGAATGGGTTCGCAGTTCGAAACCAGGCTATTCGGGAAGGAAAGCGTCAAATAACGGCAATTCACGTGCCGGGAGACTTTGTCGATCTGCATAGTTTACTGCTAAAAGTGATGGATCACAGCGTGAGCGCGCTGGGTTCGTGCGATGTAGTTTTCATTCGACACAAAGACCTGCTTACAGCAATGGGTGGAAGTCCACATCTCACCCGGATGCTCTGGCTTTCGACGACTATCGACGCCTCGATCCAAAGGACCTGGATAACCTGCCTCGGGCGTCGCTCCGCCAAACAGCATCTCGCACATATAATTTGCGAGTTGTATGTCCGATTAGAGATAGTCGGATTGGCCTCTGACCAGAAGTTCGCTATTCCACTGACGCAAGCGGAAATGGGGGACGTGCTTGGTCTATCTGTAGTTCACGTGAATCGGACACTGCAGGAGCTTCGAGCGAAGGACCTGGTTATCTGGAAAGACCGCAGGATTGTTATCCTTGATTTCCAGCGATTGGCCTTACTGGCCGACTTTGATACGACTTACCTAAATCTCTTCCATGAGCCACGGTGACCGCCCTCGGCCAAGACGCGTCGGCGCACTGATGCGGCATCAAGATTTCTCGTCAAATAAACAATGTGAATGAGCCCTCGCTCCGGATCGATTACGGCTGGCTTCAATTGGCACAGTTGACGTCAAAGAAGGATTGCACATGCGTGAGCTCGAAAATCTCATCGAACAGTATGTAAATAGTCGGAGGCGGCGCCATAGTTTCATATCGACGGGGCTCGCCGTAAAGGCGCTCAAACAGATCGTACCGGCATGTTCGGTCTCAGATTCCGACCTGGCGAACATGATTGCCAATCGTGCAATAGACTACAACCTTCCGGTGAGCTTTGACCTTAATGAGAGCTAGGCGTGGCGCGTCATTATGCAGTCCGACCATGAGCCTTCCGAGGCCTACGAAACGGTCAAGGAAGAGGCCGACCGGCAAGGCTCGGGTGGAGATGCAGGCACCCTAGCAGGCAAGGTCGGCAAAGTTGTGGAATCGACCGCAAACAGAACTGAGGAAGCCATTCGCGATCGTTTGCCGGGGTCGTCGGACGGGTCTTCAGCCACCTCGAAGCTCGCCACCGGCCTGAAGGCCAGGTCCATAGGACGTCATCCGGCATCGTCTCCGGCGCGCGCCCGGGCCTTGCGAGAGCAGGTGGCGGGCCAGTCCGCTTTGCTACGGGGCAAGCTCGTCGACGGCGCGGGCGGTCTCGTCCTTGAACTCGACCTTCGTGCCCGGCTGCACGATGGAGCCGAGATCTTCGACATCCCAGTTGGTCAATCGGATGCAGCCATGCGAGAAGGTTGTGCCGATCTTGCCAGGTTCGGGCGAGCCGTGGATGCCGTAGCTTTCGATGGAGAGATCGATCCACACCGATCCCACGGGATTGTTCGGCCCGGCAGCGATGGTGAAGGGACGCTTGGTCTTGACTCCCTTGAAGGCAAAATCCGGATCGTAGTGATAGGTCGGATTGCGCACCACGCGCTTGACCTGCGCCGTGCCGCTTGGCGCCGGCTTCTCATCGCTGCCGATCGAGGCGGGGTAGACTGCGAGCCATTTGCCGGAAGCATCGAGCACGCGCACCAGGCGAGCGCCCTTGTCGACCTCGATGCCGGCTACGCCGGCGGGAGGATCGCCGCGGCCAACATCAGGCACGATCAAGGTCTTGCCGGGCTTCCTGAAGCCGGCGCCCGGATTGAGCATCCTGAGCAACTTTTCGCTGACATGGAAGCGCTCCGCCAGCTTCTCCAACGCGTTGCGATAGGCGAGCCGCCGCAGACGGGCCATCCTCTCCATGCGAGCCGGAATAGGCCTGGTGAAGGGTCCGCGCAAATCCTTGCGCGTCACCTCATAGGTGACCAGCACCGGGTCGGCGGAGGTCGCCGTGAGCTTGCTCCAGGTCTCCGCAGTGAGCTTGCCATCGGATCGGAGTCCGTTCGCCTGCTGAAAGGCGCCGAGTGCCTTGGCAAAGTTCTCTGAAAGGCGACCGTCGATCAGCCCCGGCGAGAAGCGGGCGCGATCCAAAAGAATCTGCGCCTTGAGCACCGTCGGATCGACCTCCTTCGGTTCGCCAGCGGTGAATTGGGCCTGATTGACGGTCGCCAGGTCCAGCCTGGCCGAACGCGCCCCGCCGCATGCGACGGCAAGCAACGCGGCGAAGACGAGGAGAAGCCTGATCATCGATAGCCTCCCTGGATCCTGCACAGGACCCCGCTTCTATGACGCGGCACGGCCCTGTGTGGTTCCTTCGCTCGAGCGATATTCTGATTGAAGCGACATGGCCGAAGAGTGGATTGGCAGGATTGCTTGATTTAACGCCGTCAGCCCACTTCTCGCAAAATGAAGTCGTGCAGCATCTTGGCCGCCGGCGAAAGCACGCGATTTTTTACGGTGATCAGACTGTATGGCCTGACCTCGATGTCGAATTCGGTCTGGACGACGTCGATGGCGCCGGCCAGCCCCTCGGGGTTCTGGATGAACTTCGCCACCTGGATCGACACCGGCGCGATGGCGTCCGACTGCGCGACCATGACCAGGGTGAGCAGCAGCGAGCTGGTGTTGAGGATGCGGTCCGGCAGCGCGATGTTGCGGTTCAGGAAATTGCTCTCCATCGCCTGGCGCAGCGGCGAGCCGCCCGACTGGAAAACCCAGTCATAGGCGGCGGTCTCCTCCAGCCGCACCGCCTTGCCCTTGGCCAGCGGGTGGCCGCGGCGCACGATGAGGCAGGCTTTCTCGACGCCGATGACGCGGGCCTCGAACAGCCGCGGATTGAGGTCCTCGGGGATGCGCGCGATGATGAAATCGTGACGTGTGGCGATCAGTTCGCGCGCCAGCACATTGGAGGTCTCGACCTGCATGGTGATCTCGATACGCGGATAGATGCGCCGGATCTCGCGGATCGCCGGCACGGCGAGCTCGATTGCAGGGGCCGTCACCGCGCCCAGGAACACCGAGCCGCCCTTGCCCGCCTTGAGCTCGGATATCTCGCGGTCGACCTCGCGCATCTCGAGCAGGATCGAACGTGCGCGCCTCGCCAACGCCTTGCCATAGGGCGTCAGCGTGATGCCGCGCGGCAGCCTCTCGCACAGCTTGACGTCGAGCACCGCCTCCATCTCGGCGATCATGCGCGAGGCGGCGGGCTGGGAGATGTTCATGACCTGGGCTGCCGCGCTGACCCGGCCATGGTCGTCGAGGGCTGCGATCATGCGCATGTGGCGCAGACTGAGGCCGCTGCGCAGCAAGGTCTCACTCTTGCCGGGACGTTCCCCATAACCCTCTGAAAGTCCGTGAAAATCCCGGAGCGCCGCCATGATGTCCGTTTGCTCCTCGCTGGTGGCCGGCCGGCAATCCCGGCCCGATCTTTTTGGCTACTTTCAATTCTTTTGGCCACTTTCAGTATACCAGTTTGGGTATAGCAACTACCAAAGATCGCATTTGACAGTTATGGCAAAGCGCCACACCTTTGCGCGTCCTGAAACCTGACCGTCGCCAGCGAGAAAAATCGCATCGACCGGAACCAGAGTCTCAGGGCCGATTGGGAGGATACCGGAGATCGATATGGCGGCAGCGGCGCGTTTTGGCGCTCCTGCACGATCGCGCGGCCCACGAAACCCAGGGTGCGCGTCCATCAACCAGGGAGAGTTAATGTGAAGATCATCAAGACACTGGCCGCCGTCGCGGCCCTTGGCATCGCGGCCATGTCGGTCCCGGCGCAGGCAGGCGAAGGCCTCATCGGCGTGCTGATGCCGACCAAGACCTCGCAGCGCTGGATCAACGACGGCGACGCCGTCAAGTCCCAGCTCGAGGCTCTGGGCTACACTGTCGACCTGCAATATGCGCAGGACGATATCCCCAATCAGCTCAGCCAGCTCGAAAACGAAATCACCAAGGGCCCAAAGGCACTGATCATCGCCTCGATCGACGGCACCACCTTGTCGGACGCGCTGCAGAAGGCGGCTGACGCCGGCGTCGTCGTCGTCGCCTATGACCGGCTGATCAAGAAAACCCCGAATGTCGACTACTACACCACGTTCGACAATTTCGGCGTCGGCGTCATCCAGGCGAAATCGCTGCTCAAGGGCCTCGGCTATCCCGAGAACAAGGGTCCGTTCAACGTCGAACTGTTCGGCGGCTCGCCCGACGACAACAACGCCTTCTTCTTCTACGACGGCGCCATGTCCGTTCTGCAGCCGCTGATCGACGACAAGACCCTCGTCGTGAAGTCCGGCCAGATGGGCATGGACAAGGTCGGCACGCTCCGCTGGCTGGCAGCCACCGCCCAGGCCCGCATGGACAATCTGCTCTCCGCCCACTACTCGGATGGCAGCCGCGTCGATGGCGTGCTCTCGCCATATGACGGCCTGTCGCGCGGCATCATCGCCTCGCTGCGCGCCGTTGGTTACGGCACGGCCGATCAGCCATGGCCAATCGTCACCGGCCAGGATGCCGAAACCGCTTCGGTCAAGGCGATCATCGCCGGCGAGCAGTACTCGACCGTGTTCAAGGACACCCGCGAACTCGCCAAGGCGACGGTCGAGCTCGTCGACAAGGTGCTCTCGGGCGGCAAGCCGGAGGGCCTCGACACCAAGACCTACAACAACGACGTCAAGGTCGTCCCCTCGATCCTGCTGACGCCGCATGAGGTCGACAAGTCGAACTACCAGGCCCTGGTGGTCGATTCCGGCTACATCAAGGCCGAAGAACTGAAGTAACCGCAGACGTGAAACCGGGGTCCTGCGCAACGCAGGGCCCCGCTTCGTCAGTGAACGACCCCGGTATGTTTCCGGACCTCGCAGGAGTGGTATTGCCGATGGCCTCGACGATTTTGGAGATGCGTGACATCACCAAGACGTTTCCCGGCGTCAAGGCGCTTTCGAATGTCAACCTCAGCGTCGAGGAAGGCGAGATCCACGCCGTTGTCGGCGAGAACGGCGCCGGCAAGTCGACACTGATGAAGGTGCTGTCGGGTGTATATCCCGCCGGCACCTATGACGGCGAAATCGTCTATCGCGGCGATGAGTGCCAATTCAAGGGCATCCACGACAGCGAGCGTCGCGGCATCGTCATCATCCACCAGGAACTCGCACTGGTGCCGATGCTGTCGATCGCCGAAAACATCTTCCTCGGCAACGAACACGCCAGCTACGGCATCATCGACTGGAACGCCAACGAGACGCGCACCAGCGCCCTGCTCAAGAAGGTGGGCCTTAAGGAAGACCCCAAGACGCTGATTACCAATATCGGCGTCGGCAAGCAGCAACTGGTCGAGATCGCCAAGGCGCTCAGCAAGGAAGTGCAGTTGCTTATCCTCGACGAGCCGACGGCGAGCCTGTCCGAAAAGGACAGCCAGGCGCTGCTCGACCTGCTGCTCGAATTCAAGCGGCAGGGCATCACCTCGATCCTGATCTCGCACAAGCTCAACGAAATCAACCGGGTCGCCGACAAGGTCACGATCATCCGCGACGGGCGGACGATCGAAACGCTGGCGAAGAAGGACATCTCGGAAGACCGCATCATCACCTCGATGGTCGGCCGCTCGCTGGACGACCGTTATCCGTCGCGCGAGCCTGACATCGGTGAGGTCGTGCTGCAGGTGAAGAACTGGTCGGTCTATCATCCGATCCATGCCGAGCGGCAAGTGATCAAGGGTATCGATCTTGACGTCCGCAAGGGCGAGGTGGTGGGTATCGCCGGGCTGATGGGCGCCGGACGCACCGAATTCGCGATGAGCCTGTTCGGCCGCTCCTATGGCCGCCACATCACCGGCGAGGTGCTGCTCAAGGGCAAGCCCATCGATGTCTCCTCTGTCAGCAAGGCAGTCGAACACGGCATTGCTTACGTCACCGAAGACCGCAAGACCTACGGTCTCAACCTGATCGATCATATCAAGCACAACATCACGCTGGCCAATCTTCCCGGCGTGTCGCGCCATAGCGTGATCGACGACATGCGCGAGCTCGCCGTCGCCAACGACTACAAGGCCAAGACCAACATCCGCTCGTCCAGCGTTTATCAGATGACCGGCAATCTATCGGGCGGCAATCAGCAGAAGGTGGTGCTGTCGAAGTGGCTGTTCGCCAATCCGGAGGTGCTGATCCTCGACGAGCCGACGCGCGGCATCGACGTTGGCGCCAAGTATGAAATCTACACGATCATCGCGCGTCTCGCCTCGGAGGGTAAGGCGATCATCGTCATCTCGTCCGAGATGCCCGAACTGCTCGGCATCACCGACCGTATCTATGTCATGAACGAAGGACGCATCGTCGGCGAAATGGCGGCGAGCGATGCCAGCCAGGAAAAGATCATGCGCGCCATCGTTCGCGGAGAAGGAAAAGCATCATGAGCACCGAAAGCGGTCCCGTCCCGAAAAGCGGCGTCGCCGAAGATGTGCAGCAAGGGCCGCGCATTGCTGTCTCGGCGCTGGTCACCAACCTGCGCGAATACGGCCTGATCTTGGCGCTTATCGCCATCATGGTGTTCTTCCAGTACACGACATCCGGAACGCTGTTCAAGCCGGTGAACTTGAGCAACCTGGTGCAGCAGAACAGTTTTATCATCGTGATGGCGCTGGGCATGCTGCTGGTGATCGTCTCCGGCCATATCGATCTCAGCGTCGGCTCCGTCGCCGGTTTCATCGGCGCGCTGGCGGCGATGATGATGGTCATCTGGCCGCTCGGCCCGTTCAGCAATCCGCTGGTGGTGTCGATCATCTGCCTGATCGTCGGTGGTGCCATCGGCGCGGCACAGGGCTACTGGATTGCCTATCACCGAATACCGAGCTTCATCGTCACGCTGGCGGGGATGCTGATCTTCCGCGGCATCTGCCAGGCGCTGCTGGGTGGCGGGTCTTCCGTGGGCCCGCTTCCGGCCGGCTTCAAGGCGCTCAGTTCCGGCTTCATTCCCGACGTGATCGGCTCATTGACGCTGATCCCGCCGGTGGTGAACGCCGCCGGCAAGACAATCGTCGGCAGCGGCCTGACGCTGCACATGACGACGATCGTGCTCGGCCTCATTGCCGTGGTCGCCTATGCTTATTTCGGGCTCAGGGCACGGCGCAGCCGCGAGCGGCATGGCTACGAAGCCGAGCCGTTCTCGCTGTTCGTCGTCAAGACCCTGGTGACCAGCGCCCTGGCGCTGTTTCTGGTTTACCAATTCGCCACCTACAGGGGTCTGCCAATCGTTCTCGTGGTGATGGGCGTGCTGATCGCGCTGTTCGTCTTCGTCACCAAACGCATGACGGTGGGCCGCCGCATCTACGCAATGGGCGGCAATGCCAAGGCGGCGCAGCTATCGGGTATCAAGACCGAGCGGCTGACCCTGATGGTGTTCATCAATATGGGCGTGCTCTCGGCGCTCGGCGGGCTGATTATTGCGGCGCGCCTTGGCCAGGCGGTGCCGGCGGCCGGCCTCGGCAGCGAGCTCGACGTCATCGCCGCTGTGTTCATCGGCGGCGCTTCGGCGATGGGCGGCGTCGGTCAGGTGGTTGGCGCGGTGGTCGGCGGTTTCATCATGGGCGTCATGAACAACGGCATGTCGATCATGGGCGTCAATGTCGACTGGCAACAGGTGGTCAAAGGCCTGGTGCTGCTCGGCGCCGTGGTCTTCGACGTCTACAACAAGAACAAGGCTTGAGGCGAGGGAACTCATGCATGTCGCCAAACGTGTGCAGCGTGTTGGGACAACGGCACGCATGAAAGCAAGGATTAAAGCGGGCCCGTTTTCAAACGCGGCGCGCTTTTAGGAGGCACGGGTCACATCGCGGCGCTGCCGGGCGACGCAAGGAAGTCCCCCCAGGGGACCGGGCCCGCGAGCGCAATCCGGAGGAAGAATTTCACCCGTGGCGCGGACACCGTCCGAGCTGCGCCAGGAAAAGCTTGCCAGACCGGCAGGCCGGCCAAGGCAATTGAGAGAGGGTACGTCATGCTGATTTCCCAGATCCTCGACGAGGCGGAAACCATCCGCGTCGTCGCCCGCAACGGCGGCAAGACCAGAATCATCAACGGCGCCCGCAGCGTCTATTCGCTGGCGATGGAGGCCGCGCGCACCGGCACCGGGCTTGTCGCCCTCATCGAGCGCAAGGGTTTTGGTGAAGCGGTCGACCTCGATGCCGCCTACAAGAAGGGGCGGCTATTGTCGCCGATCAACCATCCCGACCCGGCGCATCTCCACCTCACCGGCACCGGGCTGACACATCTCGGCTCCGCCGCGACCCGCGATTCCATGCACAAGAAGCTCAGCAGCGACGGCGAGGAGCAGCTCACCGATTCGATGAAGATGTTCCGCATGGGGCTGGAGGGCGGCAAGCCGGCCAAGGGCCAGACCGGCGTGCAGCCGGAATGGTTCTACAAGGGCAACGGCACCATGGCAGTGGCGCCCGGTGCGGCACTTCTGTCGCCCGCCTTCGCCGAGGATGCCGGCGAGGAGCCGGAAGTCGCCGGCATCTATGTCATCGGCGACGACGGCGTCCCGTTCCGCGTCGGCTTCACGCTGTCAAACGAATTTTCCGATCACGTCACCGAGCGCGTGAACTATCTTTTCCTCGCGCACTCCAAGCTGCGCAACGCTTCGTTCGGGCCGGAAATCCTGATCGGCGAGCTGCCGTCCGACGTCAGAGGTTCCTCGCGCATCCTCCGCGACGGCCAGCTGCTGTGGGAAAAACCGTTCCTGTCGGGCGAGGCCAACATGTCGCACACCATCGCCAATCTCGAACATCACCACTTCAAATATTCGGCCTTCCGCCAGCCGGGCGACGTGCATGTGCACATGTTCGGCACCGCGACACTGTCCTTCGCCGACGGCGTCAGGACCGAGGCCGGCGATGTCTTCGAAATCGAGGCCAAGGATTTCGGCCTGCCGCTGCGCAACCCGCTTGAAATCGAGCAGCCGGTGAAGGTGGCGGTGAAGGCGCTGTGAGGTGGGCTTCTTCCTTCTCCCCTTGTGGGAGAAGGTGGATCGGCGCGCAGCGCCGAGACGAATGAGGGGTGCTGGAAGGAATGAGACGTTGGTGTTCCCTGGAACACCCCTCATCCGACCGAGCTTCGCTCGGCCACCTTCTCCCACAAGGGGAGAAGGAAGAACGCGCAGCTTCAACGCCTCAATAAATATCGAAGTCGAAATATTTGGCCTGGATCTTCTTGTAGGTGCCGTCGGCGACGATCGCGTCGATTGCGGCGTTGAGCTTTTCGCGCAGCGCATTGTCTTCCTGGCGCACGGCGATACCGGCTTCGGTCTCGGTGCCCTTGACGTCGCCGACCATCTTGCAGCAGTCATCGCTCGACTTCTTCATCCAGTCCATCAGCACGAATTTGTCTGAAAGGACAGCATCGAGACGGCCGTTCACCAGGTCGGCGACCGCCTCCTCCTGGGTTGGATAGAGCTTCGCCTCGGCGCCGGCCTTGCCATAGACATCCTGGGCATAGTCGGCCTGGGTGGTCGAAGCCTGGGCGCCGACCGTCTTGCCGGCGAGTGCCGCCGGTTCGGTCGAGGCAATATCGCTGTCCTTCAAGGCCACCAGCGAAAGCGGCGTCGTATAGTATTTGTTGGTGAAGGAGACCTGCTTCTTGCGCTCCTCGGTAATGCTCATGGATGCGATGATGGCGTCGAATTTTTTGGCCTGGAGCGCCGGGATCATGCCGTCCCAGTCCTGCGTGACAAGTTCGCATTCGACCTTCATCTGAGCGCAAAGCGCATTGGTGATGTCGATGTCGAAGCCGACGAGCTTGCCATCCGCGGTGATGGTGTTGAACGGCGGATAGGCGCCTTCAGTGGCGATCTTCAACTTTTCCTGTGCTTGCGCCGACAGCGACCCGACTGACATCGCCAGCATGGCGGCTGTTGCTGCCGATGCGATCCATCTTGAAATCTGCATTTTTTGTTCCCCTTGTTCCAACCGTATTGACGGCTAAGACAGCCAAGCACGACCCGTAAGGTCAGGCAAGCATGGTCTGATCATGGCGGGCGATCAGCGCGCGGCGCGAAAATGCTTGGACAGTTTCAGGCCCTGCGCCTGATAGTTCGAGCCGAGATCTGTGCCGTAGAGCGCCTGCGGCCGCTTCAGCATGTGCTCGTAGACCAGCCGTCCGACGATCTGGCCGTGATCGAGGATGAACGGCACTTCGTGGCTGCGCACTTCGAGCACGGCCCGGCTGCCGGTGCCGCCCGAGGCCGAATGGCCGAAACCCGGATCGAAGAAACCGGCATAGTGGACGCGGAATTCGCCGACCAGCGGATCGAAGGGCGTCATCTCAGCGGCATAGAGCGGCGGCACATGCACCGCTTCCTGGCTGACGAGGATATAAAATTCGTCCGGATCGAGCACCAGTTCGCCGGCGCCGCTCTTGTAGAGCGGGTCCCAGAAATCGACGACATCCTGCGCGGCGCGCTTGTCGACATCGACCAGGCCGGTGTGGTGCTTGCCGCGGTAGCCGACCAGCCCGTCCTTGTCGCCATCGAGGTCGATCGACAGTGCGATGCCGCCGCCGGAAATGTTCGGCGGCTCGGTGGCGACGAGCGTCTCGGCACGGTGCAATTCGTGCAGCTCGCTTTCCGACAAAAGCGCATTGCCGGTGCGGAACCGGATCTGCGACAGCCGCGAGCCGGCGCGGACGACGATCGGAAAGGTGCGCGGGCTGACTTCGAGATAGAGCGGGCCGTTGTAGCCGGCAGCGATCTTGTCGAACTCGTGGCCGCGATCGGTCATCACCCGGGTGAAGATGTCGAGCCGCCCGGTCGAGCTTTTTGGGTTGGCCGAGGCGGAAATGTTTGCCGGAAGCGCCAGGCTCTCGAGCAGCGGCACGATATAGACGCAGCCCGTCTCCAGCACCGCACCATCGGTGAGATTGATTTCGTGCAGCTTCAGGCGGTCGAGTTTTTCAGCAACCCTGTGGTTGGGGCCGGGCAGGAAGGAGGCGCGCACCCGCCAGGCCTTGTCGCCAAGCCTGAGGTCCAGGCTGGCCGGCTGGACCTGGTCGGCGTCGAGCGCGCGCGGCGACTTCAGCGCGCCAGACTGGTACAGCGCGGAAATATCCTGATCCGGAAGAATGCCTGTCTGCCGCAAAGTCTGGCTCCGCTCGAAGGCCGGGCGTGGTCTCGTCTTGTCGCAGGTTCTTGCCGTGGAACCCGCTGGTACAAACCTCTTAATCATGCCGGCAATTGACGCAAGCGCGGTGCAGGTCTAAAGGATCGTTATCCCGTGGTGATTTGGCCGGTCGGCTTGCAGCCACGTTAAACAAGTCGCTAAAGGACCGTCGGGCCGAAAGGCCGTACGACCGGTTGCGACTTTCGCGGCCGGTTTTTTTGTGTTTGGACCATTTTTTGTGTTTGGAACAAGGTGATGACGAGCAAAACGCGCAACTGGAAGCCTCAGACCGCCCTCGTGCATGCAGGAACGCTGCGTTCCGGCTTCGGCGAAACCTCCGAGGCGATGTATCTCACGCAAGGCTATGTCTACGACACGGCGCAGGCGGCGGAAGCCCGCTTCAAGGGCGAGGAACCGGGCTTCATCTATTCGCGCTATGCCAACCCGACGGTCGACATGTTCGAGAAGCGCATGTGTGCGCTGGAAGGTGCCGAAGATGCCCGCGCCACCGCATCCGGCATGGCGGCGGTGACGGCGGCGTTGCTGTGCAGTGCCCGGGCCGGCGACCACATCGTGGCGGCGCGCGCGCTGTTCGGCTCCTGTCGCTGGGTGGTCGAGACGCTGGCGCCGAAATACGGCATCGAGGCGACGCTGGTCGACGGCACCGACATCGCCAATTGGGAAAAGGCGGTCAGGCCCAACACCAAGTTGTTCTTCCTTGAAAGCCCGACCAATCCAACGCTGGAGGTCGTCGACATCGCAGCCGTAGCCTCGCTTGCCGATTCGATCGGCGCGCGGCTGATCGTCGACAACGTCTTTGCCACGCCCTTGCAGCAGAAGCCGTTGCAACTCGGCGCCCATATCGTCGTCTATTCGGCGACCAAGCACATCGACGGTCAGGGACGCTGCCTCGGCGGCATCATCCTGTCGGACAAGAAGTGGATCGACGAGAATTTGCACGACTACTTCCGCCACACCGGTCCCAGCCTCTCGCCCTTCAATGCCTGGACGCTGCTGAAGGGGCTGGAGACGCTGCCGCTGCGCGTTCGCCAGCAGACGGAAAGTGCCGGCCGGATCGCTGACTTCCTCGCCGAGCGATCGGAAATTGTCCGCGTCATCTATCCCGGCCGCGCCGATCACCCGCAGGCGGCGATCGTCAAGAAGCAGATGTCGGGCGGGTCGACGCTGATCTGCCTCGACGTCAAGGGAGGCAAGCAGGCGGCCTTCGCCTTCCAGAACGCGCTCGATGTCGTGCTGATCTCCAACAATCTCGGTGACGCCAAGAGCCTGATCACCCATCCGGCGACGACGACACACAAGAATCTGAGCGACGAGGCGCGGGCCGAACTTGGCATCGGGCCAGGCACGCTCAGGCTGTCCGTCGGACTGGAGGACACTGACGACCTGCTCGAAGACATCGAGCAGGCCTTGAAAGCCGCCAGGTAGGGATACGCGCCGAACTGCTGCGCTGTGATCTGCAAAGCAGGCGCGGTCAGGCGCCCGACGGCGTCTCTTCCAATTCCGCAACGGCGCTGGTTTGGATGGTCATCGTGTTGCCGCGCCAGTCGACGGCACCGCTGAGCCAGCCGCGCACCCAGATGGCGGGAAGCATCACGTCCCGCGCAACCATCGCCGGGATCATGCGCAGCGACAGGTGCCAGCCCTTGGCCGAGGCGAGAGCGCATTCCGGCAGATAGGCGACTATCAGCACGGCGATGGCGGTAGCCGGCAGGCTGAAACCGGCGCCTGCTGCCGCAACCAGCGCAAGCACCAGCGGCGGCGCCGCTCCGATCAGGATCTCGGGCGCGAAAAACAGTGGGAAGGTGACGCGACGCAGGCGTGCCCAGCGGGCCTGGCGCGACCAGATTTCGCCAAATGTGCGCAAGCCGAGCGGCTGTTCGAAGGGCGCGGCAACGAGATTGACGCGCAGTCCGAGCCCGTTGACCAGCTTGGTCGCGGCGGCATCCTCGGCAATCTCGGCGGCAAGCGCACGGATGCCGCCATTGGCGTCGAGCAATGGCTTGTTCCACAGCATGCTCTTGCCCTGGGCGAAACCGAGGCCGAGCGCCTCGCCGGTATATTGCCAGCGCGCCTGCAGCGTGTTGAGGAAAGCGCATTCGACCTCCGCCCAGAACCCGTCCGGCCGCGAGCCGATCGGCGTCGAGCAGACGAGGCCGGTGTCCTGCCGCCATGCCGTCATCAGATGCTGGACATAGTCCCTCGGCATTAGGACGTTGGAATCGGCAAGGATGACCCAGTGGTGGCGCGCGGCCTCCCAGGCCTTCACGCAATTGTTGAGTTTTGGATTGCCGCTGATGCGGTCGTCGCCGACCAGCAGCCGGGCCGGCACGGCCGGAAAGCGGGCTATCGCATCGGTGATCGGCCCGACCACCGGGTCGTCGGCATGGGCGACGCAGAAAATGAGCTCATAGTGCGGCCAGTCGAGCGAGAAGGCGCGCTCGAGCGTCTCCTCGGTAAACGGCTCGACGCCGCGCGACGGCACGACGATCGACACCGGCGGCGCCTCGACGGCTGGCGGCGTGATCCTGCCAGGCCGCTTCAGCTTCAACGAAGCGAGCAGGATGCTGGCGAGATTGACAACAAGCAGAGCTATGGAAAGCAAGGCGGCTGTGACTGTCAATTCCATCAATATCTGGTCGCTCCAGAAAAAACCGGCCGCATGAAAGCCGTTTTCAACAGTTCGACAGAATGCTGAGTCGCCCGGCCCTGCACACCATCCCCGGCCCTGCACACCATCATTGTCACGTGTCACTTAAATGACATTGTTGTTCGGCACCTGCGCTTAACAAATTCGGGCAACGATGGCAGACACCGAGGGGACGCACCCCGTTGACCGAACTGCGGAGAGGGTCGAATGTTCCGTCTGCATAGTGTGGAGTGATTTATGTACAGCGCCGTCACGCGCGACATCGAAGTGCAGGTCAGGCCGTTCTATCTGGAAGACCGCTCCGACCCGTCGGAGAACCGCTATGTCTGGGGCTACCAGGTGACCATCGACAACCAGTCGGATGAATTCGTGCAGCTTCTGTCGCGCTACTGGCAGATCACCGACGGCACCGGCCGGGTCGAAGAGGTGCGCGGCGCCGGCGTTGTCGGCGACCAGCCTGAACTCAATCCCGGCGATAGTTATCAGTATACGTCTGGCTGCCCACTCTCGACGCCATCCGGCATCATGGTCGGCCACTACACGATGCGCAATAAGCGGGGTGAGACGTTCGACGTCGCCATCCCCGCCTTTTCGCTCGACCTGCCGGGCACGCGGCGGACAGTGAACTGAGGCTCACTTGGGCTTCTCGCCCCAGGGCGAGGGGCGAGAAACCAAGCTCTGCGAAGGCACCGAGGCAGCACTGACGCCGGCTATTGAGCCGCAGCAAATTCCGCCGGGTCGAAGTCATATTGCTTCGAGCAGAATTCGCAGGCGACGTGAATGCCGCCATCCTCGGTGCTGTCCCTGATCTCGTCGGCGGAGAAGCCTCCGAGAATGCCGCGGATCTTCTCCCTGGAGCATGAGCACTGGTCGGCTACCGGCACGCCGCCAAAGACGCGCACGCCGTGCTCGTGGAACAGCCGGTAAAGCAACCGCTCGGCGCCGATCGTCGGGTCGATCAGTTCCGTCGGCTCGATGGTGCCAAGCAACGCCAGCAGTTCCTGCCAGGAATTGTCGGCCGGATCATGGATCTCCTCGCGCGGATCGCCGTCGCCACCCGGAAGGTCGGGCACGCGCATGCGCTCCGCCGATTGCGGCAGGAACTGTGCCAGGATGCCACCGGCGCGCCATTGCTCGCGGGCACCGCCGATGCCGGGCGTCAACAGCTTGGCCACCGAAAGCCTGAGATCGGTCGGGATCTGCTCCGACTGCCGGAAATAGGTGCGGGCGGCCTCCTCCAGCGTCTCGCCGTCGAGTTGGACGATGCCCTGATAGCGCTGCGTGTGGGCGCCCTGGTCGATAGTCAGCGCCAGCACACCGCTGCCGAGCAGCGTCCGCTGCGAGGTCTCGCCGGCAGAAATCAGTGCCTCCAGCCGGTCGGCGTCAAAGCGGGCATAGGCGCGCAGCGCATGCGGCGTGGAAAAATCCGCCACCAGCATGTCGACCGGCCCGTCGGTGCGGGTCTGCAGGATAAACTTGCCTTCGAACTTGAGCGAGGTGCCGAGCAGCACCGTCAGCACGCAGGCTTCCGCCAGCAGGCGGGCGACCGGCTCGGGATAGTCATGACGGCTGAGGATCGCGTCGAGCATCGGCCCGAGCTGGACGGTGCGGCCGCGCACGTCGAGCGGGCCGACCTCGAAGGGCACGACATGATCGTCGCCGGCGTAGCCGAATTCGCCGAGTTTGGGTTGATGTTCAGCCAATTGACGGGTTTCCAACATGACAAAGCTCCGGGGCGCGGCGATGCCGCCCTCCGGGGCGCATGCGTCGAAACGCGCTCGATTTGCGTGATGCGCCTGAGATAGGCATCACGCACTCCCGGATCAAGGCGGCCGGGATCAAGGCGGCCCGGATCACGGTGACCAGGATCACAGCAGCCCGGATCAAGCGCCGAGGCACCAGGCCAAAACCGCCTTCTGGGCGTGGAGCCGGTTCTCGGCCTCGTCGAACACCACCGAATGCGGGCCGTCGATGACTTCGTCGGTGACCTCCTCGCCGCGATGCGCCGGCAGGCAGTGCATGAACAACGCGTCGGGCTTTGCCTTCGCCATCAGTGCCGCATTGACCTGATAGGGTGAGAAGACATTGTGGCCGCGAGCACGGTGCTCCTGGCCCATCGACACCCAGCAATCGGTAACGACACAGTCGGCCTCGTGGACGGCCTCCTCGGGCGAGCGGGTGAAGTTCAACTTGCCGCCATGCGCCCTCGACCAGTCGACATGCTTCTGCGCCGGCTCGCTGCCTTCCGGCACGGCCACGTTGAGGTTGAAGCGGAACCGCGCCGAGGCCTCCAGCAGCGAATGCAGCACGTTGTTGCCGTCGCCGGTCCAGGCGATGGTCTTGCCGGCGACCGGGCCGCGATGCTCCTCGAAGGTCATGATGTCGGCCATCAGCTGGCAGGGATGGGTGTCGTCGGTCAACCCGTTGATGACGGGGACGGTCGCGTTCTCGGTCAGCTCCAGCAGCCGGTCATGCGACGTGGTGCGGATCATGATCGCATCGACATAGCGCGACAGCACCTTGGCCGTGTCGGCGATGGTTTCGGAGCGGCCGAGCTGCATCTCGGCGCCGGTCAGCATGATGGTCTCGCCGCCGAGCTGGCGCATGCCGACGTCGAACGACACGCGCGTGCGCGTCGACGGCTTGTCGAAGATCATCGCCAGCACCTTGCCTTCGAGCGGTTTTGTCCGCTCGCCGGCCTTCAGCCTTGCCTTTCGCACGACGGCATCGTCCAGCATAAGGCGCAGATCGCCCTCGGAAACGGCGGAAAGATCGGTGAAATGGCGAAGGCTCATCTTGGGTCTTCCGACTGTTATTTCGCCGCAGCCGCGGCGATGGCGTCCGACAGGCCCCGGGCGCCGGCGCGGATGCGGTCGAGCGCCTCATGGATCTCGGCGTCGGTGACGGTGAGCGGCGGCAGCAGGCGAAGAACGTTGTCGCCGGCCGGAACCGCCAGCAGATGCTGGTCGCGCAACGCCATGTTCACCTTGGTGTTGGGCGCGGCGCATTTCAGGCCGAGCATCAGGCCGCTGCCTCTGATGTCTTCGATGACATCAGGAAATTCGTCGGCGACACCCGCCAGCCCCTGCTTCAGCAGCAACGCCTTGCGCTGCACATCCTCCAGAAAACCGTCTTCCAGCACCACGTCGAGCACGGCGTTGCCGACCGCCATCGCCAGCGGATTGCCGCCGAAAGTGGTGCCGTGCACGCCGGCGGTCATGCCGACGGCGGCCTCGTCGGTGGCGAGGCAGGCGCCCACCGGGAAACCGCCGCCGATGCCCTTGGCGACCGCCATGATGTCGGGCGTGACGCCAGCCCATTCATGCGCGAACAGTTTTCCGGTGCGGCCGATGCCGCACTGGACCTCGTCGAAGATCAGCAGCAGATCATGCTGTTCGCAGAGCTGCCTCAGCCGCTTCAGCGACTGCGTCGGCACCGGGCGAATACCGCCCTCGCCCTGCACCGGCTCGATCAGGATCGCGGCGGTCTCTGATGTGATCGCCTTTTCGACGGCGTCGATGTCGTCGAAACCGACCTGGTCGAAACCTTCGACCTTAGGGCCGAAACCTTCCAAATATTTATACTGGCCGCCGGCGGCGATGGTCGCCAGCGTGCGGCCATGAAAAGCGCCTTCGAAGGTGACGATGCGAAAGCGCTCGGGATGGCCCTTGACGAAATGGTAGCGCCGCGCCGTCTTGATGGCGCATTCCAGCGCCTCGGCGCCGGAATTGGTGAAGAACACCTTGTCGGCGAAGGTGGCGTCGGCCAGCCGCTCGCCCAGACGGCTCTGCCCCGGAATCTCGTACAGGTTGGAGACATGCCAGAGCTTGGCCGCCTGCTCGGTGAGTGCCGAGACCAGATGCGGATGGCTGTGGCCCAGCGAATTCACGGCAACGCCGCCGCCAAAATCGAGATATCGCTCGCCCTTGTCGGTGACCAGCCAAGTGCCTTCCCCATGGTCGAAGGCCAGGGGCGCGCGGGTAAAGGTCTCGAAAAGCGCCGAACCGCTCATTATATGCGTCTCCGGAACCGGAAAATCAAAAAGCCGCCAAAGCGGCGGCTTGTGCGGCTTATCGTGTTTTTCGGCCATGAAGTCAACGAAAACGTCGCGCAAGGAAGCGCGGCAAGCTTTCCAGCGAGACGCCGGCTCATCAGCGACCGGGCAAGTTGGGGAAAACCGAAAAAACCGATTCGTGTTGGCCCTCGGACTCTTGTCACCGAGTCAGCGCATAAGGTAATTGTAGGTCGAGAAATAACTAGATTTCGTGCGGCGGACCTAATCACCCGATATATGTGGTGTCTGCCCGGCGGAAGCCGGATCGTGGAAGGATTCCGATCGCCGCACATTTCAGCAGGAGCGCGGTCTCATGAATTGGACTGACGAGCGGGTCGAACTTCTTAGAAAATTGTGGTCGGAGGGGCTGAGCGCCAGCCAGATCGCCGCACAGCTTGGGGGTGTCAGCCGCAATGCTGTCATCGGCAAGGTGCATCGGCTGAAACTGTCGGGCCGCGGACGTGCGACTGCCACGCCGGCACGCCAGAAGAAGAGCGTGCAGGGATCGACCGTGCAGAAATCGGTGTCGCGGGCCGCGAGCACTGCGCGGCATATCACCACGTCGATCGGCGCGACCGCGCTGCAGGCGCAATTCGACGCCGTACCGGTGACGCGTCATTATGTCCGTCCGGTCGAGAACGTCGTCGTGCCGATCTCGCGGCATCTGCAGCTCGTCGAATTGACCGAGCGGACATGCAAATGGCCGAATGGCGATCCGCTTTCGGAGGAGTTCCATTTCTGCGGCAACGACGCGGCCGAAACCGGACCCTATTGCAAGTATCACGCCCGCGTTGCGTTTCAGCCCGCTTCGGAGCGGCGGCGCAGTAGGTAGGGGAATAGGGGAGTAAGGCAGTACGGCAGTATGGGGTGAACTGCAAAAGGCTGCGCTCGTGAGGCGCCATCTTTCCCTACTGCCCTACTGCCCTACTGCCCTACTGCCCTACTGCCCTACTGCCCTACTGCCCTACTGCCCTACTGCCCTACTCTTCACAGCCAGCCGCTCTTGCGGAAGCGCCAGTAGAGAACCGAGCAGACCAAAATAATCGCTCCCAGAACCACCGGGTAGCCATATTCCATCCTAAGTTCCGGCATGTCGTTGAAGTTCATGCCGTAGATGCCTGCGAGCGCCGTCGGCACCGCCAGGATTGCAGCCCATGAGGCGAGCTTCTTGGTGATCGCCGTTTCTTGGCTCTGGCCAACCAGGAGGCTCGCCTCGAAGGCAAATGCGAGCACCTCCCGCAAGCTGTCGATCTTCTCCTGGACGGTGCGGATGTGGTCGGTGACGTCGCGGAACAGTGGGTGCATGGCCGCATGGATCTGCGGCAGGTCGGCGCTGGTCAACCGGCGGCAGACTTCCACCAGCGGCAGCGCGGCGTTGCGCAGGCGCAAGAGATCGCGGCGCAGCATATAGAGCCGCTCTATGTCGGAGCCGGTCATCGGCTTCAGCAGAACCCTGTCCTCGATCGCCTCGACCTCGTCCTCGATCTGCTCGAGCACCGGCATGTAGTTGTCGACGATGAAATCGAGAATGGCATAGAGGACGAAATCCTCGCCTTTGGCTAGCGAATGCGGGCAGCTTTCCCAATGCTGGCGAACGACGGCATAAGAAGTCGACGGACCGTGCCTGACGCTGACGATGTAGCCGGCGCCGACGAACAGATGCGTCTCGCCGAAGGTGACGCGCCTGTCGATCAGTTGAGCCGTGCGGGCAACGATGAACAACGCATCGCCATATTGCTCGATCTTCGGCCGCTGATGCGGATGCTCGGCGTCCTCGATCGCCAGATCGTGCAGGTGGAATTGCGCCTGGACACGAAGCAACAGGTCGCGGTCCGGCTCCAGCAGGCCGATCCAGACGACATGACCTGGCTTCTTGGCCCAATCGCCGGCTTCCTCGATCGGAATGTCGGCGACACGCCGGCCGGCGGTATAGACGCTGGAAGCGACGATGGCCGATGTCGGCGGGGCCGGCGTCAGGTTCCGAACGGTCTCCATCGCTACCTCCTGGAGGCGTGGCCTCGGGTCAGGATCAGGAACGTTCGGTAAAGCTTAGCCTAAATCAGCAATGGGTTCGAGAGGCAGCCGTTCACTTCGCCGGTAGCGTTGCGGGAAGCACAATCTTGTCTGTCTTGTCGCCCTTCGGCCGCTCGGCCGGCATCTGGTCGCCGGTGACGATGTAGTAGATCGTTTCGGCGATATTGGTGGCGTGGTCGCCGATCCGCTCGATGTTCTTGGCGCAGAACAGCAGGTGCGTGCAGGGCGTGATGTTGCGCGGATCTTCCATCATGTAGGTCAGCAACTCGCGAAACAGCGAGGTGTACACGGCGTCGATCTGATCGTCGCGGTCACGCACGAAGCCGATCTTTTCCACCGAGCGCGACGCGTAGACGTCGAGCACTTCCTTGAGCTGCGTCAACGCCAGGTCGGCTAAGGCCGCAATGCCGCGGAACAGGCTGGTCGGCTGGCGCCCTTCTGTGACGGCAACCACGCGCTTGGCGACATTCTTGCCGAGGTCGCCGACCCGCTCGAGATCCGCCGAGATGCGGATCGCGCCGACGATCTCGCGCAAATCCGTCGCCATCGGCTGGCGCTTGGCGATGATGATGATCGCCTTGTCGTCGATCTCGCGCTGCCCCTGGTCAAGAACGGCATCGTCGCGGATGACCTTCTGGGCAAGGCCAGGGTCGGCGTTGACCAGGGCCGCAATCGCCTGTTCGACCATGCGTTCGGCATGCCCGCCCATCGCGGCAATGCGCTTCGACAGATATTTCAGCTCCTCGTCATAGGCGCTGACGATGTGCACGGACTGCATGGAATGCCTTCCCGGGTCTTCTGGTCCGAGTCGTTCCTCGAATCCCCGCTGATACGCTAGCCGGATGACAGAAAAAAGAAACCGTTAGAGCGACGTGCGTCCACTAGGCCACAGAGTAGGCTCTAAAGTCCTGTATCCACGCATCCAGCGGTCCTAAAGTCTTCCGGTACTCGGGCCGGCGCGTTCTTAGATAGTGAGGTGTCAGTGCGCCGGCAAATGCACCGTGAAAGCTGCGCCGTTGCCGACCTCCGACTTGATCGACAGTCTGGCGTTGTGGCGCGTCAGGATATGCTTGACGATGGACAGGCCTAGGCCGGTGCCCTTCTGGGTCCGGCTGTTTTCGACGTCGACGCGGTAGAAACGTTCGGTGATGCGCGGGATGTGCTCCTCGGGAATGCCGGGCCCGAAGTCCCGGATGGTGACGTCGATGCCCGGTTCGGGACCGTCATCGCTGTGGGCAATCGTCACCACGACACGTCCACCCGACTGTCCGTATTTGCAGGCGTTTTCCAGCAGATTTTCGAAAACCTGGAAAAGTTCATCGCGATCCCCCGGCACATTGAGTGGTCCTTTCGCGAAATCCCGCTCGATGGCAACGCCGTTTTCCCGGGCAAGCGGACCCAGCGAATCGATGACGCTGTCGAGGGTCTGGCGGAGATCGACCTCGGTTCCCGGCTTCAGATAGGGTTTCATCTCCAGCCGCGACAGCGACAGCAGGTCGTCGATCAGGCGCGCCATGCGGCCGGTCTGGTTGTGCATGATCTGCAGGAACTGCTCGCGCGCCGCCGGGTCGTTGCGGGCCGGGCCGCGCAGCGTCTCGATGAAACCGGAAATCGAGGCGAGCGGAGTTCGCAGCTCATGGCTGGCATTGGCGATGAAGTCGGCCCGCATCCGGTCGATGCGGCGCGCCTCGCTCTGGTCCTTGAAGACCAGCACATAGAGGTCGGTGCCGTGGCCGACCGAAGATGCACTCACGCGATAGGCCCGTTCGACCGGCAGCTTTTCGGTATATTCGACGACGTCCGAAGCGGCGGCGCCCGACAGGATACTGTCCAGCAAGGCCTGCATCTCGGGCGCCCGGAATTTCAGCGACAGCGACATGCCCGGTGCAATGCCGCCGAAGGCGGCGAAGGCGGCGGCGTTGGCATGGACGATCGTCGCGGTGCGATCGAAGATGATCAGCGGATCGGCAACGGCGGCCGCCAGATATTCTCCCGACAGCTGTTGTAGCCCGCCCGCCTCAATCGCCGCGGCATCCTCCGCGGATTGGCGCGCTACGCCGGCCGGCAGCATCGCGGCGAGCAGCAGCACAGCACATGCCAGCAGCACAACATGGAAGGACATGTCTGCGAAACCATAGACCGTCAAGATCGCGACGATGCCGGTCGCAAGCAGCCAGCGGCTGTTCCACAACCGGGTGGCGACGGCTTGCGCCGTGGTTCGCTGTTCTGCGCCGCCCATATCAGCCATTGTCAGCTACTGTCAGCCATTCGCGCGCACTGTGCCTCCGTCCCCACCCCGACCGGCAGGTTGGAAATTTCCCGCTGACCGGCGCTATCACTAAATCTGCTGCATCGTTCCTTTCGAAAATCGATTCCGATTTTCGGGCCGATGCAGTAAGGCTCCCAATAGCATGAGTCCGGAAGCTGGAAAGGTTCGTCTCGATGAAAAACCCCAAGGAAGATGCTGCCGCGCCTGTTCCAGGTCCGCAAAAGATCCGGATCAACGGCAAGGAGTTCGAGTTCGACATCGAGGATCCCAAGCTTCCGGACTGGATCGAGGACAACAAGCTGACCGCCGGCGGCTACCCCTACGACAAGAAAATGAAAAGCGACGAGTATGACGAGACGCTCGAGCGGCTGCAGATCGAGTTGGTCAAGGCACAGGCATGGCTGCAATCGACGGGCAAGCGGGTGATGTCGCTGTTCGAAGGACGCGATGCCGCCGGCAAGGGCGGCACAATCTTCGCGCTGCGCCAGTACATGAACCCCAGGACAGCGCGCAACGTGGCGCTGACCAAGCCTAGCCCAACCGAAATCGGGCAATGGTATTTCCAGCGCTATGTCGCGCACTTTCCGACATCCGGCGAGTTCGTCACCTTCGACCGCTCCTGGTACAATCGCGCCGGCGTCGAGCCGGTTATGGGCTTCTGCACGCCGGAGCAGCATCAGAAATTCCTGGACGAGACGCCGTATTTTGAACGGATGATCTGTAACGAGGGCATCCATTTCTTCAAATTCTGGCTGAACATCGGTCGGGAAACACAGCTCGAGCGGTTTCACGATCGCCGCTGGAGTCCTTTGAAGAACTGGAAATTCTCGCCGATCGACATTGCCGGCATCGCCAAATGGGACGACTACACCAAGGCGCGCGATCTCATGTTCGAACGCACGCATAAGGAATTCGCGCCCTGGATCATCATACAGGCCAACGACAAGCGGCGCGCGCGACTTGCCATCATCCGGCGCATCCTGTTGTCGCTTCCCTATGACGGCCGCGATCTCGACGCCATCGGCAAGGAAGACAAGAAGATCATCGGGGAAGGGCCTTCGTTCCTGGGAAGACAGGCCTGAAGCGCTGCCGCGCGCCCCAAGGACGCGCGGCACGATTCCGGATATTCCTGTCATTCTGCCGAATGACGTCTCATGCCGCCAGCCGGGCAATCCGCTGCAGCCGCCGCAGTGTGGTATCGTCCTGCAAAGCCTGCTGAAACAGCGAAATCTCCTGGTCGATGCGATCGCAGAGTGCGCCTGTGTCGCCCTTGAGCAGGTCGCGCGTCTGCAGCAGTGCGGCGACCGGCTTCTTGGCGAGTTGCCTGGCTCTGCCAAGTGCGGCTTCCTCGACGTCGCCCACCACGATCTCCGTGACCAGGCCCAGCATCCTGGCGTCTGCGGCACTGAGCGTGTCGCCCAGGCAGAAGAAGCGGAAAGCGCCGGCATAACCGAGTTTTTGCGGCGCCAGGATGCTGGTCGCCGCGTCCGGCACGAGGCCGAAATCGACGAACGGCACCCGGAACGTGCTTTCGTCAGATGCGATCACCATGTCGCAATGGAACAGGATGGTGCAGCCGACACCGACGGCGTCGCCGTCGACACAGGCAAGGACCGGTTTGGGGAACGTCGCCAACGTGCGGAACATGTCGGTGACGGCAGCGATCAACCGTTGATGCTTGGTGGCGTCGAGGAACTCGGAGAAATCGCCGCCGAGGCAGAAGCAGCCGGCGAGGCCACGCAGCACCACGACGCGCACATCATCGTCGATTGCAGCTTCGTGGAAGATCCTGGCCAGGCTTTCATAGGCTCGCCCGTCCAGCACCGGCCGGCCGTCATCCGACGACACCGTGACGATCAGCGAATGATTGCGGAACTCTGTTTGCGGGTGGATGTTCATGGCTGTCTCCAATTCTCACGAGGCCTGCCTCATTCCGAGCCTGTCGGGATATCCCCTGGCCAGAACCGGCGCGAAATGACTGCGACGCGACCGCACCACCTCAAGCGTGTGCTCGTTGAAGGTGAGCAGTGTGGCGACGACCTGCTGGTTGCCATAGGTGCGCTGGTAGCCAAGCGGCTTCGCCAAGAAGTGCAACTGCAGCGCCCGCAGGACCCACATCGGTTCGAACTCGATGATCACCTGGTTGACATTCCGCTTCAGCCCCCACTCGACGAAGCCGGCAATGAGCTCGGTGCCGACCGTCGAGACGCCGCGCTTGCCGTCACGAAAGCCCGGCGCCACCGCATAGCGGGTCAGTTCCCACACGTTCGGCCCGGATGGCGGCGTGCCTTCAAAGAGGTCCGCCAGCACCTCGGTCAGAAGATGCGCACGCGTTGTCGGTAACATCCGCTGATAACCGGCGAGTTCGCCATTGCGGATGACGAGCTGATGCACCGCCTCGTCATGGTCGAACTGATCGATCTCAAGGCCGTCGGGGCGCTGCAGATCGGTCCACCCCATCTCCTCGACGAAAATCTTGTAGCGTAAGCGATGAACGGCCTCCCAAAGGTCGGGGCGTTCCATAAGTTCCTGTGTTGTAAGGGAAAAAAGCATCTGCCGTCTCCTAGGTTCAATAGGAAGATACGGCCGGGCTGTCCCGAGGAAATTACGCGATCACGTAGGCAAGAATTTCTAGGCCGGCACGGCCGAGCTAGCTAATATAGCCGCGCCTTATCGCTTCCGCGACCGCCTGCACCCGGTTGACGGCACCGAGTTTGCTTTTGGCGTTAAGAAGGTGTTTCTCTGATGTGTGTTCCGAAATTCCGAGAATCTGTGAAATCTCCCATTCGGACTTGCCGACGGCGGCCCATTGCATGCATTCGCGCTCACGCGGCGTCAGTTCGACGTGGTGGTCGACGGTCTTGGCCGCCATCGTGTGGATCTGCATGGCGCGGCCAATCGCATAGGTCGCCACCAGCGACACCAGCCCAAAATCGGCGCCCGACAATTCGACGGCCTCGCCGCCCAGCGACACCATGACGATCTGGCCATCGAGCGTGATCAGCGGGAAGGCCAATCCGTCGCGCAGCTTGAATTCGCCGGCGTCGCCCATCACTTCGCCGCTGCTCTTGTCGATGCGGATGCTCTGGGACGCTTCCCGCCACTGGAACGGCGCCTGCAGCTGCTTCATGTGGCTGACAACGGGGTCATGGTCGACATAGTTGCGCGCCACATAGCGCTCCAGCCATTCTCCCGGCCACTCGCAAAGCAGCACATGGTCCTTTTGCTGGCCTCTTGGCGTGCCCGGTTGCGGAACCGTTCCGGCCATCAGCGCCGTCAGGCCGAACTCCGAGGTTATGCCAAGCAGTTTTTCGCAGACCGCGGCCGCCGTATCGGCGTGCTGTAGCTGATCTATGAATTCCAGTGTGCGATCGAAATGGCCCATTGCAACATCTACCCCATGTTGCCTTCCCGCGTTGAGATCAACGGCCCAGTGCTTGACCCGCACTTTGCCCTCGACCCCGGATTACAAACCTGCTCCCCTCAGTTTGCAGCGGCTTGCGGCTACCCTCCAGCCGACCGCCACACATGTTTGCAAGCTCGCCGAAGCATAGCCCTAAATCGGCGTGATGAAATCAAAAACCGTTGTGCCTGTGGCATTTTCGTACCAAAAGCCACATTGGACAGGACAGGGCGGAGCTCGATCGTGGCAATTCGGTGGATGACCATCGTCTTGATGCTGGCAATGACGGGGGCAGCGTGGCTCACGGGAGCGCGTGCCGCGGAGCCGCAAGTGCCGGTGCTGTGGGATGCCAAGGAGCGGCTGCCGAAGCCTGACCTTTCCGCGCTGCCGCGTCTGAGATTCCTGACCACCACCGATTTCCCGCCGTTCAACTTCCTCGACGGGGCGGGCCGCTTGTCCGGCTTCCACGTCGATCTGGCGCGCGCGATCTGCGCCGAACTCGGCATCGCCGAAAAATGCCAGATCCAGGCGCTGCCTTGGGCCGAGCTCGAAGGGGCGCTGCAAAAGGGCGAAGGCGAAGCGATCATTGCCGGCATTGCCGCCACGCCGGAGTCGCGATCGAAATATGCTTTCTCGCGTTCCTACCTGCAGTTTCCGGCGCGCTTCATCATGCCGAAGGCAAAGGCGCTCACGGAGCCTATCTTCGACAGACTGCGTGGCAAGCGCGTCGGCGTGGTCGCAGGCTCCGCGCATGAGCGGATGCTGCGCGATTACTTCGGCACCGTCCAGGTTGTTCCTTTCGCGCAGCTGGAAGAGCTCTACGACGGTCTCAAGGCCGGCAAGGTCGACGCCGGCTTCGGCGACGGCATGCGCTTCGCCTTCTGGCTGGGCAGTTCGAATGCCGCAGCCTGCTGCCGCTTTGCCGGCGGTCCCTATCTGGCGCCCGAATATCTGGGGTCGGGCATGGCCATCGCTACCAGGGCCAACGATCCAGCGCTGGCCGCAGCGTTCGACTACGCACTGCAGGAGATTTCGGTGAAGGGCATCTTCGCCGAGTTTTATCTGCGCTATTTCCCGGTCAGCTTTTTCTGATCCGGCCCGGTCAGCTTTTTCTGATCCGGCCCGGTCAGCTTTTTCTGATCCGGCCCTGTCAGTTTCTTCTGAACCGTTGGGGTCTGGATCAAGTCAGCGTGCGCAGGCGAGCCTTGGCAGCACGGGCGATGGCGGCGACGGTGAGCGTGTCGAGATCGAGCTGGCGACGGATAAGCTGCAGCACCCTCACCTCCTCCAGGCGCATTTCGAGGTCGACGGCCGCGACCTCGAAGGCTGCGGCATAGGCGGTGTCAAGCAGGCGCTCGGGCAGTGCTTCAGCGACGTGCGCCAAAACGCCTTCCAACCCGTCCTTTTCGTGCAGCAACTTCTGGCAGTCCTGGGCGACGCCGACCAGCCGGTTGTGGTCGAAGTCCTCGAACACCGGCCATGAGCGGACGACGTCGCCAATCCGCGCCAATTCGACATTGGTCATGTCACGATCGGACGCGGAAGTGATGACCATAAGATAGATCAGGGCTTCGTGCGGTGGCAATGGCATTTAAAAACTCCTCAAACGGGCTCCGAAGTTAGGAACGCGGCACCGGCGTCGCAAGGAAAAAGCGCCGCGATCGTTGACGCCCACGGCAGGCACGCCTAGAGACCGGTTGAAAAAATCATCCGGCCCCTTCTTGCGACGATGCCAGCGAATAATTTGGAAAACAGTGACATGGCGGGATCAAACATCATCGATCTCAATCCCGAGGTGCTTGCGGCAGCGGCCGAAAGCAAGGCGTGGCCGTTCGAGGAAGCCAGGAAGATCGTCGATCGCTACAAAGGGGCTGACTTTCCCGAGACTGTCCTGTTTGAGACCGGCTACGGTCCGTCGGGGCTGCCGCACATCGGTACTTTCGGCGAGGTCGCACGCACCTCGATGGTGCGCCACGCCTTCCGCGTCCTCACCCGGGACACCGTCAAGACCAAGATCTTGTGCTTTTCCGACGACATGGACGGCATGCGCAAGATTCCGGACAGCGTCCCCGATCGCGCCGCACTCGAGCCGCACCTGCACAAGCCGCTCTCGTCCGTTCCCAATCCTTTTGGCGGCGACTATGCGAGCTTCGCAGACCACAACAACGCAATGCTTTGCCGTTTCCTGGACACGTTCGGCTTCGACTATGAGTTCGCCAGCGCGACGGAATACTACAAGGCTGGCCGTTTCGACGACGTTCTGCTGCGCGCTGCCGAACGTTTCGACAAAATCATGGACGTGATGCTGCCGACGCTCGGAGAGGAGCGTCAGGCGACCTACAGTCCGTTCTTGCCGATTTCCCCCAAAAGCGGCCGCGTGCTTTACGTCCCCATGAAGCATGTCGACGCCAAGGCCGGCACTATCACCTTCGACGATGACGGCACCGAAACCACGCTGCCCATAACCGGCGGCAGGGTGAAGCTGCAGTGGAAGCCGGATTTCGGCATGCGCTGGGCCGCGCTCGGCGTCGATTTCGAAATGTTCGGCAAAGACCACCAGACGAATGCGGTGATCTACGACCGTATCTGCAACATCCTGGGCGGGCGCGCTCCCGAGCATTTCGTCTATGAGCTGTTCCTGGACGAGAACGGCCAGAAGATTTCGAAGTCGAAGGGCAACGGACTGACCATCGACGAGTGGCTGACCTACGCGCCGACCGAAAGCCTCGAGCTCTATATGTACCAGCGGCCGCGGCAGGCCAAGAAGCTCTATTTCGACGTCATTCCGAAGGCGGTGGACGAGTATTACGCCTTTCTGTCCGCCTATCGCCGGCAGGAGTGGAAGGAGCGGCTGGGAAATCCCGTCTGGCACATGCATGACGGCAACCCGCCTGTCGTCGACCTGCCGGTATCGTTCGCGCTGCTGCTCAATCTGGTCAGCGCCTCGAACGCCCAGAACAAGGACGTGCTGTGGGGGTTCATTTTGCGCCACACGTCAGGCGTGACGCCGAAGACCCATCCCGAGCTCGACCGGCTGGCCGAGTATGCGATCCGCTATTTCGACGATTTCGTGAAGCCGGCCAAGGTGTACCGGGCCGCCGATGCGGTCGAGCGCGAGGCGCTGACGAAACTGTCCGAAGCGCTCGCCGCATTGCCGACAGATGCCGATGGCGAGGCGATCCAGAATGCCGCTCTCAACGTCGCGCGCAAGATCGAGCGCTATCAGGACCATTCGAAGCAGAGCCCGGAAGGCGGGCCGGGCGTCTCCGTCGCCTTCTTCCAGATGATCTACCAGATTTTGATCGGACAGGAGCGCGGCCCGCGCTTCGGTTCCTTCGCTGCGCTCTACGGAATAGCAGAAACCCGCGCGCTCATTCAGAAGGCGCTGGCTGGTCAGCTGGCGGCGTAGCCGCCGCCGAAGGATCGAGAATCGGCTGCGTCGGCTGCGCTGTGGCCGCAAAGGGGGCTGGTGCCGGAGGCAGGCCGGAGAGACTGGGCGCCGGCCCGAAAATGCCCTTCCTCGCCATACGGGCCTTCTCGCCGGCCTCGACGTAAGGGCCACCGTTGGCGGCGCGCGCCCAGCCGTTTTCGATCAACCACTGGCCGACATCCTGGTTGCCGACGCGGCATTCGGCGGTGATCAGGTCGCGGCCGCCCTCGGGTGGCACCGTGCAGACCACCGCCCGACCGCGCAGGAAGGCACGGAACGCCGTTCGCGCCCGGGTGCCACACGTCCACGATTTGCCGCCGTCGGTGCACGTTTCGTCCTGCCTGACGATGTCGACGCCGGAAATCGCGACGGAGTAGCCTTTGGCCTCGATCACACCGGCGGCCGATGCAACCGGCTGGAACAGTTTTGTCCCGTTCCAGTCGTCGGGCATTTTCGTTTTGGGCGGCTTGGGCGGTCCGGCCAGCGCCAACTCACTCAGCGGCGCGCGCGGCTCGACCCGCTCAAGCTCTTGCGGCTGAAGCTGCGGCGGCGCGACGACTTCGGGATCGATGGCCCTGGAACGCGCCTCTGGGCTCGCCGCCTTGGGTCGCGGATTTGCTGATGTAGCAGGCGCTTGGGATTGCGCCGCGATGCTGGCCTGCGCCCGAGCCGCGACGCGCCCATTTTCGTCCTGCAGCACGGAGCGGCCACCTGCGGCAATCGCAGCCCCCATTGCCAGGATCGTCAATACCGCGGCGGCGGCATGAAGCGGACTCACCGGCGGCCCCTACTGGCTTGCCCAGACAATCCGCGCCACCCATTCGACATCGCGCATCGGGATGTCGCGATCCGGGTGATCGGGATTGAGCGAGACCAGCATGATCGACTTCGCCGTCTGACGGTCCAGCACCTTGGCCATTACCTCGCCGGCATTGGTCTTGACGACGACGCGGTCGCCCTTGCGGGTGGCGGCGCCCGGCTCGACGATCAGCACGTCGCCGTTGCGGTAGAGCGGCAGCATGGAATCGCCCTGGACCTGCAGCGCATAGGAGATTTCGGTCGCCCGTGCCGGAAGCTCGATCAGGTCCCAGCCCTGCCCCACGGGAAAGCCGGCATCGTCGAAGAAGCCGCCGGCGCCGGCCTGGGCGAAGCCGAGCAGCGGCACCGAAGATTTCTGTGCCGGCAGAGATCCGGGGACGGTCTTGCCCCGGCCTTCGACCAGTCCGGTGAATTCGTCGAGCGAGGCGCCGGTCGCCTCGATGATTTTGGCCAGCGACTCGGTCGACGGCCAGCGCGGCCGCCCGTCCGAGGACAGCCGCTTCGACTTGTTGAAGGCGGTCGAATCGAGGCCCGCGCGTTTCGCCAGCCCCGAGGCCGAGAGCGAATAGCGCTCGGCGAGAGCATCGATGGCGGCCCAAACGCGATCATGCGAGAGCACTTTTGCTCCCCTTCCGAACAGGAAAAAATACCTTCTCCGTTCTAACCGGTGGCCGTGATTTTGTCCACCACCGAAGGCGGCGTCACGCCGCCTTCTTGGCCTCGCTCCTGGCATAGGGATCAAAGCGTTCGTAGAAAGTCTCGCCCTTCTCTGCCATCTCGAGCAGGAGCTTCGGCGCTTTGAACTCGCCGCCATACTTCTTCTGAAGACCCTTGGCGATCTTGACGAATTTTTTTGCGCCGATGCCGTCGATGTAGGACAGCACGCCGCCGGTAAAGGGCGCGAAGCCGAAAGCGAGGATCGAGCCGACATCGGCCTCGCGCGGATCGGTGACGATGCCCTCCTCCATCACCCGCGCCGCCTCCAACGCGATGGTGACCAGGAGCCGCTGCTTCAGTTCCTCATAGTCGACCTCTTCAGGCGGCAACTGCCGATAGAGATCCTTCAGGCCCGGCCACAGCTTCTTCTTGGCAGGCTTTTGCGGATAGTCGTAAAAACCCTTGCCGTTCTTGCGGCCGAAGCGGCCATGCGTGTCGACCAGCGTGTTGATCAGCGTCATCTGCTTCGGGTCGACCGCCTTGTCGCCGAGATCGCGCATGGTTTGCTTCATGATCTTCTGCGCGAGGTCGATCGCCGTTTCGTCCGTCAGCGCCAAGGGGCCGACCGGCATGCCGGCGGCCTTCGCCGCGTTCTCGATCATCGGCGCCGGAATCCCCTCGATGAGCATCTTGTAGGCTTCCGACATGTAGCGCAGCACGCAGCGGTTGACGTAGAAGCCGCGCGTGTCGTTGACGACGATCGGCGTCTTCTTGATCGCGCGGACGAAGTCGATCGCAGTGGCCAGCGCCTTGTCGCCCGTCTTCTTGCCCAAAATGATTTCGACCAGCATCATCTTGTCGACCGGCGAGAAGAAATGGATGCCGATGAAATTCTTCGGCCGCGCCGAATTCTTCGCCAGCGACGTGATCGGGATGGTGGACGTATTCGACGCAAAGACCGCCGCCGGCTTCAGCACGGCCTCCGCCTTTTCGGTGGCGTCCTTCTTGACGCCCGAATCCTCGAACACCGCCTCGACCACCAGGTCGCAGCCTGCGAGGTCGGCATAGTCCGCCGTCGGCGTGATCAGCGACAGCAGCCTGTCCTTGTCCTCCGGCTTGGCGCGGCCCTTCCTGACCTGATCCGAGATCAGGCTGTCCGAATGCGCCTTGCCCTTGGCGGCAGCGTCCATGTCGCGGTCGAGCAGCACCACCGGAATGCCGGCCTTGGCCGTGACATAGGCGATGCCGGCGCCCATGAAGCCGGCGCCGAGCACGCCGATCTTCTTGAACTTGGTTTCCGGCACGCCGGCCGGACGACGCGCGCCCTTGTTCAGTTCCTGCAGCGACACGAACAGCGAACGGATCATCGCCGCCGCTTCCCTGGTCTGCATGATCTCGGTGAAATAACGCTGCTCGATGCGCAAGCCGGTATCGAACGGCACCAGTAGGCCTTCATAGACGCATTTCAGGATGGCTGCGGCAGCCGGATAGTTGCCATAGGTCTCGCGACGCAGGATGGCGATTGCCGGTGGCCATAGATTGGCGCCGGCCACCGAATAGACCGGGCCGCCGGGCAGCTTGAAGCCCTTCTCGTCCCACGGCGCCACTGGCTTCAAGCCATTTTTGATCATGGCTTTGGCGGTTTCGACCAGTTTCGTCGGTTCGGCAATCTCATGGATCAGGCCCATCGACTTGGCCTTCTGCGGCGACAGCGTCTGACCGGACGTCAGCATCTGCAGCGCCTGCTGCTGGTCGGTCAGCCGCGGCACGCGCTGAGTGCCGCCGGCACCCGGGAAGATGCCGATCTTCACTTCGGGAAGCGCCATCTTGACCTTGTCGGAATCGGCCGCGACACGGCCATGGCAAGCGAGCGACAGCTCGAACGCGCCGCCCATGCAGATGCCGTTGATCGCCGATACCCACGGCTTGCCTGAGGTCTCCAGCTTGCGGAACAGGCCGGTCATGTAGCCGGCATTGTCGAACAATGCCTTGGTCGCCTTGTCCAGGTCCTTGGCTTTATCGGCTGCGAACTTCGACAGCATCTTCTGCAGCATGGTGATGTCGGCACCTCCGGAGAACGTGTCCTTGCCGGAGGTGATCACCGCCCCCTTTATCGACGCGTCGCTCGCCACCTTGTCGACGATGGCGTTCAGCTCCAGCATCACCTCTTCGGTGAAGACGTTCATCGAGCGGTCGGGCATGTCCCAGGTGACCAGCGCGATGCCATCGGCGTCAATGTCGAGGGTGAAGTTGGTGTAGCTCATCGGTTTCTCTCCCGTCAGACGCGTTCGATGATCGTTGCGGTGCCCATGCCGGCGCCGATGCAGAGCGTCACCAGCGCGGTGTTCAGGTCGCGGCGCTCCAGTTCGTCCAGCACCGTTCCGAAGATCATCGCACCGGTTGCGCCGAGCGGATGGCCCATTGCGATGGCGCCGCCATTGACGTTGATCCTGTCGTGCGAAATGTCGAAAGCCTGCATGTAGCGCAGCACCACCGAGGCGAACGCCTCGTTGAGCTCGAACAGATCAATGTCCGACAGCTTCATCCTGGCACGCTTCAGCAGCTTCTCGGTCACGTCGACCGGACCGGTCAGCATCAGCACCGGCTCCGAACCGATATTGGCGAATGCACGGATTCGAGCGCGCGGCTTCAGGTCGAGCGACTTTCCAGCCTTCTTCGAGCCGAGCAGAACGGCCGCCGCGCCATCGACGATACCAGACGAATTGCCGGCGTGGTGGACGTGATTGACCTCCTCCACCTCGGGATGCTTCTGCACTGCGACGGCATCGAAGCCGCCCATTTCGCCGGGCATGACGAAGGACGGGTTGAGGGCCGCCAGCGACTGCATATCGGTCGAAGGCCGCATGTGTTCATCGTGGTCGAGGATGGTCAGGCCGTTCTGGTCCTTGATCGAGATCACCGAATTCTTGAAGCGGCCTTCGCCCCAGGCTTTGGCGGCGCGCTTCTGGCTTTCGACCGCATAGGCGTCGACGTCGTCGCGCGAAAAGCCGTACTTCGTGGCGATCAGATCGGCCGAGATGCCTTGCGGCACAAACCAGCCCGGCAGGCCGACCGAGGGGTCCATGAACCAGGCGCCGCCGGACGCGCCCATGCCGACGCGCGACATCGATTCGACGCCGCCGGCGATGACGATCTCGTCGGCGCCCTGCGCGATCTTGGCGGCGCCGAAATTGATGGCGTCCAGGCCAGAGGCGCAGAACCGCGAGATCTGCATGCCGGGCGCTTTCGTGTCGTAACCGGCCTCGAAGGCGGCGGCGCGTGGAATGACAGAACCCGCCTCGCCGACCGGATCGACGCAGCCGAAGATGATGTCGTCGACGGCGCCGGTGTCCAGCCCATTGCGGTCACGGATCGCCGCAAGCACCTTGGCGCCGAGCCGCACCGCCGGCACCTCGTGCAGCGAGCCATCCTTCTTGCCCCTGCCGCGCGGCGTGCGCACGGCGTCATAGACATAAGCTTCGGCCATTTTCCTGCTCCTTGGTTTGCTGAAAGTCTCTCAGAGAGAGCGCCCGATCAGCAATTTCATGATCTCGTTGGTGCCGCCGTAGATGCGCTGGACGCGGGCGTCGCGGAACATGCGGGCGATCGGATACTCATTCATGTAGCCATAGCCGCCATGCAATTGAAGGCATTCATCGACGACTTTTCCCTGCAGGTCTGACAGCCAGTATTTGGCCATCGAGGCCGTCACCGGGTCGAGACCACCATCGATATGGCGGGCGACGCAGTCATTGTAGAAGACCCGGCCTATGGTCGCCTCGGTCTTCAGTTCGGCCAGCTTGAACTGGGTGTTCTGGAAATCGATTATCGCCTTGCCAAAGGCCTTGCGCTCCTTGACGTAGTCGATGGTCAACGCCAGCGCCCGTTCGACCATGGCGATGGCGCCGGTGCCGATCTGCAGCCGCTCCTGTGGCAATTGCTGCATCAACTGGACGAAGCCCTGGCCTTCCTCGTGGCCGAGCAGATTGGAGGTCGGCACGCGCATATCGTTGAAGAACAGTTCCGACGTGTCGTTGGCCTTGAGCCCGATCTTGTCGAGGTTGCGGCCGCGCTCGAACCCTTCCACCTCGTCGGTCTCGACGACGATCAGCGAAGTGCCCTTGGCGCCCTTCTCGGGGTCGGTCTTGGTGACAATTATGATGAAATTGGCGAGCTGGCCGTTGGTGATGAAGGTTTTTGAGCCGTTGACCTTGTACTGGTTGCCGTCCTTCTCGGCGCGCGTTTTGACGCCTTGCAGGTCGGAGCCGGCGCCGGGCTCGGTCATGGCGATGGCGCCGATCAGCTCGCCGGTCGCCAGTTTCGGCAGCCACTTCTTCTTCTGCTCCTCCGAGCCGTAGTGGAGGATGTAAGGGGCGACGATCGAATTGTGCAGGCCGATGCCGAAACCGTCGACGCCGACATGGCCGATCGCCTCGATGATGGCGCTCTCATGCGCGAATGTCCCGCCCGAACCGCCATATTCCTCCGGCATCGAGGCACAGAGCAGACCGGCCGCGCCCGCCTTCAGCCAGCACTCACGGTCGACCATCTCGTTCTTCTCGAACTCGTCATAGCGTGGCGCGATCTCTTCCGACATGAAGCGGTGCGCCATGTCGTAGAGCATGCCGACCTCGTCCACCGCCCAGGCAGGTTTGGGAAGGCCAAGAATTTCGGCGGGGTTGGTCATGCTGTTTCTCCCTTGCGCCGACGTCCCCCTCCCCTTGAGGGGAGGGAACGTCGAGCTTAGAACGCTTCCGCCGGCAGTGCCATCAATGTATCGGCGCCGCTGGAGATGCGGGCGAGGTGCGCCGACGTTTCCGGCATGATCCGCTCCATGAAGAAGCGCGCCGTCACCAGCTTGCTATCGTAGAACGCCGGAGAACCATTGGCGCCGTTCGCCAATTTCGCCCCGGCCGCCTTGGCCATCTGCGCCCACATATAGCCCAGCGCCACCAGGCCGAAGAGATGCATGTAGTCGGTCGAGGCGGCACCGGCGTTATCGGGCTTGGCCATGCCGTTCTGCATCAGCCACATCGTCGCCGCCTGCAGATCGTTGAGGCCCTTCTTCAGCGCCTTGGTAAAGGGCGCCATCTTCTCATCAGTGCGGTTCTCCTCGCAGAATTCGCCGACCTCCCTGAAGAAGGCCTGCACGGCGCGGCCGCCATTCAAGGCCAGCTTGCGGCCGACGAGGTCGAGCGCCTGGATGCCGTTGGCGCCCTCGTAGATCATGGCGATGCGGGCATCGCGCACGAACTGGCTCATGCCGTGCTCTTCGATATAGCCGTGCCCGCCGAACACTTGCTGCGCCATCACCGCGTGGTCGAAACCCTTGTCGGTGAGCACGCCCTTGACCACCGGCGTCATCAGCCCGGTGTAGTCGTCGGCAGCCTGGCGGTCCTTGTCGTCACTGGCACGGTGGGCGATATCGGACTTGATCGCCGTCCACAGTGCCAGTGCGCGACCGGCCTCGTTGAAGGCCTTTATGGTCATCAGGCTGCGGCGGATATCGGGGTGGACGATGATCGGGTCGGCCTTCTTGTCCGGCGCCTTCGGCCCAGACAGCGAGCGTCCCTGCAGGCGATCCTTGGCATAGGACACAGCGTTCTGGTAGGCGACCTCCGACACAGAAAGCCCCTGCAGGCCGACGCCGAGCCTCGCTTCATTCATCATCGTGAACATCGCTTTCAGCCCGCCATTCGTCTCGCCAAGCAGCGTGCCTTGTGCCTCGTCATAATTCATGACGCAGGTCGAATTGCCATGGATGCCCATCTTCTCCTCGATCGAGCCGCAGGAGACGGCGTTCTTCTCGCCAGGATTGCCAGATGCATCGAGCTTGAGCTTCGGCACGATGAACAGCGAAATGCCCTTCACGCCTTCCGGCGCGCCGTCGATGCGGGCCAGCACCAGGTGGACGATGTTGTCCGCCATGTCGTGCTCGCCGGCCGATATGAAGATCTTCTGGCCCGAAATCCTGTAGGTGCCGTCGCCATTGGGAACCGCCCTGGTGCGCAGCAGGCCGAGATCGGTGCCGCAATGCGGCTCGGTCAGATTCATGGTGCCGGTCCAGACGCCTTCGACCAGCTTCGGCAACCAGATCGCCTTCTGCTCGTCGGTGCCATGGGTAATGATCGCGGCGATCGCGCCCTGCGTCAGGCCGGGGTACATCATCAGCGACATGTTGGCCGAGATCATATATTCGGAAACAGCGGTATGCACCGCGTAAGGCAGACCCTGGCCGCCAAATTCGACGGGTGCGGCGAGCCCCAACCAGCCGCCCTCGCGGTATTGGTCGAAGGCCTCCTTGAAGCCCTTCGGCGTCGTCACCGAACCGTCGCCATGGCGCTCGCAGCCTTCCATGTCGCCGACGCGGTTCAGCGGCTGCATGACATTTTCAGCGAGCTTGGCGCCCTCGGCGAGGATGGCCTCGACCACGTCCGGCGTCGCGTCGGAAAATCCGGGAAGATTGGAATAGCGCTGGTAGCCCAGCACTTCGTTCAGCACAAACAGCGTGTCCTGGACCGGCGCCCTGTAGATCGGCATGCATTTCCTCCACCATGCGGCCTTGGCCCCGAAGCCCCCAACGTGAAGTCAGACGGGCATGCGGACCAATGTTCAGGTCGGAATAGCAAAAGTTGACGTTTGCGTAAACGTCAATTTCTTGATGCGACAAATTAATCCCCGCCGCTCGCTCATAGCGTAACGGCGCTGGCCGTAGCCAGTCCGAACAGATTGAAAGATATTCGTCCCCGTCGCAGCCGCAAGACAAAGGGAAGAGCCGCGCAGCCAAGCCCCACGCGGCTCTCTCCCAGAAGGTTCACCGGAAGCGGGCGAAGAATTACCCGGCGACGCTGGCCTGCGGCGAGCGTTCGCTCAGCATCTGACGCACCGCCGCCATCGAGTTGCTCAACTCGTTGATGGCATCGTCGATCAGAGCCCGCTGCTTCTGCAGGCGGGCAAGCTGCTTCTCCGACTTGTCGAGCGTCAGTCGCAACTGCTTGGTGTTGGAACCGCTGGGGTCGTAGAGGTCCATCATTTGCTTGACGTCGCGCAGCGAGAACCCGACCTTGCGGCCGAGCAGGATCAGCTTCAGCCGCGCCTTGTCGCGACGCGTGTAGAGACGGGTCGAGCCGTCGCGCTGCGGATTGAGAAGGCCCTTGTCCTCGTAGAAACGCAGCGTACGCAGCGTTACTCCGTATTTCTTGGCCATCTCGCCGATGCGGACAAGATCCTCGCCGGCTTTATCGGACATGTCATTGGTATTGGCCGCGGCTTGGCCGGGCGAAACAAGTTTCATGGTCACTGGCTTTCCCCATCTGGTGGCGCCGCGGTCCTGGACCGTACGTCGCCTGAGTCGAAGCGGGGGCGTGCTTCCACTCGTGGTTTCAACAAACAAATCGCAAACGGCACAATCTTGCACCCTTACGTTTACGTCAATTCTATACCGATAGCCGCCTCACGAAGCAAGGGCGTCGTGCGGGAGGAACTTTTTGCCGCATCCGCCAGCGCATGGCCAGGCGCTTCAGGCGCTCGTCAACATCGTTGCAACTTCTTAAGCTTGGTTAACGCGTTGTTTACCACGTTGGGCGAATTGTGCGCATGTCGGTCACCCGTGGTTATCCTGTAGCGAATTTTTCACGGTTTTTCGGAGTCCACCGCAGCAAAGCCGCGGCCGTCTTCGTTTCCGGCAGGACTTTGGGAACTGGTCATAAAGCCAGCAGCGATTGTGAACGGGCGCATCGATGAACAGCAAGCGGTCCTATCTCGATACACTCAACACCGGCCGGCAGCGCAGGGCGTACACCACGCTTGAACAGCTCAACCGCTCCCTGGAAACGCTGGAGCAGCGGCTGGAGCGGACGCGCGAGGACTTGAGCGAACGTCCCGATCCGCGCCGGCTGAGCGCGGAGCCGCGCTATGCCAGCGCCCGGCCCTATGAGGATCCGCGCCCGGCGCAGCCGCCGAAAAGCCCGGCGCCGGCTGCCTTCGATGAGAATTACCAGGCGATCGCCCGCGACATCGACCGCGTGCGCGGCCAGGAAGACGGCGTCGCCGTGGTCGGCAAGATCGCCGGCGAATTGCGCGGCCTGCGCGAGGAACTGCGCCACCAGATGACCGCCGGCCTGCAGCGCGAATTCGAAGCGCTGCGCAACGACATCGAGCGGGCTTTCCAGGCAAGCACCCAGACGGGTGGCCTATCGGCGGGAGGCAAAGGCAGCGCCGAACTCGGCGTCGAGTTCGAGCGGCTTTCCGGCGCCATCCAGTCCCTGGCCGAAAAGAGCGACGACAGAAGCGTCAACATGCTCCGGCTCGATCTGGAGCAGGTCAAGGCCGCGCTCGACACATTGGCGCGCGAGGAGAGCGTGCAGGCGGTCGGCCGCCGCTGGGACGAGTTCGACCGCCGCTGGACCGCGTTTGAGGATCGTGTCGATGCCGATCAGCGACAGCGGTCGGACGCACCCGGTCTTTCGATGCTGACCGAACGGCTCGAACAGATCAGCAATGCCGTCAACAATCTGCCGGAATCGCTTTCGCTGCGCTCGCTCGAAGAGAAGGTCCGCACGCTTGCCGGCGCCGTCGAGCATTTCGCCCGCCAGCAGGACAGTCTCGGCAGCAGCACATTGGCGATGATCGACGAGCGGCTGGACGAGATTTCCCGCGCCATCGTCGCCTCGACCGTCGCTGCGCAGGCCAATTCATTCGACCCCGAAGCATTCGAGCGTATCGAGAAGCGGATCGCCTCGCTTGCCGAACAGATCGAGGAAGTGACGCAAGTCCACCCCAGCGGCGAGGTCATCGACCGCCTCAACATGCTGTCGAGCAGGGTCGACGATCTTGCCAGCCGGGCCAATTTGCCTGAGCAGGCGATGGAGCGTCTCGACAAGCAGATCGCGCTTATTGCCGACAAGATCGACCGGGCGCCTGCCATGCCGGACGCCGACTATATCTTCCAGGGGCTGGAACAGCGTTTCGACGTGCTGTCCGGCATGATGGAGCGCCGCCAGGGCGACGCGATCGAACAAGGCAACATGCTGTTTCGCGATCTCGAGCGCCGGTTGGACGAAGTTGCCGACAGGCTGGACCAGCGCATGCCGCAGATCGACGGGGCCGGCATCATGGACGCCCTCGACGCCCGCTTCAGCGCGCTGGCCAAGCGCTTGGAGACGCGCGTTCCCGATCACGCAGGTGAAGCCGCGATCCGTGGCCTGGAAAGCCGGCTCGAAGACATTTCAATCCGGCTGGATTCATCGGCGGCACAAGTCGCCGGCATCGACCCGGCCCTGATCCGCAGCCTGGAAGCGCAGGTCGCGGGCCTGTCGGCGCACCTTTCGAAACCCGGCGCGCCACTGCCGGAATTGGAGGATATCAGCCCTCGTCTCAACGAAATCGAGAAGTCGCTGGCTGGCACCCGCGATTCCATCCTCAGCGCGGCGCGCGAGGCAGCCGAGAGCGCCGTCCGTTCGTTGGCGGGCTCCAGTGCCAACACGGCGGCCGTCTCTGGCCTCGCCCAGGATCTGAAGACGCTCGAAGCACTGACGCGTCGTTCCGACGAGCGCAATTCGAGGACCTTCGAAGCCATCCACGACACGCTGCTCAAGATCGTCGACCGGCTGGGCTCGCTGGAAACCGGCGAGCCGACCGACGCTGTGAGCGAACTTCTGGATACGCAACCGGTCGAGCCGGACAGCTGGCGCGGCGTGCGATCGTCAAAGATGGCCGTACGTGACGCGCCGTCCATGGACATCGACCAGCCACTGCCGCTGACGGAAGACATGGCCGACCTCGACAGCCATGTCACTGCCATGATCAGCGATGACTCAAGTTCGCCTAGCGAACCGAGCACGCGTAGCGACCTGGGCACGCGTAGCGACCTGGGCACGCGTAGCGACCTGGGCACGCGTAGCGACCCGGGCACGCGCACGCCGGCCGAAGCCGCCGCGGCCGCGGCCATGGCGGCGCTTGGCTCGGACACGGCGGAAAAAAGCCAGCCGACCGGCGGCCGGAAGTCGATGCTCGGCGGACTGGCGCGCGCCTTCAAGGCCAAGAAGGAGACGATTGTTCCACCGCTTGCCGGCTCCGCGCCTGATGTCGAGATACCGATTGCCGATCTCGACGAGCCGCTGGACCCGAAGGTTGCCAACCGGCCGCTGGAGCCCGGCTCCGGCCCACCTGACCTCAACGCCATCATGAAGCGCGTGCGCGACGAACGCGGCCCGCCCGGCAGGGCCGGCAATGCCGACGCATCGAAATCCGACTTCATCGCCGCTGCCAGGCGCGCGGCGCAAGCGGCCGCTGCCGAGGCCGACGCTCTCAAGCGGCAATCGACGATGAGGGGGCCGGTAAAAGCGCTCAGGATCGGCGACTTGCTCAAGGCGCGACGCAAGCCGATTCTGATGGCAGCCGCCGCGGTCATGCTGGCGCTCGCCGGCCTGCAATTGGGCAAGGCCTTTGTCTCCGACCCGGTCGAAATGGCCAGCAACGATACGGCGCCGATGGCGGCCGCGCAGCCAGCGGAAACCGCATCGATCGGTACCGTCAACGAACCGAAGACGGACACAGAAACTGCAGGGGATAGCGCACCAGACCACGCTGTCCGGCAGGCAGAGCCATCCGAATCGGTAGCCGAGGACGACATGCCGGCGCAGGCCGCCATCGTCACGCCGTCATATGGCGAAAGATCGGCGGATGCCGAAACGTCGGTCGACTCAGGGTCCGCGGCCGAGCCTGTTCCTGCGCCAATGGCTTCAACGACGTCGCCCGATCCGGCGGCGGCGAACGTTACAGCGTCGGCACCTGCGGGCCCGACGGCTGCGGACGCCGAACCAATGGCGACGACGCCGGACGCCACCCCCGCGACCCAGGACATGACCGGCACGGTCACTTCAGCGGTTGCTTCGACGGCGGCGGCCACTGCCAAGATCGACATTCCAGCCGATGCCGGCCCGGCTGCCTTGCGTGACGCAGCGGCCGGCGGCGACGCCAAGGCACTGTTCGAGATCGGCTCGCGCTACGCCGAATCGCGCGGCGTCAAGCAAGACATGGCAGCGGCCGCCAAATGGTACGAGAAATCAGCCGAGCTCGGCTTCGCACCGGCGGAATACCGCATCGGCAACTTCTACGAGAAGGGCACCGGCGTCGCGCGCGACGTCAAGAAGGCGAAGACCTGGTACCAGCTCGCCGCCGCACAGGGCAACGCCAGCGCCATGCACAACCTCGCCGTGCTCTTCGCCATGGCGGCGGATGGCGTGACCGACAATGAATCGGCCGCGCACTGGTTCCAGGCCGCCGCCGATCTCGGCGTCAAGGACAGCCAGTTCAATCTCGGCATCCTGGCGGCGAAGGGCGTCGGCATGAAGCAGAATCTCGAAGAGTCCTACAAATGGTTCGCGCTCGTCGCCAAGACCGGCGACAAGGATGCGGCGGCAAAGCGCGACGAGATCGCCAAGGCGCTCAGGCCCGAGCAGCTCGAACGCGCACGCGCCGCCACGGAGCTGTGGAAGGCAAAGCCGCTCGATCCCGCGGCCAATTCGGCCGATATTCCCGAATCGTGGCAGGACGGCACGCCGCAGACGACCGCCAGCGTCGACATGAAGAAGGTCGTTCAGAACATCCAGCGCATTCTCAACAAGAACGGCTACGAGGCCGGCAATGACGATGGCGTGATGGGCCAGAAAACCAAGGATGCCATCATGGCTTTCCAGACTGACAACGACCTGAAGCCCACCGGCACGGTCGACGAAAAGCTGGTCAAGGCGCTGCTTGCGCGCAAATAACGTCAGATGCGTCGTTTCCGCGACGCCTTTGCCACACATTTGCCTGTTAACTGATTGAGTTGTTTTTTGTTTCGGCGACGTGGCGAGGTTTGACTTCGCCGCCCGGCCGGCGCAAGAACGGACAGGCTTTTGGCGCGAATGCCCGCCACGGTTGCATTCGCCGGCGGGCAAACTGATCGAGACTGACGGGTGGGCATCTATCTCCCGATCGCGGAAATTTCCGTCAACATCTTCGTGCTGCTGGCCATGGGCGCGGCGGTGGGTTTCCTCTCGGGCATGTTCGGAGTGGGCGGCGGCTTCCTGATCACGCCGCTGCTGATCTTCTACAACATACCGCCGGCGATCGCAGTCGCCACCGGCGCCAACCAGGTCATCGCCTCCTCCTTCTCCGGCGCATTGTCGCACGTGAAGCGCGGCACGCTCGACTTCAAGCTCGGCGGTGTGCTTTTGGCCGGCGGCATCGTCGGCTCGACCGGCGGCATCTTCGTCTTTGGCTTCTTGCGCCGGCTCGGCCAGCTCGACCTGTTCATCTCGCTGCTCTACGTCGTGCTGCTCGGCACCGTTGGCGGGCTGATGCTGGTCGAGAGCGTCAATGCGCTGCGCGCCGCGCGCAGCGGCGCGGCACCGGTGCTGAAGAAATCCGGCCAGCACAACTGGATCCACCGCTTGCCGCTGAAGATGCGGTTCAGGGCCTCGAAGCTTTTCGTCAGCGTCATCCCGGTGCTCGGCCTCGGCGCCGGCATCGGTTTCCTGTCGTCGATCATGGGCGTCGGCGGCGGCTTCATCATGGTGCCGGCGCTGATCTATCTCTTGAAAGTGCCGACCAACGTCGTCGTCGGCACCTCGCTGTTCCAGATCATCTTCACCTCGGCCTACACCACGCTGGTCCATGCCACCACCAACCAGACGGTCGACGTCATGCTCGCCTTCTTGTTGATGGCGGGCGGCGTCGCCGGCGCGCAATACGGCGCCAAGGCCGGCCAAAGGCTGCGCGGCGAGCAGCTCAGGGCGCTGCTGGCACTGCTGGTCCTGGCGGTTGCCATCCGGCTCGCCATCGATCTGTTCGTGACGCCGCCCAGCCTCTATTCGCTGTCCGGCGCGGATCCGACCTGATGGCGGGTTTTAGGACGTTCCTGGCCGTTGCCTCGCTGTCGCTGTTCGCCGCCTCGTCACCGGCAAGAGCGCAGACGCCGGTTACCGAAAACATCCAGATCGGCCTGTCCACCGACCATGTCTCGATCACCGCCGGCTTTTCCGGCGCCGACCTCACCATCTTCGGCTCATTGGAAAATGCCGACCCGCGTGTCGCGCGCCAGGGGCGCTACGACATCGTCGTCGTGCTTGAGGGTCCGGCCCGGAAGGTCGTCGTGCGCCGCAAGGACCGGGTGCTCGGCATCTGGATCAATCTGGAGTCCGAGACCTTCAAGAATGTGCCGGTGTCCTATTCGGTGGCGACGACGCGGCCGCTGCAGGACGTCACCGACCCCAACAGCTACAAGCAACTGTCGCTCGGCGCCGCCAACATCTACATGCAGCCGGCCGACGCTGGCGAAAGTCCGGCGACCATCCAGGAATTCACCGCGGCACTGCGCGAGCGAAAGACGGCGACCGGCCTCTACAGCGTGAATGTCGGCGGCGTGCAGTTCCTGTCGCAGAACCTGTTCCGCGCCACCGTCAGGCTCGCCCCCAATGTTCCGGTCGGCACCCACAAGGCACGCGCGTTCCTGTTCAAGAGCGGCCTGTTCATCAAGGAAAGCTCCGCCCAGCTCGAAATCCGCAAATCCGGTTTCGAACAGTCGATCTTCCGCGTCGCCCACGATTATTCTTTCCTGTATGGCGTCTTCGCGGTGTCGTTGGCCATGCTGACAGGCTGGCTCGGAAGGCTCGTCTTCCGGAAGGATTAAACTCTTTTCAAAAGGCGGTTCCCCTTTTTACGCTCGTGGGTTAGACCGCGACCCCGGCCCGGCCGAACACCGGCTGTCGCTCCCCAAATCAAAAATACAGGACTTTGCGATGCGACCAGCATTCGGCGGTATCGACTTCGGCACTTCGAATTCCACCGTCGGCGTGATCAGGGACGGGCAGCCGCAACTGGTGGCGCTGCAAGACGGCGAGGTGACCCTGCCCAGCGCGGTGTTCTTCAATTTCGAGGACAACCGCACCTACTTTGGGCGCCGCGCCATCGCCAACTATACCGACAGCATCGAGGGTCGCCTGATGCGCTCGCTGAAGAGCGTACTCGGCGGTACGCTGGTCCATGAAAAGACGCGCATCAAAACCCGATCGATCGCCTTCACCGAGATCATCGGCCTGTTCGTCGGCCACCTCAGGAAAAGGCTGGAAGAGGATGCGAACGATACGGTTGAAAGCGTGGTGCTCGGTCGTCCCGTGCAGTTCGTCGACGACGATGCCGAGGCCGATGCCAAGGCCGAAGGTCAACTCGAAAACGCGGCCCGCACCCAGGGCTTCAGGCATATCGCCTTCCAGTTCGAGCCGATCGCGGCGGCGCTCGACTACGAGCAGAAAGTCACGCGCGAAGAACTGGCGCTGATCGTCGACATGGGCGGCGGCACGTCCGATTTCTCGATCGTGCGGGTCTCGCCGCAGCGCGCCCGCTCCCTTGATCGCAAGGACGACATCCTGGCGAGCCGAGGCATCCACATCGGCGGCACCGACTTCGACCGGCTGTTGAGCATCGCCCATGTGATGCCGCAGCTCGGCTACCTCTCGCCGACCAAGGACGGCAAGCGCAACTTGCCGGCCAGCTACTTCATCGACCTGGCGACATGGCAGCGCATCAATCTGGTCTACACCGCCCGCGCGATGACGCATCTGCGCCAGATCCGCTACGAGGCGGAACGCGCCGACCTGGTCGACCGCTTCATCGACATCGTCGAGCATCGTTACGGGCACGCGCTGGCCGCTTTGGTCGAGAGGGCCAAGATCGAGCTGACGGAGCAACCGTCCGCCGAGGTGATGGTCGCGCTGACGGGAGCGAAGTTTGCGACCGAAATTACGCGCGCCGGGATCGAGACCACGATCGCCAGGGATATCGAACGGGTGGCCGCAACGGTTGGTGAGACGATCCGCGACGCGCAGGTGAAACCGTCCGACATCACCGCGGTGTTCCTGACCGGCGGATCGACCGCCATCCCGCTGGCAAGGCAGCAAATACTGGCCCTGGTGCCGCAGGCGTCGGTCATCGAAGGTGATATGTTCGGCTCGGTCGGGCTTGGGCTGGCGCTCGATGCGCAGCGGAAATTCGGCTGACCCGGCTTACCCGAGGACGGTCTCGCCGGCCCTCGCGCCCAGATGCGCCTTGAGCGCCATCTGGGCCAGACTTGCCTGCCGGTCACGATGCGTGATCATGGCGAAATCGCGCTTTGGCAGATCGATCGGCACGGCTCGCAGGCTGCCCTCGGCGACCGCGCGTTCGACAACGAGCTCCGAAATGATGGTGGCGCCGGCGCCGGCCTCGACCGCCTGACGGACCGCCTCGTTGCTCGGCAGCACCAGGAATATCCGCAGGTCCGCGAACGAGATCCCTTCGCGGCGGGCAAGATCTTCCAGCACCTCGCGCGTGCCCGATCCGCCTTCCCTGATGATCCAGCGGAGTTCCCTGATATCGGGATGCCCGCGCGAGACTTCGGCGATCTCGGCATGCGAATGCGCCACGACCAGCATCAGGCGATCGACATCGACCTTGGCGCGCCGCAATATGTCCGATTCAGTGCGCCCCTCGACCAGGCCAAAATCAGCCGTACCGTCGAGTACGGTGGTCTCAACCTGCCTGGTGTTGCCGATGGTCACGCTCAGCCTGACGGCGGGATAGGCCTCGTGGAAGGAGGCCAGCCGGCGCGGCAGCCAGTAGCTGGCGATGGTCTGGCTGGCGGCGATGGAAAGGCTGCCGGTGATCGTCTGCGAGACGTGCTCCAGCACGTCGTGGGCGGCAGCCGCCCGTTCGAGCACGGCCTTCGCCTCGGGCAGAAACCTGCGCCCGGTCTGCGCCAGTTCGATGTTGCGACCGACCCGGTTGAACAGCTGGACGCCATGCTGCTGTTCGAGCGAGCGGATGGCGGCCGAGGCGGCCGATTGGGAAATACCCAGCAGTTCGGCCGCCTTGGTCATGTGTCCCCGTTCGGCGACGGCAACGAATATCCGCAGTTGGTCCAGGGTCATGCGGAGAATTAAGAAACAATTTCGATTGGAATTACAAGAGCAACTTGTTAGACGGATCGATTGCTTTGTTCTAATTTTCCCGGCGGAGTTGGAAAAAAATCGCGGCCAACCTGCAACGGGTAGAAAAGTGATCGGGCGGTTCAAATCCTTGTTTGCCCATTGGACCCGCGGTCTGCGGCGTCGGCTTGCCGGCGACCGTTATCATCCGGAAGAACATTACATGCGCGGCCCCGGGCCGAAGACGAGAGCCAAATTCGCAGACCGCAAAAGCCCCGAATCATGAACCACGGACCGCTGCGCGGCGCCAATTCCGCACCGTCCCAACGGTCGCTTGCCGACACCCGCGCGCCCCACGAGGGTGACGGCGTCGATACCTCGCCTGACGTCTCAGACAGCATCGCCAAGACCACCTGCTACATGTGCGCCTGCCGCTGCGGCATCGACGTCCACATCAAGGACGGCAAGGTCCGCTACATCAACGGCAACAAGGACCATCCGGTCAATCGCGGCGTGCTGTGCGGCAAGGGCAGCGCCGGCATCATGCAGCACTACAGCCCGGCCCGGTTGAAGAAACCGTTGCTGCGCAGCGGTCCGCGCGGCTCGGGAGAATTTCGCGAGATCGAGTGGGAGGAGGCTTTCTCGATCGCGACGGAACGGCTTTCGAAAATCCGCCGCACCGATCCGAAGAAACTCGCCTTCTTCACCGGCCGCGACCAGTCGCAATCGTTGACCGGCTGGTGGGCGAGGCAGTTCGGCACGCCGAATTTCGCCGCCCATGGCGGCTTCTGCTCGGTCAACATGGCGGCCGGCGGGCTCTATACGATCGGCGGCTCGTTCTGGGAGTTCGGCGAACCCGACTGGGACAACACCAAATACTTCATGCTGTTCGGCGTCGCCGAGGACCATGATTCCAATCCGATCAAGATCGGTCTCGGCAAGCTCAAGGCGCGCGGCGCCAAGGTGGTCTCGATCAATCCCTGCCGCACCGGCTACAACGCCATTGCCGATGACTGGATCGGCATCCGGCCCGGCACCGACGGCCTGTTCGTGTTTGCTCTCATCCATGAACTGCTGAAGGCCGGCCGCGTCGATCTCGATTATTTGCTGCGCTACACCAACGCCCATGTCCTCGTCATCCAGGAGCCGGGTGCAGCAGATGACGGGCTGTTCGCACGCGACAGCGGCGGCAATCCGCTGGCCTGGGACAGGCTGGCCAAAGTCTCCGTCAGCGCCACCGATACCGACGCAAAGCCGGCGCTGACCGGCAACTTCCAGGTCGATGGCCGCCGCTGCGTACCGGTCTTCCAGCTTATCGCAGACCGCTACCTGCACGAGAGTTATTCTCCCGATGCGGTCGCCGAACGCTGCGGCGTTACCGCCGACACCATCCGCCGCATCGCCGCGGAACTGGCGCATGTCGCCTTCGAGCAGGCGATCGAACTGCCGGTGGCGTGGACCGACTGGGCCGGCCGCCGACACGAGACGATCAAGGGCCGGCCGGTGTCGATGCACGCGATGCGCGGCATCTCGGCGCATTCGAACGGTTTTCACACCTGCCGCGCCATCCACCTGCTGCAAGTACTCCTGGGTACGGTGGACGTGCCCGGCGGGTTTCGCTTCAAGCCGCCTTATCCGCGGTCGGCGCCGCCGGGGCCGAAGCCGGCGGGCAAGGACGTCAGGCCGATGACGCCGCTCGAAGGCATGCCGCTCGGTTTCGTCTGCGGCCCGGACGATCTGCTGGTCGATGACGTCGGCACGCCGATCCGCATCGACAAGGCCTATTCCTGGGATGCGCCGCTGGCAGCACACGGGCTCATGCACACGGTCATCCGTAACGCCTGGGCCGGCGATCCCTACAGGATCGATACGCTGTTCATGTACATGTCCAACATGGCCTGGAACTCGTCGATGAATACCGTCGAGACGATGGCGATGCTGGCCGACATGGATGCGTCAGGCGAGTACAGGATCCCGTTCATCATCTATTCCGACGCCTATCATTCCGAGACCGTGCCGTTCGCCGATCTCGTGCTTCCCGACACGACCTATCTCGAGCGTCATGACTGCATCAGCCTGCTCGACCGGCCGATCAGCCATGCCGATGGACCGGGTGACGCCATCCGCCATCCGGTTGTCGAGCCGGACCGCGACGTGCGGCCGTTCCAGACGGTGCTGATCGAGCTCGGCGCGCGGCTCGGCCTGCCCGGCTTCGTCGCCGACGACGGCTCGGCCAAATACCGCGACTATGCCGATTACATCGTCAATCATGAGCGCAGGCCAGGCATCGGCCCGCTCGCCGGCTGGCGCGGCAAGGACGGAATTTTGATCGGCAAGGGCGATGCCAATCCCGACCAGCTTCAGCGCTACATCGACAATGGCGGCTTCTGGCACCACGATTTTGCCGACGACCAGCGCTACTACAAGATGGCCAACCGATCCTACCTCGAGTTTGCCGAGACCATGGGTTTCATCCCGAAGGCCGAGCCGATCGTGTTCCAGCTCTATTCCGAGCCGATGCAGCGGTTTCGCCTCGCCGCGCGCGGCCATGGCCGGGTGCTGCCGCCGGAGGCGGAGCGCAGCCGCATCGAAACCTATATGGACCCGTTGCCGTTCTGGTACACGCCCTTCGAGGAGGCGGTTGTCGACGTTGAGAAATACCCTCTGCATGCGCTGACGCAGCGGCCGATGCACATGTATCATTCCTGGGGCTCGCAGAACGCCTGGCTCAGACAGATCACCAGCCAGAACCGGCTGTTCGTGCACAGCCAAACCGCCGCCGGCCTCGGGCTTGCCGATGACGACTGGGTTTGGATCGAGAGCATCAACGGCAGGGTCAAGGGACAGATCAAGCTGGTCGACGGCGTCAACGCCGACACGGTGTGGACCTGGAACGCGATCGGCAAGCGGCGCGGCAGCTGGGGCCTGAAGGACGACGCGGCCGAATCCAACCGCGGCTTCCTGCTCAACCACATCATCGGCGACCAGACTTCTGCCGATGCGAACGGCAAGCGCTACTCGAATTCCGATCCGGTGACCGGCCAGGCGGCATGGTTCGACCTGCGCGTCCGCATCGTCAAATGCGCGGCTGAAGAAGCCGGCTTCACCGAGCCGCAGTTCGAGCGCTTCCGGCAGCCACCGCATTTCAAACCCTCGCCCGACAAGCTCAGTTTCGGCGCCGAGTTTCGCCGGGCAAGAGAGAGATCATGACCTGCCTTCCCGCCCATACCGACAAGAAGCTCGGCCTGGTCATCGACCTCGACACCTGCGTCGGTTGCCAGGCCTGCGTTACCGCCTGCAAGGAATGGAACACCGGCGGTCACATGGCGCCGCTGACCGACATCGATCCTTATGGCGGCGATGCCGACGGGGTCTGGTTCAACCGCGTGCACAGCTATGAGCACATGACGGAGATGGGTGGGCGCACGGTCAATTTCCCACGCTCCTGCCTGCATTGCGAGACACCGGCCTGCGTCACCGTGTGCCCGACCGGCGCCTCCTACAAACGGGCCTCGGACGGCATCGTGCTGGTCGACGAAGACAAGTGCATCGGCTGCAAATTATGCAGCTGGGCCTGCCCCTATGGCGCGCGCGAATTCGACACCGATGTCGGCGTGATGAAGAAGTGCACGCTGTGCGTCGACCGCATCTACAACGACAATCTGGCGGAAGAAGACCGCGTGCCGGCCTGCGTCGCCGCCTGTCCGACCAGCGCGCGGCACTTTGGCGATCTCGGCGACCCGGCATCGGCGATCTCGCAACTGGTGGCCGAACGCGGCGGCGTCGACCTGATGCCCGAACTCGGCTATCACCCGACCAACAAATATTTGCCGCCGCGCGCCCACACGCGGCGCGCTGCATCGGTGCCGGCGCCGAGGCTCGAACCGTTGCGGGTTGAAGGCGGTTTCCTCGGCTGGGTCGATCGCATGCTCTCGCATTGATCAGCATCCATGCATCCAGCCTTCTCCGTCGTCTTCTTCACCACTGCCACGGGCGCCGGTTACGGCCTGCTCGCGCTGCTCGGCGTGCTGGCCGGACAAGGATTTGTCCCGCCTGACTTCTGGCTCGGCCTCGTCGGCATGGGGCTGGCGCTCGGCCTGATCTCGGCCGGCCTGTTGTCGTCGGCCGGCCATCTCGGCCGACCAGAACGCGCCTGGAGAGCATTCTCGCAATGGCGCAGCTCATGGCTGTCGCGCGAAGGCGTTGCCTCGGTCGCGACCTTCGTGCCGACGGGATTGTTCGCCGTCGGCTGGCTGTTCCTCGGCCGCACAAACGGCTGGGTGGCCGTCGCCGGGCTGCTGGCTGCGGTCGGCGCGGTCGCCACCGTCTGCACCACCGGCATGATCTATGCCTCGCTGAAGCCGATCGCCCAGTGGCACAGCCGCTTCACTTTGCCCGGCTACCTGATCTTTTCGGCGATGAGCGGCAGTGTGCTTCTCAACGCGCTGCTGCAGGCTTTCGCCCTCGGCTCGGCTGTCGTTCTGACAGGTTGCGTACTGCTGACCTTGCTCGGCTGGGGCTGGAAGCTGGCAAATTGGCGCTACAATGACAGGCTGGAAATCCCGACCAACGCCAACACCGCGACCGGACTTGCCGGCGGTACGGTGCGGTCGCTGGAATGGCCGCACACCGAAGAAAACTACCTGCTCAAGGAGATGGGCTTTCGCATCGCCCGCAAGCACAAGGCGCGGCTGCGCCAGATCACGCAAGTGCTGGCCTTCGCTCTGCCCGTCTTGCTGCTGATTGCCGCATTCGCCTTGCCATGGCCCTATGCGGCGGTGCTGTCGGCACTCGCCACATCAGCCCAATTCGCCGGCATGCTGGTCGAACGCTGGCTGTTCTTCGCCGAAGCGAAACACACCGTCACCCTCTACTACGGCCGATAGAGCAGCTCAGCCCGGCCGCAGCATCGCGTGGGAAATCGCAAAAATGCGCTCGGTGCCGAGCATATAGGCCATCAGCGTCTCGCGGCGGAACAGCCCGGCATAGGCGCGGTCGAGCACATTGAGCGAGCCGGTATAGGCGCCGAAGGCCGGCATGATCATGCGGCCGCCGTCGCCGGCAAAGCAGCGCCGTCGCACCGAGCGGCCCTGCTGCACGATGCGGGCGCAAGGGTGCAGATGACCTGATACCTCGCCTTCCACTCTCACCGCCGAAGGCTCGTGCCGGAATACGAGAGAGCCTATGGCCAGCTCGCGCACCGTCTCGCCGGGCAGGTCGGCCGGCGCATCCGGGTCATGATTGCCGGCAACCCAGAACCAGTCGCGACCGGCCATCAGCGCTTCCAGCCGTTCGCGAAAGCTCGCATGCATGCGCGCGGCGCCGCCGCCGTCATGAAAGCTGTCGCCTAGGCTGATGACGATCGCCGGCTGATAATCGGCAATCACCGCCTGCAACCGCAGTAACGTCGCACCGGTATCATAAGGCGGGATCAACGTACCGCGCCGTGCCAGCGACGAACCCTTTTCCAGATGCAGGTCGGACACGGTCAGAAGCCGAAGCTCGGGAAAATAAAGCACGCCGCGCCGATCGCAGATCGCACGCTCGCCGGCGATGCCGACAGGATCGGCATCCGCCAGGAGCGCCGTCATGGCGAGTGCGAATGTCATTTCGTCCCCATGGCCTCCTCGACCAGCGTTGCCGCATCCATCAGCAGCGTATCATCGGCCTCGCCATGCACCGGCATCTTGCCGATCTCGAGCATGATCGGCACGGCGAGCGGCGAAATCTGCTCGAGGTCTTTATGCACGATTCGTCCCTGGATACGCGAGAGCATCTCGGCAAGTCTGCTGACATCCAGCAGACCCGTGGCCGCGTCGGCACGCGTCGCCTGCAGCAGGATGTGGTCGGGCTCATGGCTGCGCAGAACGTCGTAGATGAGGTCGGTCGAGACGGTGACCTGACGGCCGCTCTTCTCCTGGCCCGGATGACGTTTTTCGATCAGTCCGGAGATGAGCGCGCAATTGCGAAAGGTGCGCTTCAAAAGCCAGCTGCCGGCCAGCCAGGCTTCGAGATCGTCGCCCAGCATGTCCTGGTCGAAAAGCGCGGCCAGCGACGGTTTCTTCGCCCGGAACATCCTGCCCATATCGGCCAGCGACCAGATGGCAAGCGCATAGTCGGTGGCGACGAAGCCGAGCGGCCTGGCTCCCGCCCGGTCGAGGCGGCGGGTGAGCAGCATGCCAAGCGTCTGGTGCGCCAGCCTGCCCTCGAACGGGTAGGCCACCAGATAGTAGCGGTTGCCGCGCGGAAAGGTCTCGATCAGCAGGTCGTCGCGCTTCGGCAGCACCGATTTGTCGGCCTGGAAGCGCAGCCAGTCGGCGACCTGTTCCGGCAGCTTCTTCCAGCGCTGCGGGTCGTCCAGCATGATGCGGACCTGTTCGGCGAGGTAAGTCGAAAGCGGGAATTTGCCGCCGCCATAATAGGGCACCTTGGCGTCACTGCCGGGCGCATTCGACACGAAGCACTCATTGTCGCGGATGCCCTCGAAGCGCAGCACCTTGCCGGCGAACATGAAGGTGTCGCCATGCGTCAGCGTTTCGAGGAACGCCTCCTCGATCTTGCCGAGAACCCGACCGCCGCGCGAGGCAGAGCCTTTGCTGCCAGCCTTGACATAACGCACGTTGAGCGCCGGCACCTCGATGATGGTGCCGACATTCAGCCGGTACTGCTGGGCGATGCGAGGATTGGAGACGCGCCACAGCCCGTCCTTGTTCAGGCGGATGCGGGCGTAGCGCTCGTAGTTTTTCAGCGCATATCCGCCGGTGGCGACGAAGTCGACGACACGATGGAACGTCGGCCGGTCGAGTCCGGCATAGGGCGCGGCGGTTCGCACCTCCTCGAACAGCGCATCGGCATGAAAAGGCGCGCCGCAGGCGCAACCCAGGACATGCTGCGCCAGCACGTCGAGCCCGCCATTGACCAGTGGCGGCGTGTCCTGGGCGCCGAGATAATTGGCGTCGAGCGCCGCCCGGCATTCCAGCACCTCGAAGCGGTTGGCCGGAATCAGGATCGCCTTCGACGGCTCATCCATGCGGTGGTTGGCGCGGCCAATGCGCTGCGCCAGCCGGCTCGCACCTTTGGGAGCGCCGACATGCACGACCAGGTCGACATCGCCCCAGTCGATGCCGAGGTCGAGCGTCGACGTGGCGACGATGGCACGCAAGGCATTCTCGCCCATGGCTTTTTCGACGCGCCGGCGCTGGGCGACATCGAGCGAGCCGTGATGCAGCGCGATCGGCAAAGTGTCCTCATTGACCCGCCACAATTCCTGGAACAGCAGTTCGGCCTGGCTGCGCGTGTTGACGAACAGCAGGGTCGTCTTGTGTCGCTTGATCTCGCTATAGATCTCCGGTGTCGCGTAGCGGGCCGAATGTCCGGCCCACGGCACGTGCTGTTCTGAGTCGAGGATGGAGATGTCGGGCTTGGCGCCTCCGGTGACGACGATCAATTCGGCCATGCCACCCGGTGGATTCTGGCTGACCAGCCAGCGCCGCAATTCGTCCGGCTCGGCGACCGTCGCCGACAGGCCGATCGTCTGCAAGCTGGGAACAAAGGATCGCAGCCGAGCCAGCCCGAGCGACAGGAGATGCCCGCGCTTCGACGTCACCAAGGAATGCAGTTCGTCGAGCACGACATAGCGCAGATCCTCGAAGAAGCGCCTGGCGTCGGGCGCAGCAATCAGCAGCGCCAGTTGCTCGGGCGTCGTCAGAAGGATGTCGGGCGGGGCCAGCTTCTGCCGCTGGCGCTTGTGCGCGGGCGTGTCGCCGGTGCGCGTCTCGATGGTGAGAGATAGGCCGATCTCTTCCACCGGCTTGCCGAGATTGCGCTCGATGTCGACGGCCAACGCTTTCAGCGGCGAGATGTACAGCGTGTGGATGCCGCGACGCGCCTGCCCTGGCTTTCCCCCTGGCCGCCCGGCCAACTCGGTTAGTGAAGGCAGAAATCCGGCCAGCGTCTTGCCGGCGCCGGTCGGCGCGATCAGCAGAACCGATTGCCCGGCCTGGGCAGTCGCCAGCAATTCTATCTGGTGGGCGCGCGGCGACCAGCCTCTTTGCGCGAACCATTTGAGGAATGGCTCGGGCAAGCGCACGGCGGCATTCTGTTCGGCGAGGCGCGGCTGCTCTGTCACCCGCCAGAGGTAGCGCGGCGCCGTGCAATCGCCAAGCAGAATCGGAACAAAAGGTGATCGTGCGTTTTTCCTTCCCCCCTTGTGGGGGAAGGTGGATTGGCGCGTTAGCGCCAAGACGGATGAGGGGTGGCTGGAAGAAATGAGGCGTTGGCGATCCCTGGAACACCCCTCATCCGGCCGCTTCGCGGCCACCTTCTCCCACAAGGGGAGAAGGAAGAACCGCGCCAGGTGGATTGCCGCGAAGCGGCAAGACGAATGGGGCGTGCTGGAAGAAATGAGGCGTTGGCGTTCCCTGGAACACCCCTCATCCGGCCGCTTTGCGGCCACCTTCTCCCACAAGGGGAGAAGGATGAGCGCTTACCTTAAGGCCGCCTAAACCCTGTCGGACCGCCATAGAGATAGCCGATGCGGGCGACGGCCTGCCTGAACCCTTCACGCGAGACCAGCATGGTGTGGCCGTTGGCGTGGATCATCGTTTCCGGATCGGTCATGACAGCGACATGGCCTTTCCAGAACACCAGGTCGCCGCGCCGCAACCCGGCAAGATCCGGACCCGGGTCGAGCGGCTCGCCGATGGTCGCCGCCTGCATGTCGGAATCGCGCAGCACTTGCCTGCCGGTCATGTGCATCGCCAGTTGCACGAGGCCGGAGCAATCGATGCCGAAGCCGGAGGCGCCGCCCCACAGATAGGGGGTGCCGAGAAAAGTCTCCGCGACTGCGACATAGTCGGCAGCCGGCTCTCCTAGAGGCCTGAGATGGCCTGAGATGACTGCCTCGCCGGACGGCAGCAACGCATAATGCGTGCCGCGCGTTTCTGCCGCGCCGGTCACCGTCAGCGCCGATCCCATCGACAGTTGCCCGCTCAGCGGAAGCCGCAAATCAGGTCCCGGATAGAGGAAGGTGCGCGGCACCGAGACGACATGGGTGGGCGCATGGTCCCGTCCGCCCAGCACGGTGTCGGCGACATAGCCGACATAGCCGTCGCGCTCCGACTGGATCCAGGCCCAGCCCTCGGCATCTTCGAAGACGAGGACGTCGTCACCGAACAGGGCTTGCGTGTTGACGCCGGCATCCGGCCGCGGCGCCTTGCGGATATCGGCCACTGCGGCTGAAATCCGCGCTGGCCGCCCGGCGACGAAGCGATCGGCGGCGACCTCGCCCTCCAGCCTGGCATCGGCGAGATCGGAACGGAAGGCGTGAAGGCGGGCATCCCTGGCGGTCAAATCGGCAACTCGGTGTCAGAAGGGCGGTTCGGTCAGATGGGCAATTCCTGGGCTCTGGCAATGATAACATCGCCGAAGCGCTCGACAAAGAGAGCACCTTCTACGGTTCGCTTGACCAGCACGTTGCGCTTGTCGAACTCATCGCGATGGCGCGAAACCAGCTTCATTGCGCCCATCGTGTCGAGCGCCCGGGTGATCACTGGCTTGGTGACATTGAGCCGCGCGGCGAGCCCGCGCACCGTATGCGGCGGTGGATCGAGATAGATCGTGAACAGGATCGCCGTCTGGCGCATGGTGAGGTCCGGCGCATCATCGCGCACCTGCGACAGCATCACCTGCTGCCACAGTCGCAAGGCCTGGCTTGGACGCATCGAGATCGACATCCGGCCACAATGACGGCAAATTGTTTCGGTTCCGTTTCAGTCCACGTGCTGAACAGGAGCGGTCAGGCGTAGCGTTTCGAAATAACCCTTTCCAGCGCGCGGATGCCTTGCGCCTCGCCGCCGGCCAAGCCCTGCGGACGATCGGACGGGTTCCAGGCGAAGATGTCGAAATGCGCCCAGACGGCGGTCTTCTCGACGAAGCGTTTCAGGAAAAGCGCCGCGGTGATCGAGCCGGCGAAACTGTCTGACGTGACATTGTTGATGTCGGCGATCTTCGACGACAGCTTTGCGCCATAGGGTTTCCACAGCGGCATGCGCCACAGTGGATCCTCGACGGCGACGGAGGCCGCAGCCAGGTCGGAGGCCAGCGCTTCATCGCCGGTGTAGAACGGTGGCAGATCGGGACCGAGCGCGACGCGAGCAGCCCCGGTCAAGGTCGCCATGTCGATCAGCAGTTGCGGCTCGTCGTCGTCTGCCAGAGCCAAGGCGTCCGCCAGCACCAGCCGTCCCTCGGCGTCGGTGTTGCCGATCTCGACGGTGATGCCCTTGCGGCTCACCAGCACGTCGCCGGGCCGGAAGGCGTTGCCGGCAATCGAATTTTCGACCGCCGGGATCAGCACACGCAGCCGGACCTTCAGCCCGGCGGCCATGATCATCGAGGCGAGGCCCAACACGTTGGCCGCGCCGCCCATGTCCTTTTTCATCAAAAGCATGCCCGAGGACGGCTTGATGTCGAGACCCCCGGTGTCGAAGCAGACGCCCTTGCCGACCAGCGTCACCTTCGGGGCGTTCTCCGGTCCCCAGATCATGTCGATCAGCCGCGGTGCGCCTGATGAAGCGCGGCCGACCGCATGGATCATCGGGAAATTCTTCTTGACCAGGTCGTCGCCCCTGGTCACCGACACTTCGGCGTCGTACGTCCCGGCCAGCGTCCGAACTGCCTTCTCCAGCTCGTCAGGTCCCATGTCGCTGGTCGGCGTGTTGACCAGATCGCGCGTTAGGAAAACGCCCTCGGCGATGCGGCGAACGTAAGCCCCTTCAGCGCCGGGCGGCAGCGAAAAACGCAGCGTCTTGCCAGGCTTTTTGCCGTAGCGGGTGAAGATATAGCCGCCGAGCGCCAATGCGATGGCCACGATTTCCGGCTCGGCCAGTGTGGAGGCGAAATGCCAATCGCCTGCGGGCAAGGCTCTCGCCAGCGCTCCGATGGCAAGCGCGCCTTCGCCGTCGCCCGTGCCGAACAGGGCGCCGGCAAGCGCGCCGTTTTCGTCGGGCAGGATCAGCGTCCGGCCGGCCTGACCGGAAAAGCCGTTGGCCCTCGCCCAGGCGAGCGAGGAGGAGGCAAGCCCTGCCGCATCCAGTCGATCCTTCGCCACCAGATACACCGGCAAAGTGGTCTTCAGTTTTCCCTCGATGAGTTCGACTGGCATTCGATGATCTCCGGCTTCCGAGTCGGCGCTTTTTAACGATCCGTTAGGGTTAACAGAATATTTCTGCGGGAGGGAAGATGGCCACGTAAAAGCCAATTTGACGAATGGAGGCCCTGGTGCAGATGCCGACCAACCGCATGACCAACGCCACGGCCAAGCGGCTGATCACCACGGCGTTCATAATAGCGCTCGCGGCCAGCGTTGCAGGCTGCGGGACCAGCAAGCTGACGACCGGCTCGATCGGACGCCCCAGCGGCAAACCCTTGGAAACCATGTCGGCCGGCGAGTTGCACAAGGCGACGATCGCGCTGGGTCAGTCCTACGCCAAGAACCCAAACGACAAGCGGATCGCGACGAATTACGCCGCGGCGCTGCAAATGGATGGCGACGCCGACCAGTCGCTCGCCGTGATGCGCAAACTGGCGATCGCGCTGCCGAAGGACCGCGACGTGCTCGCCGCCTATGGCAAGGCACTTGCCGCCAACGGGCAGTTCGAGCCGGCGCTCGATGCGGTGCGCCGCGCGCAGACACCGGAATATCCCGACTGGAAGCTGGTGTCGGCGGAAGCCGCTATTCTCGACCAGCTTGGCCAGAGAGACGGGGCGCGCCAGAATTACCGCAAGGCGCTTGACCTCAAGCCGAACGAACCTTCGATCCTTTCCAATCTCGGCATGTCCTATGTGCTGGAAGGTGATCTGCGCACGGCTGAAACCTATATGCGCTCGGCGGCCCAGCAGCCGAATGCCGACAGCCGCGTCCGCCAGAACCTGGCGCTGGTCGTCGGCCTGCAGGGCCGCTTCGACGAGGCCGAGACGATCGCCTCGCAGGAACTGTCGCCCGAACAGGCGCAGGCGAACGTGACTTACCTTCGCCAGATGCTCGCCCAGCAGAACGCCTGGAGCCAGCTCAAGGACCAGGACAAGACAAAGCCCGCCACCAACTGACCGCGCGTCGGCGCGGTCTTGCCTTCTCCCCTTGTGGGAGAAGGTGGATTGGCGCGCAGCGCCAAGACGGTTGAGGGGTGTTGGCCGGAGCGCCGTCGGTGCCAAGCTGGAGCACCCCTCATCCGACCGCTTCGCGGCCACCTTCTCCCACAAGGGGAGAAGGGGGAGCCGATCGCTGACCGTCGAGATCGACGGCAGCCAGCATACGGGTTCGAAACGATCGGGTACGAGACGCCGAAGGCATTGTCGCCTATTGGCTGCTCGATGTCGGCTGGTCGCCGAAAATGCCGCGCTCGCTGACCTGGATGCCGGCGGGACCCAGGATGATGGCGAACAGCACCGGCAGGAAGAACAGGATCATCGGCACGGTGAGCTTCGGCGGCAAGGCCGCGGCCTTCTTCTCGGCGGCGTTCATGCGCATGTCGCGGCTTTCGCCGGCAAGCACGCGCAGTGCGTGCGCCACCGGCGTGCCGTAGCGCTCGGCCTGGACCAGCGCCTGCGACACCGACTTGACCGATTCCAGGCCGGTGCGGCTTGCAAGGTTCTCGTAGGCCTGCTTGCGTTCCTGCAAATAGGAAAGCTCGGCATTGGTCAGGATGAACTCTTCGGCAAGCGCCACCGACTGCGCGCCGATCTCGTCGGCGACCTTACGAAACGCCGCCTCCACCGACATGCCGGATTCGACGCAGATCAGCATCAGATCGAGCGCGTCCGGCCACGCCATCTGGATCGACTGCTTGCGCTTGGTGGCGCGGTTGTTGACATAGAGCACCGGCGCGTAAAAACCGGCATAGGCGACGACGATACAGACGAACAACTTGATGAGAGGCGGCTGCTCCGGCAACCCGCCGAGCACGAACAGATAGATCGCAGCCAGGGCAAAGCCGACAAAGGGCAGGATCAGACGGAAGAAAAGGAAACGCGTCAACGGATTCTGCCCGCGGAAGCCAGCCACCTTGAGTTTCTGCAAGGTGCCTTCATCGGCAAGGGCGCGCCTGAGGTCCAGCCGGTCGACAATATTGCGCATGCCGATCGACTGTTGCTCGCGCAGGCCCTTGCGGCGGCGATCGGCATCGAGGGCAAGCCGCGCACGCTGCTTGGCGCGCAGTTCGTCGCGCTCCAGCGCCACCGATTTCATGCGCGCCTTGAGCTGGTTTCCGCCAAAGGCAGGCAGCAGCGTGAACACGGTGGCAAACACCGCAATGCCGACCAGCAGGGCAATCAGAAATGCCGGATCGGTAAGGGTTTTGACGACGTTCTCGGTCATGCGGTGTAATCCTAAACCTCGAAGTTCATCATCTTGCGCATCACCAGGATGCCGATCGACATCCAGACCGCGGAGCAGCCGAGGATCAGATTGCCGACGCTGGTGGTGAACAATGGCATGATGTAGTTCGGGCTTGTCAGGTAGACGAGACAGGCGACGACGAATGGCAAGGCGCCGATGATCACCGCTGACGCCTTCGCTTCCATCGACAGCGCCTGGACCTTTGCCTTCATCTTCTTGCGGTCGCGAAGCACGCGCGAAAGATTGCCCAGAGCCTCGGACAGATTGCCGCCGGCCTGGGACTGGATCTGGATGACGATGCCGAAGAAGCTCGCCTCGGTGCACGGCATCGTCTCGGCCATGCGCAGGCTGGCGTCGGGGATCGACAGGCCCATCTGCTGCGAATCGATGATGCGGCGGAACTCGGTCTTGACCGGTTCGGGGGATTCATTGGCGATCAGGCGGACGGCGTCGTTCAGCGGCAGGCCGGATTTGACCGCACGCACGATGATGTCGAGCGCGTTCGGAAATTCGTTGAGGAACGCCTTGACCCGGCGGGCGCGGCTAAACGAAACGAACCAGCGTGGCAGGCCGAGGCCACCGACGAGCAGCGCACCCGGCAAGACATACAAAGGCGCACCGGCGAACCAGGCAAGAAACGTCAGGACGACGCCGCAAACCGCCGAGTAGAGGTAGAAACGCTCGAGCGAGACCTTCATGCCTGCCTGACGGATCTGGGCCTTCAGGGGCGGCTTTTTGGCGAGGCTCTGGCTGGTTTTGTGCTTCTGTTCGAGGTCCTTCAGTGAATCCTGAACCGATTTGCGCCGCTTGGCCGCTTCCGCCACGCGATCGCGCGAAGCCTTGACGACGGCACCATCCGTCTCGGCGGTCTTGATCGTTTCAAGCCGCCTGCCGACCTGCTTTTCGGTGCTGATCCGGTTGAACAGAAAAGCATAGGCGACCGCGCCGGCGCTGAAGCCGGCGAGCACGATAAATGCCAACACGGTGCCGTCAATTCCAAACATCGGCCCTGGCCCCTACGCCTCCAAATGGATCAGTCAGCGCGTTTCTCCATCGCCTCGAGCGCATTGGCGAGGCGCTGTTCCTCGCCATAGTAGCGGGCGCGCTCCCAGAAATGCGGACGACCGATGCCTGTCGAAACGTGCTCGCCCAGCAGCCTGCCGTTCGCGTCCTCGCCTTTGATGTTGTAGAGAACGATGTCCTGCGTGATGATGACGTCGCCCTCCATTCCGATCACCTCGGTGATGTGGGTGATGCGCCGCGATCCGTCGCGCAGGCGTGCGGCCTGGATGATCACGTCGACAGAACCGACCACGATTTCACGCACGGTTTTCTGCGGCAGCGTGTAACCGCCCATCGCGATCATCGATTCGATGCGGTTCAGGCATTCGCGCGGGCTGTTCGAGTGGATCGTGCCCATCGAGCCGTCATGGCCGGTGTTCATCGCCTGCAGAAGATCGAACACTTCAGGTCCGCGCACTTCGCCGACGATGATGCGCTCGGGCCGCATGCGCAGGCAGTTCTTGACCAGATCGCGCATGGTCACCTCGCCCTCGCCCTCGAGGTTGGGCGGGCGGGTTTCCAGACGCACGACATGCGGCTGCTGCAGTTGCAGCTCGGCCGAGTCCTCGCAGGTGATGACGCGCTCATCGCGGTCGATATAGTTGGTCAGGCAATTGAGCAGCGTCGTCTTGCCCGAACCGGTACCGCCTGAAATGACGATGTTGCAGCGGACGCGGCCAATGATCTTGAGAATCTCGGCGCCGGGCGGCGAAATGGCGCCGAACTTGACCAACTGGTCGAGTGTCAGCTTGTCCTTCTTGAACTTGCGGATGGTGAGAGCGGCGCCGTCGATGGCGAGCGGCGGCGCGATGACGTTGACGCGGGAGCCGTCGGGAAGGCGCGCGTCGCAGATCGGGCTCGATTCATCGACGCGGCGGCCAACCTGGCTGACGATGCGCTGACAGATGTTGAGGAGCTGCTGGTTATCGCGAAAACGGATGCCGGTCTGCTCGACCTTGCCGTTGACCTCGATATAGACGTCCTTGGAGCCGTTGACCATGATGTCGGCAATATCGTCGCGAGCGAGCAACGGCTCCAGTGGCCCGTAACCGAGCACGTCATTGCAGATGTCCTCGAGCAGTTCTTCCTGCTCGGCGATCGACATCGCGAAATTCTTGATCGCGATGATGTCGTTGACGATGTCGCGGATTTCCTCGCGCGCGCTTTCGGGATCGAGCTTGGCGAGCTGCGACAGGTCGATGGTGTCGATGAGCGCGGCAAAGACCTGGCTCTTGGTGTCGTAGTAGGTTTCGCTCTTTTGGCGCTGGAGCTTTTTTGGCTCCGGCGCCAATGGCGGCGCCTCGACAGCACGGCGTGCGGGCGGCGCGGCAGACACGCCAGGCGTGCCGGATGACGGCGGCGGTGCGGGTTTGGCGAGAACCGCCGTTTCCGCAGGTTTTGCCGCCGGCGCGGCAGGCGCAGGTGCCGGCTGACGGAATTCCGGGGTGAACCGGCTGCCGTCGTCGCTGCCTCTTTTACCAAACATGATCGATTACCAATTCCGCTCCGGAAGCATCACTTCTTGCCGCGCGAGAGCTTGCCAAGGAGATTGCCGAGGCCCGCTTTCTTTCTTGCCTTGATTTCGCTGCGCCCGGTCAGCACATGCGCAATCTCGTTGATAATGCCGACAACCGGGTTCCTGGCATCCATTTCGCCGAGCATGCGCCCGTTGTTGGCGGCGTTTCCGAACAGCAGCGGCTCGAAAGCAATGACCGACATCGGCGACAGGCCGAGCGAATCGGCGAAGTCGGACGACGAAATCTCCGGGCGCTTCGGCACTCCGGCCTGGTTGATGATCAGCTTCGGCGGCGGATCGTTCGGGCGAAGCCGCTTGAACATGTCGGCCAGATTCTTGGTGTTGCGCAGATTGGCCAGCTCCGGCGTCGCCGTGATCACGATCTCGTCGGCTTTGACCAGTATGTTCTTCGTCCAGCCCGTCCAGACGTGCGGAACATCGAGCACCAGCAGCGGCACGCTGCGCTGCGCCGTGTCGATAAGCTGGGTGAAAGCCTCCGGGTCGAAATCGTAGACCCGATCGAGCGTTGAAGGCGCTGCAAGCAGCGACAGGTGCTCGGCGCACTGGGCAAGCAGCCGATCGAGATAGACCTCGTCGAGGCGCTCCGGTGAGAAAACGGCTTCGGCAATGCCTTGCGCCGGATCCTGATCGAAATTGATGTTGGCGGTTCCGAAAGCCAGGTCGAGGTCGGCGACAACCACTTCCGACTTGAACAGGGACGACATCGCCCAGGCCACATTATGGGCAATGGTCGAGGAGCCGACGCCACCCTTGGCGCCGATGAAGGCGATCGAGCGGCCGATCGGCTCGGCTTCCGGATCAACGAAAATCGTCGAAATCACGCTGACGATATCGGCCATCGATACCGGCGCGATGACATATTCGGAAATGCCGGAGCGGATGAGCTCGCGATAGAGCCCGACATCGTTGTAGTGGCCGATGACCACGACCTTCGAGGTCGGATCGCAGTATTCGGAGAGCTGCGTGAGCTGCTCGAGCAATTGCTTCGGCTCGCTGCGCGATTCCAGCAGGATCAGGTTCGGCGTCGGCGCCGATTGGTAGAACTCGATGGCGGTGGCGATGCCGCCCATATGGACCTTCAGATGGGCCTTGGCCATGCGGCGATCCTCGCCGGCGCGCTCGATCGGATTGGCAACGCCCTCGGTCTCGCAAAATGCCTGGATCGAGATGCGCGGAATCGGCCGCAGCGCCTGCATGGCGGCGACATCCTGCTGCGAGCTTTCGCCGCCGTCTAACCCCGTGTCGTAGGCAAGATTGCTCATTGTCATTTCTTTCCGTGACTTGTCTTCCCGTGACTGGCGCGGCTCAAGCTCAATACTCGACTTCCGAATTGCCGAGGAACTCGTCCGAAATGCCTCGCTCGCGGTAGACGTCGATCACCCCGCTGCGATTTTCTGCGTCGATAACGGATTGCTTGCGGGGCCCGAGCAGATCGGTAGGGTTTGCGATCTGGGCGGCAAGATTGTTCTGATACGAGCAGCCGAAATCGGCATAGTGCTTGTTTTCCGAGGTCTGCAGCAGGTCTTCGGGCCAGCGTCCGCATCTGCCGGTCTGCGCCTTCACCGTGACATAGGCGACGCGGATCGGCGCGGACGCTTCGGGCGAAGCCGACTGGTAGGTGGTGATGACGATCCGGCTGCGGCTGATGCCGCTGGCAATCGCAAGCCTGGCGAAATCGCGACCGGCCGCGGTCGCGGCGATCTCGTTCGCCGAACCGCTCGGGATCGAGATCGTCAAGGTCGGAGCGGCGCTCTTGTCATAGCCATCCAGGAAGCCGAGAAGCGTGTCGCGCTGCGACCCGGTCATGCCGCGATCGCCGGCGCCGACCGGAAGGTCGATCTTCTGGTTTTTCTCGGCAATGACGATCGGATGGTTGGTGCGATAGTCGTCCGGAACAGCGCCGACCGTGATGCTGTCCCGGTTGGCGCAGCCCGCCAGCATTGCGGCGACCGCAACCGCCAGGAGCGGAACGACCGGCTGGCTGATCCGCGACCGGCCGGACCGCATCGCTGCGATGATTGTCCTTGGCTTCAATGCTGACCGAGACATGTCCGCTTCCCCCTTACTTGTAGATGAAGCCGACGACGCCGTGGTAACGGCCGTTGGGCTTGTCGGTCTGCATGGTGCCGTAGACGCGATTGACACGGCCAAGGAACATGCCGGCGCCATCGCTGGCGGCGTTGAAATTGTCGTCCGGCTTGGCAAGGGCGTTGCGCGTCACCGGCTTCACCAGATAGGGCGTAATGATGATGACCAGCTCGGTCTCGTTGCGGACGAAATCCCGGCTGCGGAACAGCGTGCCGAGCACCGGAATCTTGGTCAGCCCAGGCAGGCCGTTGACGGCTTGCCTGATGTCATCCCGTACCAGGCCGGCGATCATCATCGAGCCGCCGGAAGGCAGCTCCACCGTGGTGTCGGCCAAGCGTTTACGGAGCGACAGGACGTTCGTGCCGGGGCTTGTTACACCCTCGGATAAGGATACCGATGCCTCGGTCGTCGGCTCGGAAACCGACGTCCTGACCTTCAGGCTGATGCGGCCGGGAGACAGCACCACCGGCTGGAATTCCAGGCCAATGCCGTATTCGAGCTTCTCGATGTCATACGTCTTCACACCGGTCTGGTTATCGTCGGACACAGCTTGGGAAACGCCCGTCACCATATTGTACTCGCCGCCGACCTTGAAGGTCGCCTTCTCGCCGGATACAGCCGTCAACGTCGGCTCGGCCAGGGTTTTCATGACGCCTGACTGCTCCATGGCGTTGATATAGGCGTCCAGCGTCGAGGTGCCGATAGCCAGGCCAGAGTTCGACAGCGACTTGCCCAGGCCGGTGAAATTGTCGCTCAACGCGCTCCAACTGATGCCATTGCTGCTGCCGCTGCCGATCAGGTTGACGCCGAGCTGCTTCATCACCGAGCGGCTGACTTCGGCCACCGTCACTTTCAGCGTCACCTGGTCGTCGCCGATGATCTGCAGCAGGTTGACGATCTGGCTGACGCGACGCTCGGAATCCGGATTGTCGATGTCGACACCGGCTTCGGCCGAGCCGCCGGAGGCGGTCTGCGAATACTGTCCCGTGGTCGCTTCACCGCCGGACACGAAGATGGTGGCCAGCTGTTCCGCGCGCTTGGCATCCAGCGGAGTGTCCACGGTTCCGGTCAGGACGACGTTGTCGTTCAGCAATTCGACCGTGATGCTCGATGACGGTATGAAGCGCCTGATATAGTCTTCCAGTCCGGCGACGTCGCGTTCGACCGCCAGGTCGAGGCTGACAATCTGTTCGCCATTAGGGCCGAAGACGAAGATGTTGGTGTCGCCGACCGCCTTTCCGAAGAGATAGATGCGCCTGGCGGTGCGGGTCACCGCATCGGCGACCGCCGGGTTGGCGACGAGAATATCGTAGGCATCGCTCGGCAGGTCGATGACCACCGATTTGTTGAGACCGAGCTTGACGCGCTGGGTGGCGGTCGAAGCCGACACCTCGGCGCCTGCCGCATTCGCCTCGATGAGGCCATGTGCATTCGTTCCAAGCAGGAACAGGCCGAGAGCCGCAGCCAGTGTGACCGGAGCGTTTAACCTCATTGCCTTGCTCCCACTTCGGAAACTTCGCCCGACTTGATCAGGCGCACTGTTCCGCGCCGGCCATTGCCGGAAACGAGATAGTCGGCCTCGCCCAGATTCTTCTCCTGGGTGTCGGTGATCGACCGCAGCGCCAATGTCAGGCGATCCGCCATCTGCTGGGCGACGGTGATGATTTCCGCCTGCTGCGGTGTCAGTTCCAGCGTCGCGGTCTGGCCGACCCTGGTCCGCTTGCCTTCCTCGTCCTCCTGGATGGTCTGGTCGATCGCCAGGACGCGAATGTTCTTGAGGATGGTCTCGGTGGTAAAGCCGCTGCCGCCGGCTGCCGGATCGGCCCTGCGGGTCATGATGACGTCGACGAAATCATTGGGAAGAATGAAGCCGCCGGCCGACGTGTCGGCCGATACGGCTGTGGCGACGGCCCGCATGCCGGAGGGCAGGATCGACGACATGAAGCTCTGTCCCTCGCCGATCAGCTTGGAGCGCCGCAACGGCTCACCGGCATACATCGCCACACGGGCGACGCCGCCTTTCAGCTTCTCCAGCGCATCGGGCTCCGCGGCGCGGGTTATGAAATTCGCGTTGATGCCGTCGGCCGGCCAGGACTGCCAACTGATGTTGTTCTCCAGCGGACTGCCCATCGGAACGTCGCCGGACAGGACAAGCACGTCCTGCAGCGCGATTGCCGGCGCCTGGGGGCCGGAATCGACGATTTGAGGCGGCGGCGTCGCCACCATGTTTTTTGCGACATATCCTGCGCCACCCGCCGCGGCGACCGCCACGCCCAGAATGATCAGTCGGGATGCTGGCATCTGTCCGAACCTCGTCCTTGGCAAACAAACTAGCCAAGCCGGACCATGCAGCGGCAATCGTCAAAACAAGGTTAATTTAATACTTACGATCGTGATTAATTTAAGGTTTACATAAATTTGAGACATCGGTCCGGACCGCAAAAAAGGCGGCCAAAGCCGCCTGTTTAAACGCCAAATCGAATGTGAAAGGCAGGCCTGACGCGGGAAGAATCAGGCCGCCAGGCTTGCGAGCGCCCATGCCATCAACGGGGAAGCCGGAAAGGTGAGCAGGCCGCCAATGCCAAGCGCAATGCCATAGGGAACGCCTGATGTCTCGTCGGCGAAATGGCGTAAAAACGGATTGTGGCTTGTGACGGCCGCAAGCGGCGATTTCCGATAGACGAGGATGGCGAGCGTCAGCAGGCCGCCGATGACGGTCGAAACCAGGAGGTATTCGACGAGGTGGATGTTCAGCCCCATCCAGACGGCGCTGGCGGCCAGCAGCTTGGCGTCGCCGCCGCCCATGCCGCCGAGCGCGAACAGCCCGAAGGTCACGGCGAGGACCAGGCCGCCGGCGGCAAAATGCCAGCCATAGCTTGCCCAGTCCATGCCGGTCAGCGGCGCGACCAGGGCGAAGACGGCGACAAGCAGCACAGGCACGCGATTGGCGATCGTCATCGACAGCATGTCGGAGATCGCGGCAAAAAGCATGCAGAACGGAAAGACAACGAAGATCAGGGCTTCAAGCATGGGCGTGGCGCCTGTGGTCAAACTGTGGCCGGCCCCAGCCTAGGCATGTCCGATTAACGATTGGTGAGGCCGAAATTTCAATCGTCCGATACGATTAGATAAGGGCCGCCAGTGCGGCGGCCCTTATCTGGAAACAGCTGAGCGCCGCTAGCTGCCTTAGGGGGCGACGGGGGCGTTGGTCACCGCGTTTCCGATAACGTTGAACTTGGTGTTCAGCGCGGTGCCGAGTTGGCCGGCGCCGACCATGATGGCGAGCGCGATGAGAGCGGCGATCAGACCGTATTCGATGGCGGTCGCGCCGGATTCGTCCTTCACAAAACGTGCAATGAGATTAGACATTCGAGAGCTCCTACTCCAGGTGTTACAGCAATTCCGTCAACTTCTCTGTTGGCTGATCGGATACTGCCAATCTATCGAGAAGCTCTTTCAATCGGCTTAATAAACAGCCTTACCGATTCCTTTCCGGCCTCGATGGCATTGCCTGGTTAATTGTAGACTAAGCGACGCCTATGGATCCGACAGGCACGGCAGGCTGCGAAAGGCGCAATTTAGCGACCTGGTTCCTCGACACAGTGATGTTGACGATCGGTGATCGGCAACGAACGTCGATAAATCCCGTCTTTGAGACTAGCGGATGCATCCCCCCTTCGTCATCCCAGAGCGAAGCGACGCGGCGCCACCCCGTTCCGCGAAAAAGCTCGAACCATTCTGCATTGGCCTTCTCGATCAGCTCGATCTTCCACTGGCGCGGCCAGCGCTACAGCGACTTCTCGCGCCGGATGGAGTCGCGAATGTCGAAATGTTCCTCGTACCAGACCAGGCGCTGCACGCCGTAGCGGCTGGTGAAGCGCGAGCCTTCGCCGGATTTGTGCTCCGGCATACGGCGGCCAAGATCGTTTGTTACGCCGATGTAGATCGTGCCGCGCTTCTGGCTCGCGGTCATATAGCCGGTCATGGACAAAGGGTAGCTCGGACCGTTGCGGATGCAAGTGCCGTTCTGGGCCGCTGCATTCTTCGGCTGATAGGATGACGAAGACATGGTGGCTTGTGGCTAACCCGGATATCTCACACAGTTGAAGTGCATCGGGGCTGCGAATCAGAGAAAATTGTTTTGCGACAACAGCTTAGCTTTGATTGCGAGGCGCCCCGATGCACCCGTCGAAAAGCGCGCGGTTGTGGCTGGGTTTGACGGCGGGACGATCACTTCGGATGCCGGCGCGCTTCTGCTGGGGCTGACGGACCGGGCGATCGGACTGGTCGGCCGCTTTGCCCGTTGCTTCACGGACGCGCGCAACGGGGACTTGATCGAGCATGAAGTGAAGACACTGGTTGGCCAGCGCATCTTCGCCATGGCGCTCGGCTATGAAGACCTGAACGCCGCATCGCGACCTGGACGAGGATCGCGTCGCCGGCCTTGCGGCCGAACAGGTCGTTGATCGGCTTGAAGCCGCCGAGATCGAGGATGCCGACCGTGCGGGGTCGCCTGCCCGGTCGCTGATGAGCCGGTCGATCTTGTCGGAAAAACGCCGGTGATTGCCCAGCGCCGTCAACGGATCGGTGAAAGCAAGATCAGTGCTTTCGCTGCGGTCCGGGCCGTGAGCGAAGGACGGCTGCATCAAAATTCCTGTGTGCGCGCAAAGTACGGGATGATCGTGGCAGCAAAACATTGATGAAACGTATCGGCACCACTTGCCGAATCGATGATCGTTCGATTGGCGCGCGGCTGCCGGTTCAGTGAACCCGGTAGAGGACGAGTGGCTGGTCCAGCGTCTCCGATATCGGCTCAAGCCAGGACGGAGCGTCCCCCTTGACGATATCCGCCATCAGGCCGTTGGGCGCCCAATCCACCAGCGACCCGGTCTCGTCATTTCCGGGACAGAAGGCGAGCAGTCCGATCTTCTCGCGTCGCATGACTGCATGCGCCTGATCAGGCGTTCCCATGAAGGCATCGAGCACCGCGATATTGCCAGCATTGTTGCGGTGATAAGGCCCTGCGAGAACCCGGTGAGGCGTCGTCGCGATCATCGGTGCGCCAAGGTTCGAGATCGTCAGCACCGTGGTCGGCGGCTGTTGGGCCAGCAAGGCATAAGTTGCATCGGCGGTACAGGACAGTTTGCCCTTGCCGGCGGTTGTGGCGCCAGCGTTCTGCTTCGGCGCGATGGCATTGGCGATCACATGCGAACCGGCGCTCCATACCAGCGTCAGCGAAATCAGCCAGGCGAAGACCATTTTGAGCGTCGCCTTGGCGGTGCGCCCCTGCGCATCGCGCCTCGCGGCCGCCACCATTGCGGCTAGCGGGATGATGGCGAACGGCAGCGAGAAACTCGTACCGCGTATCTGCCAGACGCTGACGGCGGTGGCTGCCACCAGGAAGCCGAGAAGCATCACTTCAGGCCGTCGCACGCCGTGCCGCAGCGTCGCCGTGACAAGTATCCCCACAGCAATGGCCGGCGTCGCATAATTCTGGGCGACATTCTCGGGTTGCAACGCGACTATGTTCCATAGCGGTTGCGCCTCGGCCACAGAATTCAGCCAAAAATCGCGCATCCTTGGATCGAGTCCGACAAAAGGGTCGCCCAAGCATTGCGGGGCGATCAGGATCGCGGCGGCGCCGACGGCGATCACCAGGATCAGGAGACCGGCAAGCCGCGCCGGCATCCCCTTCGAAATAGTGACGGTGGCAGTGGCGGCAAGCCCGAGCCCGCCCAGCAGGGCGACCACAGCCAGCCGTGCCGAATAGGCGTCGCACTGCGCGATCCACCATGACGATGGCGGCACGGTCGCAACGAGCGCGAGAGCGGCCGCGCCGGCGAAGCCAAGGCCGAAACCGATCGCATCGCCGGGACCGTCCTTGCGTGAAAACAACAGCGCCGCCGCCACGCAAGCGCCTGCCACCGCGACATAAGGCGCGGTCTCCATGCCGATCGCCAGCATCAGGGCAGCGCAAACGCCGCTGCCCGCTGCCCTGCGCCATCCGGGCGCCAGCAGCAGCGTCACCATGGCCAGGGCGAACACGACCTGGAGGTTGTGATGGTCCAGCGCCCGCGCGGTAAACAGGCCCATGGCATTCAGCGTTATGGCGCCGATCACCAGCGCCGGAAGCATTGTGTGCGGACCGGCCAGCAGCCGCGCCGCCCGGACGATGAGAAACAGCGCCGCGATGCTGAGCAAGGCCGGCCAAAGTATCTCGGCAACCACCTCGCCCGTGGCCATGCTGCCGGTCAGCGCCGCCACTGCCAAAACGATCGCCGCGATCGGCACATCGACGATGCGCGACCAGTGCATGACGAAGCCGCCGTCCGGCCCCATGCGGTACTGGTGGAGGTCGAACCACGATTGTCCGCCCAGCCAGTCGCGGATCTGCGCCAGCCGCATCATGCTGTCGTTATCGCCGCCAGAATCGAACAATGTCGGGAAACCGGTCGCGGCCTGCGCACCGACCATCACCAGCGCCGCGAGCAGGCTCGCGGCGAGGTCGGCCTTCCAACCTTCAAGACGCGACGGCCGCGCGATAGCGAGCGTGGTGGCGTTGGACATGTCGATGGTTCCGGTGAATTCGTCCCAACTTAAACCTAGCCTTAACGGCTTCAATAAATAGTAAAGCTCAAGGTGCGGAGCGGACGCGGACCGGTCGCGGCCCATTCTCCACCCCGCCGGAGTTCCACGATGCCACACAGCACGCGTCCCGACCTGACGATCGCGATCCTGATTCCTTGCTACAATGAGGAACAAACCATTGGCGACGTCGTGCGTCGCTTTCGCGAGACGCTGCCGGCCGCAACAGTCTACGTCTACGACAACAATTCGCGCGATCTCACCGCGCTCAAGGCGCGCTCCGCCGGCGCCATCGTGATCCGCGAAGCGCGGCAAGGAAAAGGCAATGTCGTACGGCGCATGTTCGCCGATATAGACGCCGATATCTATCTCATGGCCGATGGCGACGGCACCTATGCGCCGGAAGACACGCCGCTTCTCATCAACACGCTGATCACCGAGCGCTGCGACATGGTGGTCGGCACGCGTCGCGGCGTGACCGCGGATGCTGGCCGATCCGGACATGCCTTCGGAAACCGCATCTTCAACAGCCTCTACAAACGCCTTTTCGGACGCGACTTTACCGATATCTTCTCCGGCTATCGCGCTTTTACGCGACGTTTTGTGAAGAGCTTTCCGGCCGTCTCCGGCGGATTCGAGATCGAGACGGAAATGTCCGTCCACGCCTCGCAGCTCAAACTGCCGGTCGCCGAGATCCTGCTCGACTATGGCCGCCGGCCGGAAGGGTCGTCGTCGAAACTGTCCACCGTCCGCGATGGCGCCAAAATCCTGCTGATGTTCGCGATGCTGATGAAGGAGACACAGCCTTTCCGTTTCTTCGGAGCCATCGCCGCCGTACTCCTGGTTGCCAGCCTGATCCTGATGGCGCCGGTGTTGGTCGAATATTTCGAGACCGGCCTGGTCCCGCGCATGCCGACCTGGGTGCTGTCCATCGGCTTGCTGCTGCTCTCGGTACTGATGGCCATGACCGGGCTCATTCTCGACTCGGTGTCGCGCGGCCGGGCGGAACAGAAGCGTATCTTTTATCTCTCCCTTCCGACTTTCGGCGCGGGCAAACCCGACGCGATCATCGGCGCCAGCCGCCGCGACGTGGCCTGACGTCCACCATCGGAGCCGCACCCGTGAATAGAGAAACCACAAACCGCATCCGCTTCGTCCTCGAGGATGTGCTGCCGCCGATCGTGCGGGACTCCGCCCTGTTCCGGGGCGTCGCCAGTATGGCCTGGGGCGGCCACATCACCCGGCTTGCGGCCTTCCGTGAGCGTGCGCCGTTCCTGACGGCCGATGAATACGAAACGCTCTATCGCGAGCATCCGCGCGTGCATGAGGGCACGGACAATTCCGAAGCCTGCATCGAGCGCATCATCGCCGACACGGTCGGCGACAGCGTCTGCGATGTCGGCTGCGGCACCGGCGTATTGATCAAGCGCATCCGCGAGGCGCGGGATGGCGCCGGCCATTATACCGGCGTCGACTTCGTGGTGGCGGACGCGGCGGCGATCCCCGGCGTCGACTACGTTGCCGCTCGTATAGAATATCTGCCCTTTCCAGATGCGGCCTTCGACACGGTCATCTGCACGCATGTCATCGAACACGTTCTGGAGTACCGGCAGGCGATCGCCGAACTGCGCCGCATCTGCCGCACGCGCCTGATCATCGTCGTGCCGCGCGAACGCGAATACCGCTATTCGTTCAACCCGCATTTCAACTTCTTCCCCTACACGCATTCCTTCCTGCGGGCCGTGCATCCGGTGCCGCGGAATCATGCGTGCGTGGATATCGGCCGCGATATCTATTACTCGGAAGACCGGCTGGAAGCCTGAAGCCGTGGGAGTCTATTCGTTTCCCGTTCTCGCAGGGCTCGTGCTGACGCCTCTGCTGATCTCGGCGGGTCAGGTGCTGTTCAAACTGACCAGCGCGCGGGCCGGCGGCACGGACGTTCCGAGTGTGCTCGCGCTGTTCGCCGACCCTTACCTGATCGCCGCCTTCGCCATATACGGCTTTGGCACCATCGTCTGGATCTATGTGCTGAAATCCGTTCCGCTGACGGTCGCCTATCCGTTCATGGCGCTGACCTTTTGCGCCGTGCCGCTGCTCGCCTGGTCGCTGCTCGGCGAACAACTCAGCCTGCGCTACGGGCTCGGTGCCGCGCTGATCATCGCCGGACTGCTCGTCGTCAACGGTTGACGCCCCTTTAGCCCGGATATCTCACACAGTTGAAGTGCATCGGGGCTGCGAATCAGAGAAAGTTGTTTTGCGACAACAGCTTAGCTTTGATTGCGAGGCGCCCCGATGCAAACAGAGTGTAGCGCAGAACAGTTTGATTTTGCACCCGTCGAAAAGCGCGCGGTTGTGGCTGGTTTTGACGGCGGGACGATCACTTCGGATGCCGGCGCGCTTCTGCTGGGGCTGACGGACCGGGCGATCGGACTGGTCGGCCGCTTTGCCCGTTGCTTCACGGACGCGCGCAACGGGGACTTGATCGAGCATGAAGTGAAGACACTGGTTGGCCAGCGCATCTTCGCCATGGCGCTCGGCTATGAAGACCTGAACGACCACGACGAGTTGCGCCACGATCCGGTGATGGCGGTGCTGGCCGGCAAACTCAAGGCGCGCCGTCCCCAGAAATGCGCGGCCGTGGCCGGCAAGTCGACGCTCAACCGGCTGGAGCTGAGCCGGCGCGAGCCTTCGCGCTATCACAAGATCAGCCATGATCCGGCGGCGATCGAGGCGCTGTTCGTCGAGCTGTTCATGGGCGCACACGCGGCGCCGCCCGAGGAGATCGTGCTCGATTTGGACGCCACCGACGATCCCGTGCACGGCAATCAGGAGGGGTGCTTCTTCCACGGCTAGGGCGCGAAGGATCACGGCATTTATCCTGGGCCGTTGCATTCCTCGGCTGATGTAACGGCATGGATCCCAGGGTCTCCGCGACGTCGCTTCGCTCCTGCTCCGCCCTGGGATGACGAAGCGAGGGGTGTTTCGGCTAATCTTGGAGGTTTGCGATTGCCACTGAGATTCGCCGCTGAAAGTGGACCTTCGCTGCCGGCCGGTCGGGCAGCCAAATCTCCAACGCTGGCGATTGGCATAAACCACCACGACTTCGTCATCCTAGGGCGAAGCAAGGAGCGAAGCGACGCGGCGCAGACCCTGGGATGACGAAGGCATGGTGGCCTGTGCAGAGGAACTAGGAGAGGGCGGGCCGCTCCTGGCGATCCCAGCTCCAGGCGATCAAAGGGCCGAGCCCGACATCATCACGGCTCCCCTCCGCTTAACCCTTGCTTCACCAATCTCGTTCATGTTCCGTTGAGCAAATTGCCGCCGTGGAGCGCTTCAATGACCGGGCCGAGATCGTCCTTTCCAATTGCCGCGCTGCTTGCCGCCACCGCCTTCGTCGTGACGGCCAAGGCCGGCGCCGGCATCGAGGTCACCATGAACCAGGCGAAGATCGTCAAATTGTCGCGCGCTGCCGATACGATCGTCGTCGGCAATCCGGCGATCGCCGACGCCTCGGTGCAGGACGCTTCGACGATCGTGCTGACGGGCAAGGGCTTCGGCGTCACCAACCTCGTCGTCCTCGATCGGGAGGGCCGTCCGATCGTCGACGAGCAGATCACCGTCGTGCGCCAGGACGCGTCCTCGGTGCGCATCTATCGACGCGCCGAAATACAGACCATGTCGTGCACGCCATATTGCGAAAGCTCATATAAAAGCGAGGCGGAGAAGACCTCGGAAGCCGAGATGAGCGCCGGCCAGTAAGCGACCCGACCGTTTCGTCTCGCTGAAAAAGCCGCTTCGGTTATCGGCCTGTTAAAACCTCCCCTTCGAATTTAACGATCATCAAAACCGCACTTCAATGGGTTTGCGCTAACGTTGCCCGACACCCCTAAGGGATCGGCAGGCACAGGACATGAGCAAAGCAGGACGATCAAGCCTTTCAGCGCGCTTCCTTGGCGACCGGCGCGGCAGCACCGCTTTGGAGTTCGCGATGCTTGCGGTGCCATTTGCGCTCCTCGTCTTTGCCATACTGGAGAGCTGCATTTCATTTGCCGGGCAAGAGGTGATGGCCAATATCACCGACGATGTCGCGCGCCAGCTGCGGACTGGCCAGATAAGGCAGGCCAACGTGACCGAGGCGACGCTGAAGTCCATGATCTGCAGCCGGCTGGAGATCATGGTCGCCAAGGACTGCCCGGGATTGGAAGTGGATCTGCGCGCGTATCCGAGCTTCGCCGCTGCGGCCCAGGCAGGCTTCAATATCCAAGACGGCGAAATCGCGTTGACCGGTACGACCCCCTCGACTTTTACGGTATCCCCGGGCTTGGCTGAATCAATAAACATGCTGCGGGTTTTTTACAAATGGCCCGTCATGACCGATTTCATGGCCAAGTCGATGGCCAATCTGAAAGACGGCAACACGCTGCATTTCGCATCGATGACCTGGAAGAACGAGCCGTTCGACGACTGAAAATGCAAACCGCTGCGTGGGAAAAGGACGATAGCATGGGGCGTGCGGGGGCACATATGAGGACCGCTGGGATATGCGCGAAAGCCATACGGTTCTGCCGTGATCGCCGCGGTGTCGCGGCGGTTGAGTTTGCCTTCATCGTGCCCGTCCTGCTGATGATGTACTTCTTGACCATGGAAGCCTCGCAAGCCATCGAGACCAACAAGAAGGTCAGTCGCATCGGCAGCATGGTGGCGGATCTCGTCACCCAGCAGCAGACCGTCACGCCGGCCGAACTCGATGCGATCATGCAGATCGGCAACTCCACCCTTCAGCCGTACAACCGATCGACCCCGGAAATCACCATCACCGCAATAGAGGTCACGAACGAGCCGACGCCGCGGGTGCTGGTCGCCTGGTCACGCAAGATGGTCGGCGATGCCTTCAGCGCCGGCGCCGCCAAAAACTCCGTCACCACGGTTGCACCGCAGCTCGAGGTCAAGGGCACGTTTCTCGTTCGCGTCGAAAGCAATCTGGCATACGAGCCGATCATCACCTGGTCGGCGGATAGTGAAAAGCGGCTTGGCTTCAGTTCGGCTTTCAACTCGATATCGATGGGCGAAACTTATTATCTCAGGCCCCGCAGGAGCCCGACGATTACCTGCGACACCTGCTGAACGACGGCGGCCGATCGCCATTGCTATCGGCCTGACACCAGGCGCACGATAGCCGCGGATGCCTTGCATGTCGCATGTGAGTTCCCTCTCGTTTTCGTCGATCCACGCCGATGCCGGCGATATCTCTACCATCGCGCCCGGATGTGCACACAGCCGTCTGGTTCCGAATTGCCAATGGCGGCGCGGCCGCCTATGTCTGGGCGGACAGACAAACGATAATAATGATCCCCTGCAATGGCGCGCGCCTTCCTTTTTGTTCTCGATTCCTTCGGCATCGGCGGCGCGGCCGACGCCGAGCGCTATGGCGACACCGGCTCCAACACGTTCGGACACATCGCTCGAGCCTGCGCGGAAGGCCGGGCGGATCGCGAGGGGCTGCGCAAAGGCCCGCTTTTCGTGCCCAACATGCTTTCGCTCGGCCTGGCGCACGCGGCGAAAACCGCGACAGGATTCTGCTTCGACAGCGGCGGCCTGCTTGCCTCCGCCTTCCACGGCGCGGCGCAGGAGATTTCCAGCGGCAAGGACACGCCGTCAGGCCATTGGGAAATCGCCGCCTTGCCGGTCCGCTTCGACTGGGGCTATTTCCCGGACACGGTTCCCGCCTTTCCAGCCGACCTGACCGAAGCGATCATTCGCGAAGGAAAGGTGCCGGGCATTCTCGGCAATTGCCATGCTCCGGGCACCGAGATCATCGAGCGGTACGGCGAGGAGCATGTCCGCACCGGCAAGCCGATCTGCTACACTTCGGTCGACTCCGTCCTGCAGATCGCCGCGCATGAAGTTCACTTCGGCCTGGAGCGGCTCTACGAATTCTGCAAGCTGGTGCGCAGGCTGGTCGATCCGCTGAACATCGGACGGGTGATCGCACGGCCTTTCATTGGCGAAACCGCCGCCAGCTTCGAACGGACGCACAACCGCCGGGACTATTCGGTGCCGCCGCCCGAACCGACCCTGCTCGACCGGCTGACGGCGCGCGGCAGCCGGGTCATCGCGGTCGGCAAGATCGGCGACATCTTCGCCCATCGCGGCATTTCGGAAGTGCGCAAGGCCGCCGGCAACATGGCGATGTTCGACAAGGCGCTCGGCGCGATGGACGACGCGGGCGACGGCGATCTCGTCTTCGCCAATTTCGTCGATTTCGACACCGAGTTCGGCCATCGGCGCGACGTTGCCGGCTATGCCGCCGCGCTCGAGGCCTTCGACCGGCGGCTGCCGGAGGCGCTTGCACGGCTCGGGGAAGGCGACCTTCTCATCCTCACGGCCGACCATGGCAACGATCCGACCTGGCACGGCACCGATCATACGCGCGAACGCATTCCGGTGATCGGCACCGGACCGGGCTTTGGCGGCGACATCGGGTTGAGAGCGACGTTCGCCGACATCGGTGAAACCGTCGCCGAGCATCTTGGGTTGGCACGCGGCCGTCACGGCACCTCCTTCTACACAGCGATAGGCGGCCATGCCTGAGTTGCCTGAGGTCGAAACGGTGCGGCGGGGCCTGCAGCCGGTTCTGGAAGGCGCCCGCATCGCCCGCGTCGAGGCGCGCCGGCCCGACCTGCGCTTTCCGTTTCCCGAGAATTTTTTGGAGAGGCTGACCGGCAAGACGATTACGGCGCTCGGCCGCCGGGCCAAATATCTGACGATGCATCTGGAAGGCGGCCCGGTGCTGATCTGCCATCTCGGCATGTCGGGCTCGTTCCGCATCGAAACCTCCGATGGCGGGGAACTACCCGACAGCAGCGAAATGCCGGGCGCGTTTTATCATGAGCGCCCGAAGAGCGCGGTACACGACCATGTCGTCTTCCATGTCGTCTCTCCCCAAGGCGCCCGGTCCCGGGTGACCTTCAACGATCCGCGCCGTTTCGGCTTCATGCTGTTTTCGGAAGGGACACCTGACACGCATCCGATGCTGGCGGGACTTGGCGTCGAGCCGACAGGCAATGCGTTGGACGGCGAACTGCTCGCCTCGCTGCTGAAAGGCCGGAAGTCGCCGCTAAAGGCAGCACTTCTCGATCAGCGGCTGATCGCCGGGCTCGGCAATATCTACGTGTCGGAGGCGCTGTGGCGCGCCGGCCTGTCGCCGCTGCGCGAGGCGGGCACCATCGCAAAGCCTGGAAAGAAGGCCAAACAGCAGCGCGACGCCCTGGCCGAAGCAATCCGCGAAGTGATCGGCGATGCGATCGCCGCCGGTGGATCGTCGCTGCGCGACTACGTGCAGACCGACGGGTCCCTGGGCTATTTCCAGCATTCGTTCGCGGTCTATGATCGCGAGGGCGAGCCCTGCTCCAAGCACGGCTGCAGCGGCCATATAGACCGCATCGTGCAAAGCGGGCGTTCCACCTTCTATTGCCGGAGCTGTCAGTTGTGACTTAGGTGGGGGTGTAAGCCAGGTGCCAGGGTGAACGATGCCTGATGCAAGGAGATGACCGAGTGAGGAGATACAGTCATGGCCTATGAAACGATTATCGTCGAAACCCGCGGCAAGGTAGGGCTGATCACGCTGAACCGGCCGAAGGCGCTCAATGCGCTGAACTCGCAGGTCCTGGCGGACGTGGTCGCGGCCGTGAACGGCTTCTGCGCGAATGCCGACATCGGCGCGATGGTCATCACCGGCTCCGAAAAAGCCTTCGCGGCAGGTGCCGACATCAAGGAAATGCAGGCGATCTCTTTTGTCGACGCCTATGTGCAGGATTTCTTTATCGGCTGGGAAGAGTTCACCCGGGCGCGCAAGCCTGTCATCGCGGCGGTGGCCGGTTATGCGCTCGGCGGTGGCTGCGAGCTGGCGATGATGTGCGATTTCATCATTGCCGCCGACAATGCCAAGTTCGGCCAGCCCGAGATCACGCTCGGCGTCATGCCGGGCATGGGCGGATCGCAGCGCCTGACCCGTTTCGTCGGCAAGTCGAAGGCGATGGACATGTGCCTGACCGGACGGATGATGGATGCGGCGGAAGCCGAGCGTTGCGGCCTGGTGTCGCGTGTCGTGCCCGCCGGCGAGCTGCTCGAGGAGGCGTTGAACGCGGCGGCCAAGATAGCCGATTTTTCGCTGCCGTCGGTGATGATGGCGAAAGAGGCCGTCAACCGCGCCTATGAAACGACACTGGCCGAGGGGCTGCGGTTCGAGCGCCGGCTGTTTCACTCACTGTTTGCGCTCGATGACCAGAAGGAAGGCATGGCGGCCTTTGTCGAAAAGCGGAAGCCAAATTTCTCGAACCGGTAGCCAAATTACTCGAACTGGTAGCCAAATTTCTCGAACTGGTAGATCGTGACGACATCAGCCGGGAGCGAGCGACAGCAGCGGCCCAAAAAGAAGGCGAAGCAGCGTTGACGCGCCGGAAAAGCTGAACTATAAGCCGCACCAACCGAGGCGGCCCTGTGGCTGCCCGTTTGTTTTTTGCGCCTTGCGGCATCCCGCATGCGCCCACCAGATCAGAAGAGAGGCATCATGGCCAATACCTCCTCGGCCAAAAAGGCAACGCGCAAGATCGCCCGCCGCACGGCGATCAACAAGAACCGCCGCTCGCGCGTGCGGACCTACATCCGCCAGGTCGAAGAGGCGCTCGCCTCGGGCGACAAGGCGGCCGCGCAGGCTGCTTTCAAGGTGGCTGAGCCGGAATTGATGCGCGCCGCGAGCAAGGGCGTGGTGCACAAGAATACGGCATCCCGCAAGGTGTCGCGCCTGGCCCAGCGCCTCAAGGTGTTGTCGGCCTAACCCGGATATCCGGGCTGATATACCTTTACTAAACTTGTCCTTTTTAGACCCGGCCGCTCGTGCCGGGTTTTTTCGTTTGCCGGCAAGTACTTAAAAAGAAAGCCCGCAAGCAACACCCCGCACGATTTCGAAGTTCGAATTGGTTTGCCGGCATATACATGCCGGCTGACAGGCGCAGCCGCTGAAAGCGTTCGCGGCGAAAATATCAACTGCCGAAAATCACCTTTATTTTTCAAACGGTTGCGGACGGTCATCCACAGCTTGTTCACATCGGGTGCGAGGGATGGGGGACAATTGCCTGTCAAGAAAATTATTTGATAAAATTTCGCGCGACGCGGCCTTTTTCACATTCGCCGGAAAAGGGTTTGAATCACAATGGGTTTGTCAAAACAAGCCAGTGCAACGCAGGCTCCGAACACGTTTGCGCTAACCACATTCCTTAAAAATCCGTTAGTCGTGGCCTTGCCCTATCCACAGCGATTTCGCTAAGGTCTGTCTATCGAGAGGGACGGGCCGTTGGCCCTTAACCCAGCCTGAATCGGCCAGCACAAAATGGCAGAATTCATGACGCGGATCATCTCCGCGTACGGGTTTGGTTTGCCTTTTCGATACGGTAGGGGAATGGCGTAATTGTACATGGCAGATCAATGACGCGCCGGCGTTTCGCCGGGCGGAATTGTATTGCCCTGACATGACCAAAGCGGGCTGGCTCCGAGGAGCCGGCGCCGGTTCCCCGACAATGAGGCGACATCAGCTGCCGGCGGCGGCGATGGTGTCGCTGTGAGGACACGGTCGCCGGAAACATGGATGCAGGAGGCGCATTCCCGGCGGAAAAAGGTACAAAAGGACAAGGAACTCGATCATGCAGAGCGGCATCGAAAGGGAGCTTACGGGCGACCTCCCATTCCCTGGGACCTTAACCGGAGGGGACGCTATGTCGGCTTCCATCGACGCGGAACAAAAGTTCGACCGGGTCAAGGCCCAGTTGAAGGCGCGTCTGGGAACCGAAGTCTATTCGAGCTGGTTCGGGCGCATGAAGGTCGCCGAGGCGTCCCGGGGCATTGTCCGCATCTCGGTGCCCACCGCCTTCCTGCGCTCGTGGATCAACGGCCACTACCTCGACCTCATCGCCGAGCTGTGGAAACACGAGGATCCTGAAATCCTCAAGATCGAGATCGTCGTGCGCACCGCTACCCGCCCGGGGCGCAACGGCGTCGAGCCCGAAGTGGCCCCGGCGCGCAAGATGACCAGGCAGGCGCAAACGGCGCTGGCCGCGGGAACAGCGGCCCCCGGCAGGGTGGAGCGGGTACCGGCACCTCGCCCGGGAATGCCTGCCGAGACCGAGTTCCGGCACAATGTGCTCGGTTCGCCGCTTGACCCGCGCTACACGTTCGGCTCCTTCATCGAAGGACCGTCGAACCGGGTGGCCTTCGCCGCCGCCAAGGCGGTGGCGGAATCGCAGTCGAGCGCGGTGCGCTTCAATCCGCTGTTTCTGCACGCGACGGTGGGGCTGGGCAAGACGCACCTGCTGCAGGCGATCGCGGCGGAATCGCTGAAGCAGAATCCGAAATCGCGCGTCGTCTATCTCACGGCCGAATATTTCATGTGGCGGTTTGCCACCGCGATCCGCGACAACAACGCGCTGACGCTGAAGGAACAATTGCGCGACATCGACCTCCTCATCATCGACGACATGCAGTTCCTGCAAGGCAAGTCGATCCAGCATGAATTCTGCCATCTGATCAACATGCTGCTCGACAGCGCCAAGCAGGTGGTGGTCGCCGCCGACCGGCCGCCGTCGGAACTGGAATCGCTGGAGCCCCGCGTCCGCTCGCGCCTCAACGGCGGCGTCGCGCTCGAAATGTCGGCGCCGGATTTCGCCATGCGGATCGGCATGCTCAAGTTGCGCCTTGCCACCGCCAAGGCCGACGATCAATCGCTCGACATTTCGGAGGAGATCCTCAACCATGTCGCCCGCACGGTGACCGGCAGCGGGCGTGAACTCGAAGGTGCGTTCAACCAGCTTCTGTTCCGCCAGTCGTTCGAACCGCAGATCACCATCGACCGCATCGACGAGATCCTCGGCCACATCTATCGTTCGGGCGAGCCGAAGCGGGTGCGCATCGAGGACATCCAGCGCATCGTCGCGCGCCACTACAATGTGTCGAAGACGGAACTTCTGTCCAACCGGCGCACCCGCACCATCGTCAAGCCGCGGCAGGTCGCCATGTACCTGTCGAAGGTGATGACACCGCGCTCCTTGCCGGAGATCGGGCGGCGTTTCGGTGGCCGCGACCATACGACGGTGCTGCACGCCGTGCGCAAGATCGAGGATCTTTCAGGCGTCGACAACACGCTGGCGCAGGAACTCGAATTGCTAAGAAGACTGATCAACGACCAGGCCTGACCGGCCCGAAAAACAAAGGCGTGTCGCGTCTGGATGGCCGCGACGCGCTTGTTATCTTCGTCCTTATGCACGTCGTTGCCGCAAAACCGCTGCGCACCCTCGGACCTGACCCGGGCCTGACCCGAGGGCATACTTTTGGGCGACGAGCATTGGCTTGCGGGCTTGCCCAGTTTTATCCTAGGAAAGCCCGTGTAACCGGCCCGAACCGTCAGCACGGGCTTGCGTTCACCGGTTTTTTCCTGTCAGTTTGTGCAGATTCTGAGCCTGTTCAGACCTTTCGCGGGTTGCCGCTTGCCGGAGACCCGCTCATTCATTCAAGCGAGCCTGTTTCGTCATGCGTGTTATCCTGGAACGGTCAAATCTCCTGAAGTCGCTCAACCACGTTCATCGAGTGGTCGAGCGGCGCAACACCATACCGATCCTGTCGAACGTGCTGCTGAGCGCCGAAGGCGCCACCCTAGAAATGAAGGCGACCGACCTCGACCTGGAGGTGACCGAAGCCACGCCCGCCAAGGTCGAGCGCGGCGGGGCGACGACGGTTCCGGCGCATCTGCTCTACGACATCGTGCGCAAGCTCGCCGACGGCGCCGAGGTCATGCTGAAGACCGACGAAGACGGCAACGCCATGACGGTGACCTCGGGCCGCTCGAGCTTCCGCCTCCAGTGCCTGCCGCAATCCGATTTTCCGGAGCTTTCGGCCGGATCGTTCTCGCATATCTTCCGGCTCGATTCGGTCGCGCTCAAGGGCCTGATCGAGAAGACCCAATTCGCCATCTCCACCGAAGAGACGCGCTACTACCTGAACGGCATCTACCTGCACACGCATGACGCCGACGGCAAGCTGAAGCTGCGCTCGGTAGCGACCGACGGCCATCGGCTGGCGCGCGCCGAGATCGACGCGCCCGCGGGATCGGAAGGCATGCCGGGCATCATCATTCCGCGCAAGACGGTCAGCGAATTGCAAAAGCTCGTCGATGACCCTGATATCGCGGTGACCACCGAATTGTCCGACACCAAGATCCGTTTCACCATCGGCAGCGTCGTTTTGACCTCGAAGCTGATCGACGGCACCTTCCCGGACTATCAGCGGGTGATCCCGACCGGCAACGACAAGAAGCTGATCATCGACCGCCAGAGTTTCGCCGCCGCCGTCGACCGCGTCTCGACCATTTCGTCCGAACGCGGCCGGGCGGTGAAGCTTTCCATTGGAGAAGGCCAGGTCACGCTTGCAGTCAACAATCCGGATTCGGGCAGCGCCACCGAAGAACTGGCCGCGGATTATTCGTCCGACGCGATCGAAATCGGCTTCAACGCCAAATATCTGCTCGACGTCGCCGCCCAGTTGACCGGCACCGAGGCAAAATTCATGCTGGCGGATGCCGGCTCGCCAACGCTGATCCACGACATGGCCGACGAAACCACGCTCTACGTGCTGATGCCGATGCGGGTCTGATGCATGTCGCGCAAAAGTGTGCCGCGGTTTTGCGATAACGACATGCATAAAACAACAACCTAAAGCGCGTCGCGTGAGGCCGGTCAAACGCGGCGCGCTTTAGGCCGGAACGAGGCCATCTTGCTGTCATGACCGGAGTTGCGAAGCAGCCTGAGCGCGATCAGCAGACTCATATAAGTAAGCTTTCGCTTACCAATTTCCGCAATTACACCACACTGTCGATCGATCTCGATCCCGGCCCGGTGGTTTTTTCCGGTGACAATGGTGCCGGCAAAACCAATCTGCTGGAGGCGATTTCCCTGTTGACGCCGGGGCGCGGCCTGCGCCGTGCGCCTTATGCCGACGTGGCGCGCGAAGGCGGCGACGGCGGCTTTGCCATTCATGCCCGGCTCGATGGGCCGGACGGCCCGGTCGAGATCGGCACCGGCATCGCAGGCGGCGACGCCGCCGAAGGCGGCCGGCGGGTGCGGATCAACGGCGCGGCGGCGCGCTCGGCGGAGGACATGCTGGAATGGCTGCGCGTCGTCTGGCTGACACCGGCGATGGATGCATCGTTCACCGGGCCGGCCGCAGATCGGCGGCGCTTTCTCGACCGGCAGGTGCTGGCGATCGATCCGGGCCACGGCCAGCGCACGCTCGACTACGAAAAAGCGATGCGCGGCCGCAATCGACTGCTCGCCGAAGGCTCGCGCGATGGCGCCTGGTTCGATGCGATCGAGACGCAAATGGCCGAAACCGGTGTGGCGATTGCCGCGGCGCGTGCCGAACTGGTGCGCCTGCTCGCCGCCATGATCGACAGGCTGCCAAGCTCCGGTCCGTTTCCGCAAGCCGACATCGGCCTGTCCGGCGCGCTGGAAAGCGAGGTCGGCACCTCCGCGGCTGTCGATGTCGAGGAGCGGTTCCGCCGCGCGCTTGCCGAAGCTCGCGATCGCGACCGCGCCGCCGGGCGCACGCTCGACGGCCCGCACCGGTCGGACCTGGTGGTGCGGCACCGGCCCAAGGCGATGCCGGCCGAACTCTGTTCGACTGGCGAGCAGAAGGCGCTGCTGGTCGGCATGGTCCTGTCGCACGCCCGGCTGACCGGCGAGATGTCTGGCATGACGCCGATCCTGCTGCTCGACGAAATCGCCGCCCATCTCGACGCGGGCCGACGCGCCGCGCTGTTCTCGATCCTCGAAGAGCTGAATTGCCAGGCTTTCATGACCGGGACCGATGCGGCGCTGTTTTCCAATCTCAACGGACGCGCGCAGTTTTTGACCGTCGATCATGGGGCGGTTAGGCCGACCATGGTGAATGGTGAATGGTGAATGGTGGTGAGTGTACGCTCACTCCACTGTCCACGTCCACTGTCCACTGTCCACTGTCCCCCACTACCGGCTACCAGCTACTCCCTACTCACTACTCACTACTCACTATTCACCATTCACTATTCACCCCCTATATGGTCCGGCGATGACCACCACCGCACTCACCAACGAAGAACTCGAACGCTACGCCCGCCACATCGTGCTGCCCGAGATCGGTGGCGCCGGCCAGCAGCGACTGAAGCGGGCTCGGGTCCTGGTCGTCGGCGCCGGCGGGCTGGGAGCGCCGGTGCTTGAATATCTTGCCGCAGCCGGCGTCGGCACACTCGGCATCGTCGACGACGACAGCGTCTCGCTGTCGAACCTGCAAAGGCAGGTGATCCACGGCACCGGCGCTGTCGGCATGGCGAAGACCGACAGTGCCAAGGCGGCGATCGCCCGCATCAACCCCAACGTCGCCGTGGAACTGCACAATCTCAGGCTGACGGCGGACAACGCCCCTGCCCTTGTCGCCCGTTATGACATCGTCGTCGACGGCTCCGACAATTTCGAAACCCGTTATGCGGTGGCCGACGCCTGCGCTGCGGAAAAGCGGCCGCTGGTCCATGCCGCCGTCGGCCGCTTCGACGGCTCGGTGACCGTGCTGAAACCGTTCGAGACCGGCACGGACGGCAGGCCGAATCCGAGTTATCGCGATCTGTTTCCGGAACCGCCGCCGCCGAGCCTGGTGCCATCCTGCGCCGTGGCCGGCGTGCTCGGCGTGCTGACCGGCGTCGTCGGCACGCTGCAGGCCATGGAGGCGATCAAGCTGATCGCCGGCATCGGCGAACCGCTGGTCGGCCGGCTGCTGCTTTACGATGCATTGGCCGCCCGCTTCGACACGATCCGCTACAAGAGCAGCTAGAACAAGAGCAGCTAGATTTTGGGCAGCCTGGTTTCCGTCGCGCAGCTTCCGGCCGATTTCGACCGTTGGGACGAGGTGCTGTCGCTGATCATGCGCGCCTTCGCTGCCATGGACGGCGTCATCGATCCGCCATCCTCGGCGCATCGGCTCACGGTCGAAAATCTCCGGGACAAGGCCCGGCAGGAGACGGGCTTTGCGGCGCTGAACGACGGCAGGATTGTCGGCTGCGTTTTTGTCCTTGAGCGGGCCAGAGATTTCTATGTCGGAAAGCTCGCGGTCGAACCGGATTTTCGGGGACAAGGCATCGCCAGGCGGCTGATGCAAGCTGTCGAGGATCTTGCCCGCAACCGCGGCAAGCCTGCGATCGAGCTTCAGACGCGGATCGAATTGACCGGGAATCACGCGGCCTTTGCCCGCCTTGGCTTTCGCGAAACGGAACGGACGGCGCACAGTGGCTATGACCGACCGACCTCGATCAGCATGCGCAAGGTGCTTTCGTAAGTATACGCTAACTTAAGATGGCAGCCGGTCACGTCCGCAGCGGCAGTACGCGATCCGGCGGCCGATGGCCATCGAAGAAGGCGCGGATGTTGATGATCACCTTCTCGCCCATGTCGATCCGGCCTTCGAGCGTCGCCGACCCCATATGCGGCAACAGCACGACCTTGCCCTTGGCGGCGAGCTTCAGCAATTTGCTGTTCAGCGCCGGCTCATGCTCGTAGACATCGAGCCCGGCGCCGGCGATCTTACCGTCCTGGATCAGCTTGACCAGAGAGTCCTCGTCGATGATGTCGCCGCGCGCCGTGTTGACGATGTAAGCGGACGGTTGCAGAAGCGCCAGCCGCCGCGCCGAAAGCAGATGGAAGGTCGCCGGCGTCGACGGACAATTGACCGAAATGATGTCCATGCGGGCAAGCATCTGGTCGAGGCTTTCCCAATAGGTCGCCTCCAGCTCATCCTCGACGGCGGCAAGGACGCGATGGCGGTTGTGATAGTGGATCGACAGGCCAAAGGCCTTGGCCCGCCGGGCGACGGCGGTGCCGATGCGGCCCATGCCGACAATGCCGAGGCGTTTGCCCCAGATACGCCGGCCGAGCATCCAGGTCGGCGACCAGCCGGCCCATTTCTTGTCGCCGGTCAGCACATTGGCGCCTTCCGCCAGCCGCCGCGGCACCGCCAGCATCAGCGCCATGGTCATGTCGGCGGTATCTTCGGTCAGCACGTTCGGCGTGTTGGTGACGGTAATGCCCTTCTTCGCTGCTGCTGACACGTCGATCTTGTCGACGCCGTTGCCGAAATTGGCGATCAGCTTGAGGTTGTCGCCGGCCTGCGCGATCAGCGCCGCGTCGATTTGATCGGTTATGGTCGGCACCAGCACGTCGGCTTCCTTGACCGCCGCGACCAATTCCGGCTGCGTCATCGGCCGGTCTTCGACATTCAGCCGGGCGTCGAAAAGCTCACGCATGCGGGTCTCGACCGGGTCGGGCAGCTTGCGCGTGATGACGACGAGGGGCCTTTTTCTGCCTACCATTGTTTCCTCGAACCCGACCTCGTTGAGACCTCTTTAACCAAGACAGGCGAAACTGCAGGCCGGTCGCGGTGCCAGTTCTCCATGTAACAAGAGGTTCCGCCGAAGACAAAGAAAAAGGGGCGCCAGGGCCGATGAGCCGGCGCCGAAAGGGAACGAAAGTGTCTGGTTTCGCGTCGCTCCGCCTGGCCCTCAGCGCAGCATTTCTCGGCGCTCTGCTTTATTCCCCGGATGTGGCGGCACAGAATGCGGCAGCACCGACCCAGAGCGTCACGCTCGGGCCGAGCGGCCTGCCGCTGCCGCGCTTCGTCAGCCTGAAGGCCGGCCGCGTCAACTCCCGCGTCGGACCAGGCGTCAACTATTCCGTCGACTGGATGTATATGAAGCCCGGCCTGCCGATGGAGATCATCCAGGAATTCGACACCTGGCGTCGGGTGCGCGATGCCGACGGCTCGGAAGGCTGGATCAACCAGTCGCTGCTTTCAGGTCGCCGCACGGCGATCGTAGCACCCTGGCAGCGCGGCAAAGATGCCCGAATCAACCTGCTCGACGACCCGCAAAAGGACGCCGGCATCGTCGCAATTGTCGAGCCGGGCGCCATGGGCACGATCAAGTCCTGTGACGGCGAGTGGTGCGAAATGACCTTCAATGGCCACACCGGCTGGCTCGCCCAGTCGCTGGTCTGGGGCGCCTATCCGGGCGAACGGGTCAAGGACTGACCTCTTCCTGTCGGTTCGGGATGACGGGCATGTCGCGCAAAAGTGCGCAGCGGTTCTGCGATAACGACATGCGTAAAAGCGCCGATCACTCGCAGCGTTTCGGGCGCAGCCTCACGACGATATCGACATTGGCGATCTCCATCCCCTCCGGTGGCTCCGGCAGGTTGGAAACCGTGACAGGACCGCTGGCGATGTCGAAAATCCTGTTTTCGCCCTCAATGTAGAAATGATGGTGATCGGAGGTGTTGGTGTCGAAGTAGGTCTTCGACCCCTCGACGGCCAGGATGCGCAGAAGGCCCGCCTGGGTGAATTGATGAAGGGCGTTGTAGACGGTGGCGAGCGATACCGGCACGCCGGCGGCGATCGCCTCCTCGTGCAGTTCCTCGGCCGACAGATGGCGGTCGCCTTTGGCAAAAAGCAGATCGGCCAGCGCAATGCGCTGACGCGTCGGCCTCAGGCCAGCTTCGCGAACCCGCTTGTCCACAGCGACATTTTCCTTCCGGCAGCCCAGATCCATCTATCCGTCCAAGCTCAAGTTTCGCCTCAAGAGCTGCCCAGAACGGCAAAAAACGAACATTGACCGAACCTAGACATAACCCGACATATATTCTGTCGGCCGAATACGATCAATAGCGCGCATTGACCCCGGCAGGCGGGCAGGTTAAGCGCAAACGCCGGTTTCCGGCCGGAAATAGATTGTGTTAGGAACCAACGACAGGGCGCGCTACCGCCCGGACGATTATTGGGGACGGAGACTGATGGCGGTTTCGAAATCCAGCTACGATTACGAGGAACTGCTTGCCTGCGCCCGCGGCGAGCTGTTCGGACCTGGAAACGCCCAGCTGCCCTATCCGCCGATGCTGATGTTCGACCGCATCACCGAAATCAGCGAGACCGGCGGCGCCTTCGACAAGGGCTTCATCCGCGCCGAGTTCGACATCAAGCCGGATCTGTGGTTTTTCGCCTGCCACTTCATCGGCAACCCGATCATGCCGGGATGCCTGGGCCTCGACGCCATGTGGCAATTGACGGGATTCTACCTCGGCTGGCTCGGCGAGCTGGGCAAGGGCATGGCGCTGTCGACCGGCGAAGTGAAATTCAAAGGCATGGTGACGCCGTCGGTCAAGAAGGTAGAATATGGCGTGGACTTCAAGCGCGTGATGCGCGGCCGGCTGGTGCTGGGTATCGCCGATGGCTGGCTGAAGGCGGATGGCGAACCCATATACGCAGCAACGGATCTCAAGGTGGGTCTGTCCAAGCAATCGGCCGCCGCCTGACCGGCGCCTGCGCAGCGCGGCGAGTCCGCGGGAGGCGCAAAGGAAGCTGTAGAACTTAATTTGCGCATCCTTGTCCGGCAGGTTTCGGTCCGGCAGGTTTCGGGTTCATGCGCTGGAAGGAGTTGCGAATGAGACGGGTCGTAGTGACAGGCCTCGGCATCGTGTCGTCGATCGGCAACAACGCCAACGAGGTGCAGGCCTCGCTGCATAATGCCAGATCCGGCATCAGCTTCTCCGATTCCTTCGCCGAACACGGCTTCCGCTGCCAGGTCTGGGGAGCGCCGACGCTCGACCCCTCGGCGCTGATCGATCGCCGCGCCATGCGCTTCCTGTCGCAAGGTGCGGCCTGGAACCATGTCGCCATGGACCAGGCGATCGTGGACGCTGGACTTGGCGAGAACGACATCACCAATGAGCGCACCGGCATCGTCATGGGATCGGGCGGACCATCGACCAGAACCATCGTCGAGGCCGCTGAAACCACGCTCAAGAACGGCAGCCCCAAGCGAATCGGCCCGTTCGCGGTGCCGAAGGCGATGTCGTCGACCGCTTCGGCGACGCTCGCCACCTGGTTCAAGATCCACGGCGTCAATTATTCGATCTCTTCGGCCTGCTCGACCTCGGCGCATTGCATCGGCAATGGCTACGAACTGATCCAGTGGGGCAAGCAGGACATGGTCTTCGCCGGCGGCCATGAGGACCTCGACTGGACGATGTCGGACCTGTTCGATGCGATGGGCGCCATGTCCTCCAAGTTCAACGATCGGGCATCGGCTGCCTCGCGCGCCTATGACGTCGATCGCGACGGCTTCGTCATTGCCGGCGGCGCCGGCGTGCTGGTGCTGGAAGAGCTCGAGCACGCCAAGGCGCGCGGCGCCAAGATCTACGCCGAGGTCGTCGGCTATGGCGCGACCTCCGACGGCTTCGACATGGTGGCGCCCTCGGGCGAAGGCGCGGTGCGCTGCATGCGGCAGGCGCTGGCGACCGTCTCTTCGCCGGTCGACTACATCAACACGCACGGCACCTCGACGCCGGTCGGCGACTCCAGGGAAATGGGCGCGATCCGCGAGGTGTTCGGCGAAAATATGCCGTTCATCACCTCGACGAAATCGCTGACCGGCCATTCGCTGGGTGCGGCCGGCGTGCAGGAATCGATCTACTCGATCCTGATGATGCAAGGCGGCTTCATCGGCGAGAGCGCCCACATCGAGCAGCTCGATCCGGAATTCGAGGGTATGCCGATCGTGAGAGAGCGCATCGACGATGCCAGGATCGACACCGTCCTGTCCAACTCGTTCGGTTTCGGCGGCACCAACGCAACGCTGATTTTCCAGCGCTATTCCGCATAAGGACAGCCGACCATGGACGGATTGATGAAGGGCAAGCGCGGGCTTGTCATGGGCGTCGCCAACGACCATTCGATCGCCTGGGGCATCGCCCGGAAACTGTCCGAACATGGGGCGGAACTCGCCTTCACCTATCAGGGCGAAGCCTTCGGGCGCCGGGTCAAGCCGCTCGCCGACAAGCTCGGCTCCTCGCTGGTCGTGCCTTGTGACGTCGAGGACAGCGCATCGGTTGCCGCTACCTTCGAGACCTTGGGCGAGGCCTGGGGCGGCCTGGACTTCGTCGTCCACGCCATCGGCTTTTCCGACAAGAACGAGCTGAAAGGCCTTTACGCCGACACCAGCCGCGACAATTTCGTCCGCACCATGGTCATCTCCTGCTATTCCTTCACCGAGGTCGCCCGTCATGCGGCCGCGCTGATGAAGGACGGCGGCTCGATGATCACACTGACCTATGCCGGTTCGGTCCGCGTCATGCCGAACTACAACGTCATGGGCGTCGCCAAGGCCGGGCTTGAAGCCAGCGTCCGCTATCTCGCCAACGACTACGGCCCGCGCGGCATCAGGGTGAACGGCATATCCGCGGGACCGGTGCGGACACTGGCCGGCGCCGGGATTTCCGACGCACGCCACATGTTTTCCTACCAGCAGCGCAATTCGCCGCTGCGCCGTACGGTGACAATAGACGAAGTCGGTGGTTCCGCGCTCTATCTGCTGTCCGACCTGTCGTCGGGCGTCACAGGCGAAATCCACTATGTCGATTCCGGCTACCACATCGTGTCGATGCCGGCGCTCGACGAGCTGAAGCGGACCGACAGCGGACGAGAGTAATTCGGCCGCAGAAGATGCCTTAAAGCGCGTCGCGTTTGAATGGATTCATGCGACGCGCTTTAAGTTCTTGTTTATGCATGTCGTTATCGCAAAACCGCTGCGCACTTTTGCCCGACATGCATTGGTCCCGTGAACTCCGCCTTCAGCGGCGCGCCGCGAAAACCTTGAACATGCCGTCGCGGGCGATCTCGGCATGGCTGGAGAAGGCGGCCGCCAGCACCGGCTCGTAGGGAAGCTGGCGGTTCGCCACCATGAACAGCCGACCGCCCGGCTTCAGCGCCTTTGCCGCGGCGCGGATCATGCCGGCGCCGATCTCGGGCTCGGCCGCCCGGCTGCGATGGAAGGGCGGGTTCATGGCGATGGCGTCATAGCGCCGCTCGACCGGCTCGCTCAAAAGATCGATCCAGAAGAAGTTGGGTTCCGCCGCTGTGCTGCCGATATTGAATTTCGCCGCCTCCAGCGCATCGAACTCGGCCTCGTAGAGATCGAGCGCCGATATGCCAGGTGAGCGGGCGGCGACCTCGGCCGCCACATAGCCCCAGCCGGCGCAGAAATCGGCAACGCTGCCACGCAGGTCGCCGGGCAGATTGTCGACCAGCAATCTCGAACCTGCATCGATCTTGTCGAAAGAAAACATGCCTGGTGCGGTGCGGAACCGATCCTCGACCAGAAGGGCTGGATTGGCGGCGCGAAGTGCCGCTGCGACCGCGGCATCGGCAGGTTGATGAAACCAGAAGGCGATGCCGTGATGTTTCGGCAAATGGCCGTCGAGCGGCACAAGCTCGTCGATGCGCTTGCGCAGGCTGGCAATGCCATCGTCCTTGGCGCCGGCAACGACAATCGATCCGCCCGGCCGCACACGCTCAATCGCCTCGGCGATGCGCAATTCGTTTTGCCCGCGATGGCGGCCGGCAAGCACCAATGCCGCATCGAAACCTTCGCCCTCCGGGCGCGGCGTGACGGTGAAACCGGCCGCCTGCAGCGCGCGAAAGTGCGGCCGGAAGCCTTGCACCAGATGCAGTGCTGCATCAAAACCTTCGGGCAGGCGGAAGCCCGGCTCAGCGCCCAGAAAGAGGACACGCTTGCCCTTGCGCGGCAAGGAAACAGCCTCGGCCTCGAACGGATGGAACAGTGTCTTCAGCGGCTCGGCGGACATTTTTCGATCTCGAAGTGCAGCTGGCTTGTGCAGAAAATGAAAACGGGCGCGACCTGTCGGCGCGCCCATTTCGATTGTTGGGTCAGATCGCTCAGGCGGCGTCTTCTTCGCCGTCGGCCTTCTTGTCGCGGGCGATTTCCTTGCCGGTGGCCTGGTCGACGACCTTCATCGACAGGCGGACCTTGCCGCGCTCATCGAAGCCCATCAGCTTGACCCAGACCTTGTCGCCTTCCTTGACGACGTCGGAGGTCTTGGCGACGCGATCATTGGCGAGCTGCGAGATGTGGACGAGGCCGTCACGCGGACCGAAGAAGTTGACGAAAGCGCCGAAGTCGGCGGTCTTGACGACCGTGCCCTCGTAGATTTCGCCGACTTCCGGCTCGGCGACGATGGTGTGGATCCACTTCTTCGCCGCCTCGATCTCCTTGGCGTTGGACGAAGCGATCTTGACCGTGCCGTCGTCCTCGATGTTGATCTTGGCGCCGGTCTTTTCGACGATCTCGCGGATGACCTTGCCGCCCGAGCCGATCACGTCGCGGATCTTGTCGGTCGGGATGTGCATGACCTCGATGCGCGGCGCGAATTCGCCGAGTTCGGAGCGCGCGCCGGACAGCGCATGGCCCATTTCGCCGAGGATATGCTGGCGGCCGTCCTTGGCCTGATCCAGTGCGATCTTCATGATCTCCTCGGTGATGCCCTCGATCTTGATGTCCATCTGCAGCGAGGTGATGCCGTTGGCGGTGCCGGCAACCTTGAAGTCCATGTCGCCGAGATGGTCCTCGTCGCCGAGGATGTCGGAGAGCACCGCGAAGCGCTCGCCTTCCTTGATCAGACCCATGGCGATGCCGGCGACCGGCTTGGCCAGCGGCACACCGGCATCCATCAGCGCCAGCGAGGTGCCGCAGACGGTAGCCATCGACGACGAGCCGTTGGACTCGGTGATCTCCGAAACGACGCGCAGCGTGTAGGGGAACTGGTCTGATGTCGGCAGCATCGGACGGATCGCGCGCCAGGCGAGCTTGCCGTGGCCGATCTCGCGGCGGCCGGGCGAACCCATGCGACCGGTTTCACCGACCGAATAGGGAGGGAAGTTGTAGTGAAGGAGGAACTTCTCCTTGTACATGCCGGTCAGCGAATCGACATACTGCTCGTCCTCGCCGGTGCCGAGCGTGGCGACGACCAGCGCCTGGGTCTCGCCGCGGGTGAACAGCGCCGAGCCGTGGGTGCGCGGCAGGACGCCGACTTCGGAGACGATCTTGCGAACCGTCTTCAGATCGCGGCCGTCGATGCGCGAACCGGTGTCGAGGATGTTCCAGCGCACGACCTTGGCCTGGAGCTCCTTGAACACGGTACCGATCTGCTCGGACGTATACTTGGCTTCTTCGCCTTCGGCGGGTGCGAACGCAGCCTTGACCTTCGCCTTGACGGCGTCGACGGCGGCATAGCGCTTCTGCTTGTCGGTGATCTTGTAGGCATCGCGAAGCTCGCCTTCGACGATCTTCAGCATCTCGGCTTCAAGCGCCGAATAATCCGGCGCGGTGAAGTCACGCGGATCCTTGGCGGCGACTTCTGCCAGCTTGATGATGGCGTCGATCACCGGCTGGAAGCCGCGATGGCCGAACATGACGGCGCCGAGCATCAGATCCTCGCCGAGTTCCTTGGCTTCGGACTCGACCATCAGCACGGCGTCGGAGGTGCCGGCGACGATCAGGTCAAGCTTGGATTCCTGCATCTCGTCGACATGCGGATTGAGCACATATTCGCCGTTGATGTAGCCGACGCGGGCGCCGCCGATCGGACCCATGAAAGGGACGCCGGACAGCGTCAAAGCCGCCGAGGTGGCGACGATCGACAGGATGTCCGGGTCGTTTTCGAGATCATGCTGGACGACGGTGACAACGATCTGCGTGTCGTTCTTGTAACCGTCAGCGAAGAGTGGGCGGATCGGACGGTCGATGAGACGGGAAACCAGCGTTTCCTTTTCGCTCGGACGGCCTTCGCGCTTGAAATAGCCGCCCGGGATCTTGCCGGCGGCATAGGTCTTTTCCTGGTAGTTGACGGTCAGCGGGAAGAAATCGAGGCCCGGTTTTGGTTCCTTCATCGAAACGACGGTGGCGAGAACCTTGGTTTCGCCGTAGGTGGCGAGCACCGCGCCGTCAGCCTGGCGCGCAATCTTGCCGGTTTCGAGGATGAGCGGACGGCCGCCCCATTCGATTTCCACTTTGTGGTGATTGAACATGTCTTGTCCTTCATATGCGGAAAGGGCCGCGCCATTTCACCGTGCGCGAGTGCCCCTTTCCCTTGGCTTCGTTTCTCGGGCAGCCACGGGCAAGACAACGGGAAGCTCGGGTAAATCCGGCGCGGGTGCCGCGCGAGCGTCCTGCAATCCTGCCCCATGACCGTCCATGGGCGGTTTCGAATGGCCCTGTGCTATATCGAAACCGGGTCTGGCCAATCGATCCGACTGGCCTTGCGCATGACCCGAAAACCGCGGCTCTCGGAAATGCCTTGCGCAAATTCAAAGTTCAGAGCGTCCCATGTGCGCGTCCAAATCGAAGCGCGGCGCTCTACTTCCTTCATTGGAGCAACGGACTGCTCCAATGCGCGACCGGCGGGCTCTCGAAAGAACCCGCCGGTCAATTCGTCAACGGCGCAGACCGAGCTTCTCGATCAGCGTCTGATAGCGCGCGTCATCCTTGCGCTTGAGATAATCAAGCAGGCTGCGGCGCTGGGAGACGAGAGCGAGCAGACCACGGCGGGAATGGTTATCCTTCTTGTGGTCCTTGAAATGGTCGGTCAGGTTCTTGATGCGCTCGGAAAGGATGGCCACCTGGACTTCCGGAGACCCGGTATCGCCCTTGGCGGTTGCGAATTCACCCATCAATTCCTTCTTGCGCTCGGCAGTAATCGACATCGTGTTTTTCCTTATCTGTTTGAGGAAACGGGACGCCCTCGGCCGGGATGTCGTCCAGCAGGGGCCGGTACAAGCAACGTGGCATTGCACGATGCTGCGGCGCATATAGGGCAATTCAGGCAAAAACACCAGCCCAATTCACAAGCCGGCTTTTTGCTGCACAAACGAAGATTTCGCCTCGGCTAAAGCCACTTCTTCCATCTGAAGAAGGCGACAAGCCCGAGCGCGACAACGGCCATGAACACCAGCGCTGCCGGATAGCCGTATTGGGCCTTCAGCTCCGGCATGTTCCATGGCGAGGCTTCGGGATCGAAGTTCATGCCCCACACGCCAGCGAGAAAGGTGAGCGGGATGAAGATCACCGAGACGATCGTCAGATAGCTGATGACGTCGCTGGTGCGTGCCTGACTCAGCGACAGATGCATCTCGATCAGACCGGTCAGCATGTCGCGCTGGGTTTCGACCAGTTCGATGAGCCGAAGCGAGTGATCGAGCGTGTCGTTCAGGAAGATCTTGGTCTCGGGCTTGACGTAGGGCACGTCGTTGCGGATCAGCGTCGCCAGCGCGTCGCGCATCGGCCAAAGTACCCCCTTCAGCACGTTGGCGTCGCGCCGCAACTCGTGAAGCCGCCGCATCTGGTGCCTATCCGCCGCGCGCAGCATCTGGTCCTCGATGCTGTCGACCAAGTCGCCGGCGGTCTCGATCGGCGGGAAATAACTGTCGACAATGGCGTCGATCAGCGCATAGGCGAGATAGTCGGCGCCGCGTGAGCGCAGCCGGTTGGGCATCGAGCTTTCGATGCGCTTGCGCACGGGATCGAACGGATCGCCTTCGCGCTCCTGGAAGGTGACGACGAAGTTCCTGCCGAAGAAGACCGCGATCTGCTCGTAGCGATGCGCGGTGACGTCGTCGATCATTCTGACGACGACGAAGGCATGGTCCTCGAAGAAGTCCACCTTCGGCCGCTGGCCGGTGTTGACGACGTCTTCCAGCGCCAGCGGATGCAGGCTGAAAATCCGGCCGATCTCCTCGATCAGCGGGATGTTGGCGAGACCGGTGCAATCGAGCCAGATGACCGGCCATGCGTTGCAATGAGCATTCAGGTCGTTGATGCTGGCATCTTCGATTGTCTCGAATTTGTCGGGCGACATCAGTGTCAGTCGCAGTTCGCTGCGCCGCGCCGCAGGGTCGGCGATCAGTGTGCCTGGTGATGCGCCGATCGGCGGCCGCCGTTCTGTCACCGGCGCCCGCTTCCTGATCGTCTCGGCCTTTGCCATGTGCCCCTCGAATGTACCTCTGATCGAGATTAGACGAGGGGGCTCAGCCGGCAAAGACCCGCTTCGGCTTGAACATGCCTTGCTCGATGGCGCCTATGGCGACCAGCTTGCCGCGCGCCGTGGCGCAGGCTTCCTCGGCTTCCACCGGCGCGTCGCGGCCACGGATGATGACCGGGTTGCCGAGGCGGATTTTTGTTGCCGCGTCGTCGCTGATCGCGATCTGCGGCAGGCAGTCGAGCGCGGCTGACGTGTCGACCAGAAACGCGTCGATGGCGTCGAAGTCGACCGGCACCGTGTCCGCCGAATCCGAACCCTCATCTGGCTGTTCGCCGAAGCGGGCGGCTTCCAGCTCGGCGATGGTGACGAAGTCTTCCTGCGTGAACGGCTCGACCTCGATCCGGCGCAGTTCGGCGATGTGACCGAAACAGCCGAGATCGCGGCCCATGTCGCGGGCCAGCGAGCGGACATAGGTGCCCTTGCCGCATTCGACCTCGAAAATGGTGCTGTCCGCACTGTGCTCGATCAGGTCGAGGCGGCCGATCTCGACTTCCCGCGCCGGAATGTCGACCGTCGCGCCGTCGCGGGCAAGATCATAGGCGCGCTCGCCTGCGATCTTGATGGCCGAAAATTGCGGCGGCGTCTGCATGATGACGCCGGTGTATTTCGGCATCAGCAAAAGCACATCGGCTTCAGCCGGACGCTGGTCGGAGCTTTTCGTCACCGGCCCTTCGAGGTCATCGGTCGAACGCTCCTCACCCCAGGCAACCGTGAAGCGGTAGACCTTGGCGCCATCCTGGACATATGGGACGGTCTTGGTCGCTTCGCCGAGCGCGATCGGCAGCATGCCGGAAGCGAGCGGGTCGAGCGTGCCGGCATGGCCGGCCTTTTCCGCCTGGAACAGCCATTTGATCTTGGAGACGGCTTCGGTCGAACCCATGCCGACGGGTTTGTCCAGCACCAGCCAGCCGGAGATCGGCCGACCCTTCTTCTTGCCGCGACGCGCCACTATTTTTCGTCCTTGTCGTTGTCTTTGTTCTGGTCGCCGATCTGGGCGTCTGGGCCGAGATCGCGCGCCACTTCGGGCGAGTGCAACAATTCGTTGATCTTCTGGAAATTGTCGTAGCTGGTGTCGAGCCGGAAGCGGAATTCCGGCATGTACTTCATCTGCCGGAGCGCGCCGGAAACGCGGCCGCGCACGAATTTCGCATGCTTGTTGAGCGCCTCAACCACCGCATCGGCATCACTGGCGCCAAGCGGCGAGACGAAAGCGGTGGCGATCTTCAGATCGGGCGACATGCGCACCTCCGAGACCGAAACCACCGAATTCTCGATCAGCGGATCGAGGATCTCGCCACGTTGCAAGGTTTCCGACAGCGCATGCCGCACCTGCTCGCCGACGCGAAGCATGCGCTGGGATGGACCTGACGTGGTTGAACGGGGCATTTTTCTCTATCCTGAAATCGTGAGGCACGGGATGGGACCGTGCCGCATGTCTCATATGCTTTAAAGCCTGATCCATCCCGATAGAAATCGGGATGGATCAGGCTCTATTTTTTGTTGACCATGATCTTCTCCGAAAACCGGATACCACTTTTCGGGATCATGGTTTAGGCGGCAGCCTTTCGACCACCGCCCGGTCTGTAAATGCTCGAACTCAAGTTGCTCGAATTCAGAGCGTCCTGGTCACCATCTCGACGCGGAAGCACTCGATGACGTCGCCGACGCGCATGTCTTCGTAGTTCTGGAAGGCCATGCCGCATTCCTGGCCACCCGGAACCTCCGCAACTTCGTCCTTGAAGCGCTTCAGCGTCTTCAGCGTGCCTTCGTGGATGACGACGTTGTCGCGGATCAGGCGAACGCCCGCACCGCGCTCGACCTTGCCTTCGGTGACACGGCAGCCGGCGATCTTGCCGACCTTGGTGATGTCGAAGATCTCGAGGATCTCGGCATTGCCGATGAAGGTCTCGCGACGCTCCGGCGACAGCAGGCCGGACAGCGCCGCCTTCACGTCATCCACGAGGTTGTAGATGATCGAGTAATAGCGGATCTCGATGCCTGCAGCCGCAGCCGCCGCACGCGCCTGCACATTGGCGCGAACGTTGAAGCCGATGATTGCGGCGCCCGAGGTTTCCGCCAGCGAGACATCGCTTTCGGTGATGCCGCCGGCGCCCGCATGAACGATGCGCGCACGCACCTCGTCGGTGCCGAGCTTGTCCAGCGCCGCGCTGATCGCCTCGATCGAGCCCTGCACGTCGCCCTTGATGACCAGCGGGAATTCCTTCAGCCCGCTCGTCTGCAGTTGCGACATCATCTGTTCGAGCGAACCACGCTGGCCGGCATGCTTGGCCACCGCCTTCTCACGCGCCAGACGCTGGCGATATTCGGTGATCTCGCGGGCGCGGGCCTCGTTGTTGACGACGGCGAAGCGGTCGCCGGCCTGCGGGGTTCCCTGCAGTCCGAGCACTTCCACCGGCATCGCCGGCGGCGCTTCCTTGATCTGCCCGCCGCGGTCGTTGACCAGCGCGCGCACCCGGCCCCATTCGTTACCGGCAACAAGGATGTCGCCAGGCATCAGCGTGCCGGTCTGGACCAGCACCGTGGCGACGGGGCCGCGGCCCTTGTCGAGCTGGGCTTCGATGACGACGCCCTCGGCGGTGCGGTCCGGATTGGCCTTCAGGTCGAGGATTTCGGCCTGCAGCAGGATCGCTTCGAGTAGCTTGTCGAGATTGGTACCCTTGGTCGCCGACACTTCGACGTCCAGCACCTCGCCGCCCATCGATTCGACGAAGACTTCGTGGCGTAGCAGTTCCGAGCGCACCTTCTGCGGGTCGGCGTCATGCTTGTCGATCTTGTTGATCGCCACAATGATCGGAACGCCGGCCGCCTTGGCATGGCTGATCGATTCGATCGTCTGCGGCATCACGCTGTCGTCGGCCGCCACTACCAGGATAGCGATGTCGGTCGCCTGAGCGCCACGGGCGCGCATCGCCGTGAAGGCGGCGTGGCCAGGCGTGTCGATGAAGGTGATCTTGTTACCGTTCTTCTCGACCTGATAGGCGCCGATATGCTGGGTGATGCCGCCGGCCTCGCCGGACACAACATTGGCATTGCGGATGGCATCGAGCAGCGACGTCTTGCCGTGATCGACATGGCCCATGATGGTCACCACCGGCGGACGCGGCTCGAGATCCTCGGGACGATCGGCGATGTTGAAGAGGCCTTCCTCGATGTCGGACTCGGCGACGCGGCGAACCGTGTGGCCGAATTCGGTAGCGACCAGTTCGGCCGTGTCGGCGTCGATGACGTCGCCCGGCTTCAGGATCTGGCCCTGTTTCATGAAGAACTTGACCACATCGACGGCGCGCTCGGACATGCGCTGCGCCAGTTCCTGGATGGTGATGGTTTCGGGAAGTATCACTTCGCGCATGACTTTCTCGCGCGGTTCGTTATGCAGCGCGCGCTTGAATTTCTCCTGGCGCCGACGCATCGACGACAGCGAACGCGCACGCGCATCCTCATCGGAAAGTGCGGCATTCAGCGTCAGCTTGCCGCGGCGGCGATCTTCCTCGCCCTTGGTCGGCTTGGCCGGACGCGCCACTTCCGGCGTGACCGGACGGCGCACCGGGGCACCGGCGCCGGTCCGCTTCGGCTTGATGTCCTCGTCGTCGACTGTCGCCAGTTCGGCGGTGAGCGGCGCGCGGCGGCGCGCCTCTTCCTCGGCACGCCGGCGGGACTCGGCCTCGGCCTGCAGCCGGGCTTCTTCCTCGGCTTGGCGGCGCGCGGATTCCTCGCGCTCGCGACGGCGGCGCTCTTCATCCTCGGCGCGGCGCTTGGCCTCGTCGATGGCGCGCTGGCGATCCTCGACGTCGCGCACCTTCGAACCCTCCAGAGCCCGGCGGCGCGCCTCCATCTCATCGCGCGACAATTGGTTCAGCACCATGCCGCCGCGTTCGACCGGCGGCGGAGGCGGCGGCGCCTTGGGCGCTTCCTGCACAACCGGCGCTGCCGCGACCGGTGGCTTCGGCGTGAAGACGGACACAGGGGCAGCAGCCGGCTCCGGCTTGTCACCGGGCAGCGAGAACTTGCGCTTCTTGGTCTCGACCACGACCGCCTTGGTGCGGCCATGCGAGAAGCTCTGGCGCACGGTGCCCTGTTCCGTACCGGGGCGCTTCAGCGTCAAAGTCTTCTTCGGCGTAACACTCAACGTCTTGTCGTCGCCCGATTTCGTATCGCTCATTCCATATCCTCTGCGGCATCATCTTCGTCAGCAACGGCCGCAAGCATTGCCAGATCGTCCGGGGAACCGCCCCGATACCGGTCGAGCGCAACCATGCGCTTCTGGACCGCCCTGCCCGCGTCTCCCGCGAGAACGGCAGCATGTATCACATTTGTACCCCCCAATGCCAAGCTCAACTCGGCCTCGGAGAAAAGTTTGTATGCAAGGATGGCGGGGCCACCGAGGTGGACGGTTGCCCGTCGCGCCTGGCTGATCTTGCGGACGCCGTCATCTGACGCCTCGGTCGCATGCAACACGAAAAGCGCCAGCCCGCCACGCACCGCGCTCTCAACCTTGGTGGCGCCGAGCGCGATCGCGCCTGCCTTGCGGGCAAGACCGAGCATGCCCAGAGCGTATCTGGAAAGCAGCCCGTCGACCATGTCGCCGAGGTCGGTCGGCACGGTCACCTGCGCCTTGAAGGCGCGAGCGAACAGGTTTTTCGCTGCCGCCTTGTCGATATGTAGGCGGTCGGCAGTCACCCAGCAACCGCGTCCGGGCAGGTTTTTCTTGATATCCGGAACGACGGCCGAATCCGGGCCGACGACGAAACGGATCAGTTCATCCGGTTCGGCCTGTTTGCGCGTGACGATGCAAGTGCGATCGTTCATCTCGTCCAAGGGCGGCTTGTGTGCGATGCGGTTTCACCTCACGCACCAACGGCTTCGTCAGCCGGCACGTCTTCGGCTGCAAGCTCGTCTTCGGTGATCCAGCCGGCCTTGAGGCGGGCAGCCAGAACCATCTGTTCAGCATCGGCCCGCGACACACCGTGATTGGCGAGCACGCCCGGGAATACCTTCGTCTCGCCGTCCTTGCGTTCCTTCCAGCCGGTCAGATCATCGGCCGCATAGCCGGCGAAATCCTCGATCGTCTTCACGCCGTCCTCGCCGAGCGTCACCATCATGGCGGTGGTCACGCCTGGAATCTCACGCAACTCGTCCTTGACGCCGAGCGCCTTGCGCTTCTCGTCATGCTCGGCTTCGATCTTCTCCAGATATTCGCGGGCGCGAGCCTGGATTTCCGAGGCGGTGTCCTCGTCGAAGCCGTCGATCGACGCGATCTCGTCGGCATCGACATAGGCGACTTCCTCGACGCTGGTGAAGCCTTCGGAGGCGAGCACCTGGCCGACCATCTCGTCGACGTTGAGCGCATCCATGAACAGAGCCGAGCGTTCGACGAACTCCTTCTGGCGGCGCTCGCTCTCTTCCTGCTCGGTCAGGATGTCGATATCCCAGCCGGTGAGCTGCGAGGCGAGCCGGACGTTCTGGCCGCGGCGGCCGATGGCCAGCGACAGCTGGTCGTCCGGCACCACGACCTCGATGCGTTCGGCGTCCTCGTCGAGCACGACCTTGGCGACTTCCGCCGGCTGCAGCGCGTTGACGATGAAGGAAGCGGCCGAAGGCGACCACGGAATGATGTCGATCTTCTCGCCCTGCAATTCGCCGACCACCGCCTGAACGCGGCTGCCGCGCATGCCGACACAGGCGCCGACCGGATCGATGGAACTGTCACGCGAGATGACGGCGATCTTGGCGCGCGAACCCGGATCGCGGGCGACCGACTTGATCTCGATAATGCCGTCGTAGATTTCCGGCACTTCCATGGTGAACAGCTTCGCCATGAACTGCGGATGGGTGCGCGACAGGAATATCTGCGGACCGCGCTGCTCGCGGCGCACGTCATAGACATAGGCGCGGACGCGATCGCCATATTTGTAATTTTCGCGCGGGATCAGCTCGTCGCGACGGATGATCGCCTCACCGCGGCCGAGATCGACGATGACGTTGCCGTATTCGACGCGCTTGACAGTACCGTTGACGATCTCGCCGATACGGTCCTTGTACTCGTCGTACTGGCGGTCACGCTCGGCCTCACGCACCTTCTGCACGATGACCTGCTTGGCCGACTGGGCGGCGATGCGGCCGAAATCCATCGGCGGCAGCTGTTCGGCAATGAAGTCGCCGAGTTGGGCGTCGGGATTGCGCTCACGCGCCGAGGATATGGCGATCTGCGTCGCATAGTCGTCGACCTTCTCGACCACTTCCATCAGCCGCTGCAGCTTCATCTCGCCGGTATTCGGATTGATGTCGGCACGGATGTTGGTTTCCTGGCCATAGCGCGAGCGCGCCGCCTTCTGGATCGCATCGGCCATGGCGGCGATGACGATCGACTTGTCGATCGACTTCTCACGCGCGACCGCATCGGCGATCTGCAGCAGTTCAAGCCTGTTTGCGCTTACAACCATCTTTTTTCTCCCGAGCCTGTTGCCGAGCCTTTGCGCCCGGCAGCCCAATTACATTTCCTGTTCGGTTTCATCTTCCGCGCCCGCTTCCACGCCCTCTGGCGCGTCTTCGGGCTCGCCGCGGCGCTTCTTGGCTTCCTTGCGCGCCCTGTTGTCCTTCGACAGTGCGTCGCGGATAAGGTCGTCGGTCAGTATCAGCCGTGCTTCGGCAATCGCATCGTAGGGCACACGCACCGTCGGCTGTTCGCCATAGGCCGCCTTGTCGCGCTCGATCAGCACGCCGTCCGCGTCGCTCTCGGCGATCTTGCCCTTGAAGCGCTTGCGGTCGGCGACGAGGACCGAGGTTTCCATCTTCACCAGATGACCCGTCCAGGTCGCGAAATCCGACTTGCGAACCAGCGGCCGGTCGATTCCCGGCGACGACACTTCGAGATGATACGCCTTTTCGATCGGATCATCGACATCGAGCGCCGGCGACACTGCCCGGCTGACCTCTTCGCAATCCTCGACGGTCATGGTGCCGTCCTCGCGTTCGGCCATGATCTGCAGCGTCAGCCCGTTCTGGCTCGTCAGATGCACCCTGACAAGGCGGAAGCCAATGGCACGCAGAACCGGCTGCACGATCAGCGCGATGCGCGCATCGATGCCGCTTTCGCGGATGATGCGGTCGTCGCTGTCGGGTACCGTTGCCGTCATTCTATTCCTGTCGCTTCGTCGGCGGCCGGAAGGTAACAAAAAAGAGCGGGACCGGGTGGACCCACTCTTCGCCATACCGACCAAGAATTTGAGCCTGATATAGACGATCGCAGCCGTCGTTTCAAGTCCGCATGCAGTCCGTGTCGGTAAGCAGATGAGTTGTCCGCATGCAGGGTGGGCGAAACTGTCGGGGGCGGCAGCGTTGCACAGGGCGCATGGCGGCCATGCGCCAACGTCCCTGTGATATCAGGCAGTACGCGCCTATCTATGTTGCGTTGCACAAAATCAATCACGCATTGCAGCAGGCGAAAGGGCATAACCATGACCAACCGCAAGGTTTTCTCGGCCATCGGCGATTTCTTCACCGTGTTCGGCAGCGCCGTCGCCGCTTCGCACGCCGTCGAAGCCGGCCGCAAGCCGCGCGCGCACGATCTGCGCAATCTCGGCATGGATCCGGCCGCCTTCAACAAGATCGGCCGCTTCTAAGTCTAAGTCCGGCGACGCAGGAGGACATCTCTGGTCCTCGTCGACGGCAAAGTGCGCTAGGCGCGCTTTGAATAGCACTATCTTCGGACGAAGGTGAGGTAGGCTGGCCGACGGCCTTCGCGAACGGCCTTCGCCTCGTAGCGCGTACCCGGCCAACCCTTATAGGGCCGCTGCCAGTCGGCTGCCTCTTCAGCCTGCCACGCAAACGCTTCATGTGCCCGGCAGTGCAGCAGCGTCCAGTTCACATAGCTATCGATATCGGACGCAAAGCGGAATGTTCCGCCTGACTTCAGCACGCGCGCGAAACGGTCGAGATTGACCGGACTGACGAAGCGGCGCTTCCAGTGTTTCTTCTTCGGCCAGGGATCGGGATAGAGAAGGTCGATGCCGTCGAGCGAGGCTTGCGGGAGCCAGTCGAGCAGGCGCGTGGCGTCGTCGTCATAGACCCGAAGATTGGCAAGCGGCCGTTGCCTGACCGCCATCATCATCTTGGCCATGCCGTTGACGAAAGGCTCGACGCCGACAAAACCGGTCTCAGGAGCCGCCGTCGCCCGATGCAGCAGGTGCTCGCCGCCACCAAAACCAATTTCGACATGAATGGCGCGGACATCGGCTTCGAACAGGCTGCGCAAGTCGGCCGGCGGTCCGGCCGTCAGATCAAGCCGGTAGGTGCTGAAACCGCTTTCCAGTGCCGCTGCCTGCTGCGGACGGATGGCCTTGCCGCGCCGGCGACCGAAAAATGCTTCGGTCGCACGGCTTGGCCGGTCTTTCGGATCCATGTCTTCCGGATCTATGGGCGCCGCGGCTAGGCCGCGACTGCTTCGGCAGGCGCTTCGGCGAGTGCGTCCTTGAGAGCCTTGGCGAGGTCGGTCTTTTCCCAGGAGAAGGACCCGTCGCGGCCGGCCTTGCGGCCGAAATGACCATAAGACGACGTCTTGGCATAAATCGGCTTGTTGAGATCGAGATGGCGGCGGATGCCGGACGGCGACAGATCCATCACGGTGCGCAGCGCCTGCTCGAGCTTTGCCTCATCGACCCTGCCGGTGCCGTGCAGGTCGACATAGACCGACAGCGGCTGGGCCACGCCAATGGCATAGGAAAGCTGGATGGTGCAGCGATCGGCGAGCTTCGCCGCCACCACGTTCTTGGCGAGGTAGCGGGCCGCATAGGCCGCGGAACGGTCGACCTTGGTGGTGTCCTTGCCGGAAAAAGCCCCGCCGCCATGAGGCGCAGCACCGCCGTAAGTGTCGACGATGATCTTGCGCCCAGTCAGGCCGGCGTCGCCGTCGGGCCCGCCGATGACGAACTTGCCTGTCGGGTTGATGTACCAGTTGCAGCTGTCGGCGATCTTAAGGTCGCCCAGCGCCTCGCGAATATAGGGTTCGACGACGTTGCGGACCTTCTTCGAATCCCAGCTGGCGTCGAGATGCTGGGTGGACAGCACGATCTGCGTCACTTCCGCCGCCTTGCCGTCGATATAGCGGACGGTGACCTGGCTCTTGGCGTCCGGCCCGAGCCGGCCGGCGTCGCCGTTGCCTTCGTGGCGTGCGGCGGCCAGCAGTTCGAGGATCTTGTGGCTGTAGTAGATCGGCGCCGGCATCAGATCCGGGGTCTCGCGGCAGGCATAGCCGAACATGATGCCCTGGTCGCCGGCCCCTTCCTCGCCTTGCCGGTCGGAGGCATTGTCGACGCCCTGGCCGATATCCGGTGACTGGCCGTGCAGCAGAACCTCGATCTTTGCCGTCTTCCAGTGGAAACCGGCCTGTTCATAGCCGATTTCGCGGATCGCCTTGCGGGCGGCCGACTTGAACTTCGCCGGATTGACGAGCGGATGACCGGCGGCATCCATCAGGATGTTGCCGGCCTTGTCCTTCTTGAGCAGGGTCTCGGGGACGCGCACCTCGCCAGCGATGACGACGCGATTCGTGGTCGCCAGCGTTTCGCAGGCGACGCGGACCTTCCAGGGATCCATGCCGGTCTTTCTGGCCTCGCGATAGACCAGATCGACGATCTCGTCGGAGATACGGTCGCAGACCTTGTCGGGATGACCCTCGGCAACGGATTCCGAGGTGAATAGATAGTTTTGCCGCGTCACGGGTGTCCCCTCTTGAAAAATCATCGGCACGCTGCCGATTGGCGCGCCACGTGTTAGCTGTGCCGAGCAACGCTCGTCAAGCGGTGGGTGCCATTATCTTGTACCACTTTGACCGCCGGCAGGATGCCGCCAGCCTGCCTGGCTCCAGCACGTGCTTTAGCTTCAACACGTTGATGAGAAAGACTTTAAGCATGGCTGTCGAGCAAAATCGATCCGCTCTCCTGCATGCTTGCGGGATGTAAATTCCACGATGCGCGAGATCGCAAGAAATTGCCTGCCCGCAATGACGGCTTCGCTTTGTTCGACTTTTCAACGGCTGCCCAATCAATCGACCCAGACCAATCTGCGTAATCAATCGACTGCGTCGGAGGAAAGGGCCTTCACAAGCTCGATAACCTTGCGGCGTATCTTCACGTCGGTGATCTTGACGAAGGCCCGGTTGAGTTGAAGACCTTCAGGACTGCCGCAGAATTCGACAGCAGAAGCCATTGATGCATCCTCGGCAAATCCGCGGTTGCCCACGGCCTCCTGGCCCGGCGCGTCCTCGAAAAAGAAAGCGACGGGCACACCCAGTATCGAGGCGATTGCCTGCAAACGGCTGGCGCCAACGCGATTGGTACCCTTTTCGTATTTCTGTATCTGCTGAAACGTTATACCGAGGTTCTCGCCCAGCTTTTCCTGGCTCATTCCCACCATATTGCGACGAAGCCTGATGCGACTTCCGACATGGATGTCGATAGGATTCGGCTTCTTCTTGTTTTCTTCTGCCATTTTTTCCTCGCCGAATTTTTCCGGCTTTTTGTGTTTTTCTGCCCAAAACGAAGCCGGCGGCCAGTGCCCCAACAGAACCGACGTGCTGACTTCGAGAAATTTCAGGCGGTTACAGTATGAGTTTCTAATGTGTCGACTGTCAATTCGCCCGTAGCCGTTGCCTTACATTCATTGTGAAAGCGGCGAGAGCGAACAGCAACATGATCATCAGTCCATTAATGCGTCTTTGGCTGGAAGAAACGATGGCTCGATTGGAAATCGGCACGTGGACATCGATGGCTCCGCGGGCGTCGATTGCCAGCGCGTCGAGGATGTGTCCGCGCGGATCGACGACAGCGGAAATGCCGTTATTGGCTGCACGCAACAATGGCACCCCGTTCTCCACCGCACGAATCTGCGCCTGCCTGAAATGCTGGTACGGACCCGGCGTGTCACCGAACCACGCGTCGTTCGTGACATTCACAATAAGCTCAGCTGACGTTGCGTCAACCGCTACCAGATCGGGAAAAATGACTTCGTAGCAAATGAACGGAAGCACGCTGATGCCGCCGGGCAACGCGATCGGGTGCCGCTCATTGCCCGCCGCGTAGGTTGTCGGCCCGGCGACGAGTTGTTTGAGCCCCAAGCGGCCAAGCAGGTCGGCAAAAGGCAGATATTCGCCAAAGGGCACCAGATGAACCTTGTCGACTGCATCGGCGATTTGACCCTTGTCGTCGATTGCCACCACCGAATTGTAGTACCGCCTGTCGGCATCTTCCGCCGACCCGCCTTCCTCCCGGACGACGCCGGCGATCAGCGTCTGGCCGTCGCCAAGCATCTCTCCCAGCGCGGTCAGCGCATCGGGACGTTCGGCGAAAAAAAACGGCACGGAGGTTTCCGGCCACAGGATCAATTGCGGCTTGGCATGACCAGTCTCTGGCGCCTTGGCCGAAAGCCCCATCAGTGTAGCGAAAATCCGGTCGGGCACAGAAGGGTCCCACTTTTCGCTGAGGTCGACGGCCGGCTGCACGATGCGGACGTCGATTGCGCGGGTTGCGGGTTCGACCTTGGCAGCAAGCCTGACATAGCCGAAGCCGACATGGGCCGCGACGAGAACGGCAGCCAGTGCACCCCCAAGGCGGATATGCCGGCGCGCCGCAAGCAGGGCCGGCAAGGCAAAGACGAAGACCGCCAGCGCGTTGATGCCGACCATGCCGGTCACCGACACGCTCTGCATAAGCAAGGGCACCGGCATCGCCGCGTAGCCGACGGCATTCCAGGGAAAGCCGGTGAACAGAAAGTCGCGCAGCCATTCGGCCAGGCCGAAGCCGAAGGCAAGGGCGGCGATGCGGCCGATGTCGTTGCTCCACAGCAGCCGGGCAACCGCTGTCGCGAAGCCATAGAAAAAAGCGAGCGCCAGCGGAATTCCGACCACTGCGAAGGGAAGCGCCCAGGCGAAACTGTCGGCCTCGACCAGAAGTGCTGAGCCGATCCACCATAGGCCGGCTAGAAAATAGCCGAAGCCGAACCACCAGCCGACGGCGAAGGCCGGCCGCAAATGCCGGAACCAGCCATCGGAGGCTTCGCCGGTGGCGCCGTCGAGGAGCCAGACTAGCAGCGGAAACGAAACGAAACAGACGGCGAAGAAATCGTAAGGCGCCTGGGCAAGAACCGCCAGCGCACCGGCAAGAAACGCCACAAGCGCGCGGCGCCAGCCCCACAGCAGAATTATCCGGCCGGCCAGGCGCTTCATCGATGCTTCCGAGTCGTGCGAATCACGGCAGAAGATTTATCAGGCCGCAGTCCACGCTCCAAACGGCCACGCTTCAGCCAGACTGCCGGATTAGGTCTGCTGGACAGGTGGGGCGACCGACGCCGGCAAGAGTAAGTGTCGCATGTGAATTGTCGCGCAGACCGCACGTGCCGGTGTATCACTATAATGCGCGTGATAGAAATGCGTTCAGCCGTTCCAGCACGAGATCCGGGGCTTCGAGCTGAGGCAAGTGACCGACGCCAGGTAATGTTTCAAACGATGCCTGCGGGATCAGCGCATGAAGCGCTTTGCCTCGCTCCAGCGGGATCCATGGATCGTCCTTGCCCCAAATTATCTTTACCGGACACCTGATATCCCCGAACGCCGGCTCGACTTCGGCGGTATATTTTTCGTCGGCTTGCGCGAATTGCCGATAGAAGCTTCCGCGTCCCTCTTCGGCAAGCCACGGCTCGACAAGCCTCTCGAAATCTCCGGGCGCGATGTCATTTACGATCGCCCCCTTGATATATGCTTCCACGACCGCTCTGTGGATATGCGGCGGCAGGCCCAGAAAGGCATCCACATGGCGACCGACATGATCGAAGAACTCCGATCCCCAAGGGCGCATGGCGACGACATTCATCAGGACATACCGCTCGAAGTCGCAGCCATGCAGCAAATGCGCCCGTAGCGTCGTCGCTCCGCCGAAATCATGGGCAACAACGATGGGCTGCTCCAGGTCCCAATGCGCGAGCATCTCGGCGAATACTTCTCCTTGCACGTCGAGTGAGGTGCGTTGCTCCGCGCCTTTGTCCGATCGCCCGTATCCGGGCATATCGTACCAGTGGACACGATACCGCCTTGCAAGATCTGGAATAATCCGATGCCATGAGAACGAAGACCACGGCCAGCCGTGCGCCAGCATGAGCGCAGGCCCGCTACCAGATCGCCCCGCTGCCACAGTGCCCGCAGATGTTTCCACGGTCTCATCGAGTTTCCACGACATCAGATATTCTCATAGAGCGTCGGCCCTAAAGGTGGAAACCGGTTTTTGGGAAAATCCGACGCTCAAATAAAGCTGGTATTCAGGACAGAGCCGTCCGTACGAATTGGTTCGCAAGTGCTTGAACGGATCGTCGACCGTCATCTGGCGAGCGGCGTCTTTCACGCCTGCTCGGCGCGGACGGCGCGCCGCCGGCGCTCGCTTTTCTGGGTCTCCACGATGCGCACACGCTTGACGCGGCGTGGATCGGCGTCGAGCACATGGAATTCGAAGCCGGGGATGGCCTGCACCACTTCGCCGCGTGCAGGGACCCGGCCAAGCGTGTTGAAGATCATGCCGCCGATCGTGTCGACATATTCGCCATGCTCGCCGGCGGCAAAATCCTCGCCGATCATCTTGGCGACATCGTCGATCTCGGCCTTGCCGTCGACGACGAACACGCCCTCGCCGGTCTGGGTGATCATCGGCTCGTCCTCGTCGTGCTCGTCCTCGATGTCGCCGACCACCATCTCGACGATATCCTCGAGCGAGACCAGACCATCGGTGCCGCCATATTCGTCGATGACCAGCGCCATCTGGGTGCGCATCGCCTGCATGCGCCCCATCAGGTCGGAGGCGAGCATCGACGGCGGCACGAAAAGCACCGGGCGGATCAGGGTCAGGTCGCCGATGGTGCGCGTGAGATCGACCTTGGCGAGATCGAGAAGCGTGGCAGGGGCGGCTTTCCTGGTCGTCCTGCTCTTTCTGACGCGGGCCAGCTTGGTGATGTGAGCGAGCACGTCGCGGATGTGGACCATGCCACGCGGGTCGTCGAGCGTCTCCGAATAGACCGGCATGCGGGAATGGCCGGACTGCTCGAACAGTCCCAGAAGATCGCCCAGGTTCGTCGTGATCTCGACCGCCTCGATGTCGGCGCGCGGCACCATGACATCCTCGACGCGAACCTCGCGCAGGCGCAGAATGTTGTTGAGCATGGCCCGTTCGCCGGGCGAAAAGGCGCCGGCATCGCTCGCCGTTTCGGCAAGCGCGTCGGCGATCTCCTCGCGCAGGCTGGTGCCGTTGCGCTGCCTGAACAGGCCGAGCACGCGATCGAACAGGGAAGGACCGGCAGGCGATGGCTCGCTGGCGAAGCTGCCGGTCGTGGTACTCGGACTAGAGTCCTCTTCCGTCTGTTCGGATGGCTTGGTCGCACTGCCGGCGTCTGGGTGGGCGGCAGTCTCTGGTTTGTCGTTCATCGTCGTCCGGTCATTTGATCTTTTTAGTTACGCGTAGGGATCGGGAATGGCAAGCCTTGCAAGTGCTGCGCGTTCGACGGCTTCCATTTCTTCGGCCTCGGCGTCGGTCTCGTGATCGTAGCCCAGCAAATGCAGCAGGCCATGGATGACAAGATGGGTGATATGGTTGTCGACAGGCTTGTCTTCCAGTGCGGCTTCGCGCGCAACCGTCTCGGCGGCCAGCACAATGTCGCCCAGCATGGGCGGAAGCGGACCGCCCTTGGCGAGCGGAAAAGCCGGGAAAGACAGGACGTTGGTCGGTTTGTCCTTGCCGCGCCATCCCGCATTGAGACTGCGGATGTGGGCATCGTCAGAAAAAACGATGCTGAGCTCGGAACGGCCGGCCGCGCCGGTTTCGGCAAACGCGGCGGCAACGGCGCGATCGACCAGCCGCGTCAGCGCGGCCTCATTGGGCCAGTCGCCCGCTTCGACTGCTATATCGATGTCGACGGGGACCGGAAGATCCCCGCCTACAGATTTTTTGTCCTCAGCCATAAGGCTGCATCTTCAGCCTTCGGCGCCCAGGCCCCGGGCCAGCTTGCCGTCGCGGTCGTAGGCCTTGACGATCTCGGCGACCAGCGGATGCCTGACGACGTCGCCTTCGTTGAAGCGCACCGTCACCATGCCGGTGACGCCGTCGAGGATCCTGAGCGCCTCGACCAGACCGGATTTGGTGTTTTGCGGCAGGTCGATCTGGGTCGGATCGCCGGTGACGATCATGCGCGAATTCTCGCCGAGACGGGTCAGGAACATCTTCATCTGCATCGGCGTGGTGTTCTGCGCCTCGTCGAGGATGACGGCGGAGTGCGCCAGCGTGCGGCCGCGCATGAAGGCCAGCGGCGCGATCTCGATCACCTCGGCGGCAATCGCCCGCTCGACCTTGTCGGCCGGCATCATCTCGTAAAGCGCGTCATAGAGCGGCCGCAGATAGGGATCGACCTTCTCCTTCATGTCGCCGGGCAGGAAGCCGAGCCGCTCGCCGGCCTCGACGGCAGGCCGCGACAGCACGATGCGCTCGACCATGCCACGTTCGAGCAGCATCGCCGCATGCGCCACCGCCAGGAAGGTTTTTCCAGTGCCAGCCGGGCCGATGCCGAAGACGAGCTCGGACCGCTCCAGCGCGCGCATATAGGCGTCCTGGTTGAGCGAGCGGGCATAGATCGTCTTCTTACGCGTCGATATCTGGGCGGCTGACACCTTGCCCTTGCGCTCCAGCGTCGGCAGCGTCAGCTGGTCGTCGGCGGCGATCGCCATGCGCACGGCGCCGTCGACGTCCGACTGGCCGATGTCAGCGCCTTTCTGGAGAATGCCGTAGAGATTATCCAGGGCGCGGCGCGCCTGCTCGGCGGCCGAGGCGGAGCCCTTGATGGTCAGCTGGTTGCCGCGCGAGCGGATATCGACGCCAAGCTTCTGCTCGAGCCTGGCCAGATTCTCGTCGAACTGGCCATAAAGGGCGCTGGCAAGCTTGTTGTTGTCGAAAGTCAGAACGATGTGCGCCATATCCGAAGCCCCCGATGGTAGGTTCTGGGGCAGGTTCTTCACTTCCGCAGCGCTCAACCGTCTCTCCTCATCTGCCGAGACCTTCAGGCCAATTCGGCGAACAGGCTGTTGTAACCCGTCTTCGTGATTCGTACCTGGATAATCTCACCGATTTCGCCGGACTTTTCATCAACAATAACCGGCTGCAGCCACGGTGAGCGGCCGACCTTCTGGCCAGCCTGACGGCCCGGCTTCTCGATCAGCGTGTCGATGGTGCTGCCGACCAGGCTGGCGCCGAACTCCTGCTGCTGGGTCAGCAACAGCGCCTGCAGTCGCTGCAGGCGCTCGTCCTTGACCGCTTCCGGCACATGATCGGCCATTTCCGCGCCCGGCGTGCCGGGGCGCGGCGAATATTTGAACGAGAAGGCCGAGGCATAGTTCACCTGGTGGACAAGGTCCATCGTCGCCTCGAAATCCGCATCCGTCTCGCCGGGAAAGCCGACAATGAAGTCGCCCGAAAGCGCGATATCGCTCCGTGCGGCGCGGATCCGGTCGAGCAGCGTCAAATAATCTTTTGCCGTATGCCTGCGGTTCATCGCCTTGAGGATGCGGTCGGAGCCGGATTGCACAGGCAAATGCAGATAGGGCATCAGCGCCGGCAAGTCACGGTGAGCGGCGATCAATTCGTCGTCCATGTCGCGCGGGTGGCTGGTGGTGTAGCGCAACCGCGCCAGCCCGGGAATCTCGGCCAGCCGGAACAGCAGGCGGCCAAGACCCCATTCCTCGGTCTTGCCCCCTTTGGCTTCGCCTTCGCCGTGCCAGGCATTGACGTTCTGTCCAAGCAGCGTCACCTCGCGCACGCCGGCTTGCGCCAGCCGCTCGGCCTCGGCGACGATCTGCGCCACCGGCCGCGACACTTCCGAGCCTCTGGTATAGGGCACCACGCAGAAGGTGCAGAACTTGTCGCAGCCTTCCTGCACCGTCAGGAACGCGGTGACGCCGCGCCTGATGATCTCGGCGCGCTTCGGCTGCGGCAGATGTTCGAACTTGTCTTCGATGGCGTAGTCCGTCTCGACGATCTTTTCGCCGCCGCGCACCCGTGCCAGCACGTCGGGCAGCCGATGATAGGTCTGCGGGCCGATGACCAGATCGACAGAAGGCGAGCGGCGGATGATCTCGGAGCCCTCGGCCTGCGCCACGCAGCCGGCGACGCCGACCAGCATCTCGCGGCCGGCCCGAGCCCGTTCGGCCTTCATCTCACGAATGCGGCCGAGTTCGGAATAGACCTTTTCGGCGGCTTTCTCGCGGATATGGCAGGTGTTGAGCAGCACCAGATCGGCCTCGCCGATCGCATCCGTCGCAGTATAGCCGTCGGCGGCCAGCGCGTCGGTCATGCGCTGCGAATCGTAGACGTTCATCTGGCAGCCATAGGTCTTGACGAAGACCTTCCGGCTCGCGGCAGGCGGCGCGACCGCAGTTTCGGTCGCAGTATCGATGTCGTCCCGTTCGATCGTGTTCAATTCCATCTGGCGGCTTCTAACGCCTTTCCCCGACAAAAAACAGACGATTCTGCCTTACAGCGCCGCGCCTCCTTTGGACGCGCAAAGCGCTGGAGCTTTTCCGGCTTACCGGCTCGGGCGCGGATCGGCGAGCGCCGCCTGCACCATATCACGCACCTGACTTTCCATCAGCCTGGCCGTTTCCTTGCGGCTGGAGCCCTTGGAGAAGGCGACCGGCTCGCCGAAATGCACTTCGACATCGAGCCCGCCCTCCGCCATCAGCACCTTGAGATGCGGCATCAAATCCTCGTCGCCGATCCAGGCGGCAATCGGCCGGTGCCTGCGGCCGAGCGGCACGCCGTGCAGGCGCGTATAGACGATCGCCACCGGCTGGATGAAGACCGTTTCGGCCGCCCCTTCCGAAATCGCCATCGAGGCGGCGCCGAACAGCGTGCTCTTGAACGGCAAGATCATGTTGCCGTCGCTGGTCGAACCTTCGGCAAACAGCACCATGGCGTCGCCCTTGGCCATGCGGCTGGCGATCTCGCTCGCCTGGTCGCCCGACGAACGTTTGCGCTCGCGCTCGATGAAAACGGTGCGCTGCAGCTTCGACAACATGCCGATCAACGGCCAGCCGGCCATGTCGGCCCTGGCGATGAACGTCACGTCGGCCATCGACCCCAGCACCATGATGTCGGTCCATGAAACGTGGTTCGACGCAACCAGTAACGGGCGCTGATTGGACAAGGTCCCCTTGACGTGGATGCGCATGCCGAGCGCCCGGATGATGAGCCGGTGCCAGATCTTCAGGATGAACGTCTCGCGCCACAGGGCGGTCTTCATCGACAGTATCTGCAACGGCACGAGGATCAACGAGCCTGCGACAACGAGGCCCAGCGCCAGGAAAATCCTGATTTTTCCGATCATTCGCTCTTGGCCCTGTCCCGAGTTCTGGCTAGAGCGACGCGTCCAACTGGACGTCCAAGCACGCTCTAGCGCTTTTTAATCTGCGCATCTCAACCTGCGCATCGTGTTTTCCGAGAATCGGTTCCGATTTGCGGGCCGATGCGCTAGCGAAGATCGCGGCGCATGACAAGCGCTCCGGTCGGGCCGTGCTCGGGCGATCTGTAGTAGTTGGCACGTTTGCCGACCTCGCGGAATCCCAGCCGCCGATAGAGCGCGATCGCGGCGACGTTGGTCTCGTCGACCTCGAGGAAAAGCGCCTCGGCGCGTTGCGCATGCAGTTCGCGCAGCACCGCATCCATCAGTTGCCAGCCAAGGCCCTGGCGGCGATGGGAGCGCGCCACCGCGACAGTCAGGACCTCGCCTTCGCCGGCCGCCAGGCGCGCCAGCACGAAACCGACCGGCGGCTTGGCACCCTGGCCGGTCTCGCGCGCGGCATAGCCGAACACCGTGTCCTGCTCGATCAGAGCGGCGAATTCGTCATCACTCCACGGCCGGACGAAATCCTCGCGATGCAGCACCGACAGGGCCGCACTGTCGGCGACCGTCAGCGGCTCGAGCGCAAAGTCCCTGCGGCGCGGCTGGAGGAAAGGAATGCGCATCAGTTTATCTTCCCGGCTTTCTTCCTGGACAGGATAAACCCGGCCTGCGGCTTGGCGTCAGCTCCGCGCAGATAAAGCGGTTTCGGCTTTTCGCCTTCACCCTTGGCAGCGGCCAGCCGGGCATAGATTGCGATATCCGAAGTGGCGCTTGTCGGGCCGACGTCGAAGGCGCGCCCGGCCGATGCAGCAATTTGCGTGGCCGCGGTGCCGGCCAGAACCGGAAACCCGTCAACCGCCATGGCGGCGGCTTGCGAAAGCGTGGCCACCGCGGGACCGTAAATCAAAACGGATGCTTCGTCGTAAAGCGCCGCATGGATCTCCTCGCGGCCGGCGTCGAGCGCGGCCAGCACGGCGCGGCCGGGAAATGTCTCTTTCGCCTGCGCCGCCAGCGCTTCCAGCGTCGTCACCCCGATTGCCGGGATTTTCAGCGCCAGCGCCAGGCCCCGCGCCGCCGAGACGCCGACGCGCAGGCCGGTGAAGGAGCCCGGGCCGGTGGAGACAGCGATGGCGCCAAGACCGGCATAGTCGGTGCCGCCGATCGTCAACGCCTCTTCGATCACTGCCATCAGATGTTCGGCATGGCCCTTGCCGAGATCGAGCACCGAGCGGCCGAGTTCCTTCCCGGCCGCCGCGTCGTAGACACAGGCGGCGCAGAGATTGGCGGCACAATCGATGGCAAGCAACTTCATGAGACGGCCGGTTGGCAGCGCCCGCTTGGGGCACAGGGGGTTCGAAAGACAATTTCCCTGTGCCTGCCATGGCTCGTCCCTGCAAGGGGATAATGCATAAATCGTTTGGCGGCTTCGCTTCGACCTCGCCCAAAAAGAGGTAACTCTCGGCGACCACAACCGTCAATGAACCAGTGCCGCACTATGCGGCCTGGTCGATGCGCAGCATGTGATTGTCCCAGACATAGTTCGGCTCGGACCGTGTCGCGCCGCCGGCTTGGGCTATCTGCCCCGTGCCGGTCGTCGCCATGAAGCTCGTCCCGTCGGGCGCCACGCCGCAGACCTCTGCCAGTGCGCTGGTGGCGACGATCCGGCCGCTGGCCGCATCGATGATGGCAAGCGAGTTGCCTTCCGGCGAGGACACTGCGACGGTACCGGAAGCAGGGTTGGCGGCGACCGAGCCGATGTAATTCCTGAAGCCGGACAGCACGTCCTGCGGCATGTCGAGCAGTTGCAGATCCTTGCCGCGCGCGGCGCGGCCGACCAGCAACGGACGATCGCCGCCCGGCCCCCTGTACTGGCAGCCGAACCAGACCGCGCCGGATTTGTCGGTATCCATATGCCGGATCGAAAGCTGGTGCAGCGCCGGCGGCAATTCGTGCTTTTCGACAAGGTCGCCGGTAAGGCGGTCGACCAGCACATAAGATGGCTTCATCGTCGCGACGTTGAGCTCGGCGCGGCCATAATCGGGATGCGTCTCGATGCCGCCATTGGCGACGGCAATCGTCCTGCCGTCGCCGAGCAGCAGCAGCTCGTGCGGACCCATGCCATAGGTCGGGAACTCGCCAACGCGCTTGAATTTCGCACGCGCGTCATAGACGCCGACCACGCCGGCGGCATTGTCGAAATCGTTCTCGGTGGCGTAGAGCAGCGCACCGTCGGTCGAAAACACGCCGTGGCCGAAGAAATGCCGGCCACTGATGCTGGCAATGGTCAGCGGCTCGTCGCGGCCGGTATGGTCGAACACAACCGCGAAAGTGCCGGGCTGCCTGGCAAAGACCACCGAGCGTTTCGACAGCGGATCGAAGGTGACGTCGTGACCGCGGGCGGGCAGGTCGATGGCATGCAGCACATTGCCGGCCTCGGACAGGATCGCCGCGCCATAGCTGCCGTCGCGCTTGACGAAAGCGGTGGCGAAGACGGCGTCCGTGCTAAGCGTCTTCGCCCATGCCGGCGGCGCCATCGCGGCAACAAAGCCTGCCCCGGCAGCCCTCAGGAAGTCGCGGCGGTCGATCAGCGACGTTTTCAGAATCAGTCTCCGTCGAGCGACGAGAACCCGGCGGTCAGGCCGAATTCGGCGGTTAGCCTGGTGCCGATGAGGGTCGACAGGCTGGATGTCACAAGCGAGAAATGGTCGAGCTTCTGGCGCAGCGCCGGATCGGCAAGCGCCTTGTCGATCGGGCCTCTGATGGCGGTGGCGTCGGCGGCGCCGTTGACGAGCTGGATGTGGATCGATTCCGCCATCCAGCGCGCATCGGGCGACAGCGCGTCGCCAAGCTGCGAAGCCTGGAACAGAGCGTCCATGCCCGAAAGATTTCCGGTCAGCGAACGCGCGGTGTTTTGTGAACGCCAGTAGATCGCCTGTTTCGGCTTGTCGGCCTGCGGGCTACTGCCCAGAAAACCTTTCAGGCGCACGTCACGGACCATCTCCAGTTCGTTGATGAAGACGCCGACCAGTTCGGTCACCGCTTCCGTGCCGTCGCGGTAGAGTGCGTTCTGCGGCCCCGGATTGGCCCAAAGTGCTGCAAAGCCGTCGGGCTTGTTCCAGGCGTCGCTGACCTCGGCGGCAATCGTTTCGATGTTGCCGGCGACGGCCGCGCCGTAAGCGCAGCGATAGGGATCGTCCCTGCCGGCGAGCCGCTCGGCGCCGTCGCCGTAAAGCACGAATTCCAGCGCGCCGAGCCCTTGCATGGCGACGCTCTTTTTCGCCAGATGGGCCGGATCGGCGGCGGTCCGGTCTTTACTGGCCAACGCCGCCTGCACCTGCCTCAGACCGATGCTCTTGCGGTCCGGCCAAAACAGCATGCGTTCCAGCCGGTTGTTCTGCGTGATCGGCCCGATGCGGATGATCTCGACGACCGACCAGGCATCCACGGTGCCGGAGAATTCGGCGCGCGCCGCATCGAGATGGTCCTGCGAAGGCGCGTCGCACAGCGTCCGCACTGCCTTGCTCAGGCTGTCGGCATGGTCTTGCAGGCGTGCATAGGCCGGGCGGACAAAGCCGTCGATCGCTCGCTGGATCACGTCGGAAGCCTTCACCGCTGCGGACGCCGGCAATGAGCCGGCGAGGACCAGCGGGAGAACCAGGACAAACGCCAGACGCTTCGACATCACAAAGACTCCAGGAATTTGATCAGTGCGGCGCGATCGGGCGCGGCGGCGGCGGCAAAGCGGTCGCGCGCCTTTTGCCCCTCGCCGCCATGCCACAGGATCGCCTCGGTCAGGGTGCGCGCCCGCCCGTCGTGCAGGAAGAAGGTGTTGCCGTTGACGGTCTGGGTAAGACCGATGCCCCACAGCGGCGGCGTGCGCCATTCGCTCCCGCTGGCATCGCCCACCGCTTGCCCGTCGGCGAGGCCCGGCCCCATGTCGTGCAGCAGAAAATCGGAATAGGGCCAGATCAGCTGGAAGGCCTGCGCCTTGTTGGGCGTGCCGCGGCGGGTGACGAATTTCGGCGTATGGCAGGCAATGCAGCCCATGTCGTAGAACAGCTTCTTGCCGGCCAGCACATCGGGCTTGTCGAGATCGCGCCGCGCCGGCACGGCGAGGTTTTGCGAATAGAAGGTGACCAGGTCCATCACCGGCGGCGGCGCCTCGACCGGGCCGAGCCGCTCCTGTACGCCGTTGGCCATGGCAAGGCAGTTCTTTTCGGCCGCGGTGCAATCGCCCCAGTGGTTCGGCACTTCCGGCGTCGAAATGCCGATGTCGCCGGCGAACGCGTCCGCCGCTTGCTGGCGAATCGAAGGTGTCTGCGCCTTCCAGCCAAAGCGGCCGAGCGTCGGCTCGCCGCTCTGGCCGTCGCGCACGATATTGGGCTTGCCGGAGATGCCGTCACTGTTGCGATCGTCCGGATCGGCACTGGCGAGAATGTCGGCCGGCGCGATTTGCTCGACCAGGCCGAGGCCGATCATCGGCGGCGTCAAGCGCGGCGAAAGCGTGGTGTGCGGATCGAGCGGCCCGTTGGCAAGATCATCGACCGAATAGCTCGGCTTGCGCAGCCAAACCACGGTGCCGTCCGGCAGGGTGGCTTTTTGCTCCTGATAGACGACACGCATCCTGCCTTCGCCGCGAAGGCCCGGAACGGCCAGTTCCTGCAATTGCGAGCCGTAGACCGGATCGGGGAAGTTGAGCACCTTGCCGGCGGCGAGCGCTGCTTTCTCCTCCTCGGTGCTCGCCTGCCGCGCCAGCCGCAGGAACATCGAGGTGGTGCCGCTGTCGGCTTGCGGCGGATGACCGCGACCGTCCTTCAGATGGCAATTCTGGCACGCCCGCTCGTTGAACAGCGGACCAAGCCCGTCCGATGCCTGCGTCGACGAGGGCGATGACACCCAGTTCTTGCGGAAAAGAGCATTGCCGAGCTTGAAGGTGCCTTGTTCCTCGAAAGTGACATTGGCGGAAGATTGCGAGAAAGCGTCCTTGTTGGCGCCTTTCCGCGACGTGCCGGCGCCGCCCTGCATCGGCTCGAACTGCTCGGGCTTGGAGAAATCCCTGGTCGGCCTGGTGATGGCAATGGCGCGCGCCAGATCCTTCGGCGTCAGATCGGCACGGCTGGTGGCGAGACCCGCCGGTTCGGGCGCGCCGGCCAGCGCCGAGGCGGTCAGCACGACCACTACGGCAGGCGAAAGCCGGCGAAGCCAGCCGTATCGCAGGTTGTGCTGGGACGGCAGGCCGCAATCCTCGGCCCGCCGCAAGCGGCGCAAGTAGTCTAAGCGGCGCCGCATTCCCGCATGTCCCTAATCCGCCTCGTCGGCCGATGCGGCGTTGAGCTGGCCGTATTTTTCCTCGCCGATCGAGGCGAGCAGGTCGAGTTGCGTCTCGAGGAAGTCGATATGACCTTCCTCGTCGGACAACAAATCCTCGAACAGCTTCATCGTCACATAGTCACCTGCTTCGTCACAAATCTCGCGCGACCGTTTGTAGGCAGTGCGCGCGTCATACTCGCCGGCAAGATCCGATTCGAGCACTTCCTTGACATTCTGTCCGATGCGCAGCGGCGCTACCGACTGCAGGTTCGGATGGCCTTCAAGGAAGATGATACGGGCCACGAGCCGGTCGGCATGGTGCATCTCCTCGATCGATTCGGCGCGTTCCTTCTTTGCCAGCTTGGCGTATCCCCAGTCCTCCAGCAGCCGGAAATGCACCCAGTACTGATTGACTGCTCCAAGTTCCAGAAACAGAGCTTCGTTAAGCCGCTCTATGATCTGTTGTTCGCCTTTCATGGGTTCTGCTCCCGTATTGGACGCGCAGGCCTCTGACGCGATCCAGGTGTGAAACGACGTCCACGCCGCTCGCCTCCGAGCGGGCGTGGTAATTTTCGGTTACCCGAATGATCGTTTCGACCACATTTGGGAAGCAGCCGCAACAGCGACCACGCTTCTGCATGGCATGATAGATCTTCGCCGGCACGATAAGCTGCCAGGGATCCTGATCCAGCAGCCCGACGATCGTCTGCTCAATCTCCTTCTCGGTGATGATGTTGCAATGGCAGATCAGCATTATTTGCTCTGTGTGGCTGACGGCGCGTGCTCAGCGCCGTGTGGCTTATTTTCTTGAGTGGAGCCTGGAGCCGAGACCGACTTCCACTTCGCGACGCGGACTTTCGGTTCGGGCTCCGGGCATCGACGCCTTACTGAAACACCTTGTCCGGCGCATCGAGGCTGTCCGAGCCCTCGAAGGCTATGGCATTGAGTTTCAGGATGCCGACGGCGCGTTCGATCGACTTGGTCTGGTCGACCAGCGCGTCGATCGCCGCCTGCACGGTGGCGTTGCCTTGCGTATTGCCTTCGCCGATCTGCTGGTCATAGGCCTCGCCGCCAAGCGCTCGCGCCTTGATGGCTTCCATCTTGGCGACGGTGACATCAAGCTTGTCCGACAGTTCCTTGTCGACCGCCGGATCGGCCTCCTTGACCATGTCGGATACCGACGGTCCTTTGACGACGGTGCCGTCGAGGCGGGTGTAGTTGCCCTTATAGGCGGCGCGAATGCCGACGGCATCGTAGAGATGGGAATCGTAGGTGTTGTCGGAGAAGCAGTCATGCTCCTCTTCCGGGTCGTGCAGCAGCAGGCCGAGCTTCATGCGCTCGCCGGCGAGTTCGCCGTAGGACAGCGAGCCCATGCCGGTGAGGATGGTCGAGATGCCGGCTTTCGGCTCGCCATCGACAAGGTTCTTGCGGGCGGCGCCGCCTTCCTTCCAGTCGTTGACCATGTCCTGCAGATCGGAAACCAGAAGCTCGCTCGCCGACTTCAGGTACTGCGCGCGACGATCGCAATTGCCGCCGGTGCAGTTGGCGAGGTCGTAGTCGGTATAGGGCCGTTCGCCAGCGCCCGGCCCGGTGCCGTGCAGGTCCTGGCCCCACAGCAGGAATTCGATGGCGTGATAACCGGTCGCCACATTGGCCTCGATGCCGCCGGCCTCCTGCAGCGTGCCGGAGAGGAACTCGGGAGTAAGATTGGTGGCGTCGATCTTCTTGCCGTCGATCTCGATCGACTTGTTGGCGATCACATTGGCGGTATACAGTGCATTCGCGTCCGACTCGGTGCCGTAGTTCTCGGCGACATAATCGATTAGGCCTTCGTCCAGCGGCCAGGCGTTCACCTTGCCTTCCCAGTCGTCGACGATGGCGTTGCCGAAGCGATAGACTTCGGTCTGCTGATAGGGAACGCGCGACGCTTTCCAGGCCTCGCGGGCGGCGGTGAGCGTTTCCACCGAAGGCTTGGCGAGCAGCGCGTCGACAGCCTTGCCGAGCGCCTGCGCCGTGGTCAGCGAATCCTCATATTTGGCGAGCGCAATATCGGAATAGGTCTTGATGACCGCCTTGGCATCGGTTTCCGCCTTGGCCGGCAGCACGAATATCGCCGCCGTCAAGACCACCGTGGCGCCGATCGCTGCAAGCCTGCTGCCATATCGCGCCGTGATCATCGCTCTCATGATTGTCTTCTCCCTCGGGAATTCAGTGAAAATGCCGGCGCCAAAGGCGCGTCGGCAGGCAATCGGCGCCAAGGCAGGTCCATGCCATTGAGCGAGATACAGGCCGCGGCATAGCGCGGTTTGCGGAAGAAAGACATCGAAATGCCTCCAATCGAAAGGGTTCAAGGCCCAGACATCAAAGGGATGCGCTTGACGCGCACGCTTCCATAAAGCGATGAAGGTGCCGGAAGTCAACCAATTTCAGAGAGAAAAGCCAATTGAAACAACAGTTTAGAATTATTCTAAACTGCAAGTATCAACTTTAGCCGTATTGCCGCGCCGCCGTCGAACGAACGATTGACAGACCGCCATTCCGGGTGCGACCCGCAAGGGTGGTCTTGCGGCGGCGTCAGACAATCGCCACTTGGCGAGACGTCCTAGACTTGGATAACGCCTAGGAGAGATGAGGAATTGGGGCTGCGATGAAAAACGGTGTGGTCATTGTCGGTGCGGGTCATGCGGGCGTGCAAGCGGCCGCCAGCCTGCGCGAGGACGGCTACGACGAACCCGTGATCCTCATCAGCGATGAGGACGAACTGCCCTACCACAAGCCGCCGCTATCGAAGACCTTCATCAAGGATCAGGAGGCCAAACCGCAGCCGCTGCGCGGCGAGGCTTTTTATACCGGCAGCGCGATCAACTACCGGCCGGGCGTCCGCATCGATCGCATCGATGCCGGCGGCCGCAGGCTGGAGCTATCGGATGGCGGCACACTGCCGTTCGACCGGCTGATCCTGGCGACCGGTTCGCGGCCGCGCATGCTGTCGCTGCCGGGTTCGGATTTTTCGGGCGTGGTGTCGCTGCGCTCGCTCGCCGACGCGCGCCTGATCCGCGAATTGAGCGCGCAGAGCGAGGATGTCGTCATCCTCGGCGGCGGCTTCATCGGGCTGGAGATCGCCGCGACGCTCACAGCGGCCGGCCGCAAGGTCATCGTGGTCGAGGCGGTCGACCGGCTGCTCGGCCGGGCGGTGGCGCCGATCATCGCGCGCCACGTGCGGCAGCGGCTGGAAGCGACCGGCGTGCGCATTCTCACCGGCACCACGATTGCACGGCTCGAAGCCGAGAACGGCCATGTCTCGGCGGCAATCACCGCATCCGGCGATCGGCTGCCGGCGCAGATGGTCATCATCGGCATCGGCGTCGTGCCGAATGTCGAACTGGCGCAAGCCGCCGGCATCACTATCGCCAACGGCATCCGCGTCGACCAGCAGATGCGCACGTCGGTGCCCGAAATCCTCGCCATTGGCGATGCCGCTTCCTACCGGCACTGGCTCACCGGCGGCGATGTGCGGCTGGAATCGGTGCAGAATGCGACCGACCAGGCGCGTCTTGCAGCACGCACCGTTCTCGGCCATGCGGACGCCTTTGCGGCGGTGCCGTGGTTCTGGTCCGACATCGGTGACATCAAGCTGCAGATGGTCGGCCTGATTTCGGGCGGCGACAGCCATGTCGTGCTCGGCGACGTAAACGAGAACCGGTTCTCCATCTACCACTATGCTGGGAATCGTCTGCTCGGCATCGAATCGGTCAACCGGCCTGGCGACCACATGCTTGGCCGCAAGATGCTCGGCGCCGGCTTTTCGCCGACGCCGCAGACGGTTGCGACGGGACCGGACGGATTGAAGGCGGCGCTCGCCGCTTTCCAGCAGGTAGAGCCCGTCCGCGCCGCTGAATAAGGATGTGTTGATATCCTTCCCTTCTCCCCTTGTGGGAGAAGGTGGCCTCGCGAAGCGAGGTCGGATGAGGGGTGTTCCAGCTTGGCACTCCGTCCAACACCCCTCAACCGTCTCGGCGCTGCGCGCCGATCCACCTTCTCCCACAAGGGGAGAAGGGAGAAAGATCCGCTCAGGCGGCGCGGACCTCGCGGATCGAGCTTTCCAGGATGTCGAGCGCTTCGTTCATGACGCCGTCCTGGATGGTGATTGGCGCGAGGAAGCGGATGACGTTGCCGTAGACGCCGCAGGTGAGCAGGATCAGGCCCTTGTCGAGCGCCTTCAGCCGGACCGCATTGGCGATCTCGGCCGACGGCAGGCCCTTCTTCACATCGTTGAACTCGACAGCGTTCATGAAGCCCGGGCCTCTGATATCGACGATCTCCGGCGTGTCGTCGCGGATCGATTGCAGCCGCTGCTTCAGCCGGTTGCCCAGCGTGTTGGCGCGGTCGCAGAGCTTTTCCTCTTCGATCACGTCGAGCACGGCATGCGCCGCGGCAACGCCGATCGGGCTGCCGCCATAGGTGCCGCCAAGCCCGCCGGGGCTGGGCGCATCCATAATCTCGGCGCGGCCGGTGACCGCCGACAGCGGGAAGCCGCCGGCAAGGCTCTTGGCCATGGTGGTGATGTCGGGCGCCACTTCGTGATGATCCATGGCGAACATCTTTCCGGTGCGGGCAAAACCGGTCTGCACCTCGTCGGCGATCAACAGCATGCCGTGCTGGTCGCAGATCTTGCGCAGCGCCGTCATGAAGTCGCGCGGCGCCTCGTAAAATCCGCCCTCGCCCTGCACCGGCTCGACGATGATGGCGGCGACGCGGGCCGGATCGACATCGGCCTTGAACAGCCGGTCGAGCGCGGCCAGCGAATCGGCGACCGTGATCCCATGCAGCGCCACCGGGAACGGCGCGTGGAAAACATCGGCCGGCATGGCGCCGAAGCCGACCTTATAGGGCACAACCTTGCCGGTCAGCGCCATGCCCATGAAGGTGCGGCCATGGAAGCCGCCGGCAAAGGCAATGACCGCCGGACGGCCGGTTGCGTTGCGGGCGATCTTGATGGCGTTCTCCACCGCTTCGGCACCGGTGGTGACGAAAATCGTCTTCTTGTCGAATTTTCCCGGCAGCAAGCCGTTCAGCCGTTCGGCCAGCCTGACATAGCTCTCATAGGGCACCACCTGGTGGCAGGTATGGGTGAAGCGGTCGAGCTGCGCCTTGACCGCCTCGATCACCTTGGGATGGCGGTGGCCGGTGTTGACGACGGCGATGCCGGACGAGAAATCGATGTAGCGACGGCCCTCGACATCCCAGATTTCCGAGTTCTCGGCGCGGTCGGCATAAATCTGCGTGGTCATGCCGACGCCGCGCGAGATCGACTGGTTCTTGCGTTCGGAAATGGCTGAGTTCTTCATGATGTTCCCTCACCGGGCCGACGCCCGTTCTCGTTTGGATGACTGCCGGGAACTGTTCTGGCCTTATTTCATGTTTTCCTCAAGTTGGCAGCGCCACCAGGCGATTGGGCCTGCCGCCGCTAAGGTCGCATTCCTTCGCGGACAGCTGATTTGACTCACGCCGTCCGCACAAACCCCTCGCTCGCCCTGAGCAAATTGCGCGTGTAATCCTTGCTGACGCGGCGCTCGACGAGGTCATCAGCGGTGAGGTGCTCGACCGCCTCGCCGTTCTGCATCACCATCAGCCGCTCGCACATATGGGTGATGATGGCGAGGTCGTGGCTGACCATCAGGAAGGTCAGCTTGCGCCGCCGCCGGATGTCTTCCAACAGGTTGAGCACCTCCGCCTGCACGGAAGCGTCGAGCGCCGAGGTCGGCTCGTCGAGCAGCAGGATCGCCGGTTCGAGGATCAGCGCCCGCGCAATCGCCACCCGCTGGCGCTGGCCACCCGACAATTGATGCGAATAGCGGAAGCGGAAGCCGGTGCCGAGCCCGACCTCGTCGAGCGCCCGCTGGATGCGCTTCTCGCCATCGGCAAAGCCGTGGATGGCGAGCGGCTCCTGCAGCAGGCGGTCGACGGTCTGGCGCGGATGCAGCGAGCCGTAGGGGTCCTGGAAGACCATCTGCACCTCGCGATAGAAGGCCTTGTCGCGGCGCTTGCCGAGTTTTTTCCCGTTGACGGTGATGCTGCCCGAAGCGGCCGGCGCGAGGCCGGCAATCGCGCGCAACAGCGTCGATTTGCCGGAGCCGGATTCGCCGACCAGGCCGAAGGATTCGCCGGATTGCACCTCGAGGCTGACACCCTTCAGCGCGCGAAAGCGGTCGAAGACCACCTCCAGCCTGTCGGCGGAAAGTGCTGCCGTCATGCCGCCCACTCCGGCTTGCGGTCGAGCACCGGCAGCGGGTGGCGGTCGGCGCCGATCTTGGGCATGCAGTTGAGCAGGCCGCGCGTATAGGGATGCTGGGCGCGGCCGAGCTCCGACGCCTTGAGCTGTTCGACCACCCTGCCGGCATACATGACGATCACCCGGTCGCAGAAGGACGAGACCAGGCGCAGATCGTGCGAGATGAAGATCAGCCCCATGCCGCGCTCGCTGACCAGCCTGTCGAGGATGCCGAGGACGTCGAGCTGAACGGTGACGTCGAGCGCCGAGGTCGGTTCGTCGGCGATCATCATCTCCGGCCCGGCAATCAGCATCATGGCGATCATGGCGCGCTGGCCCATGCCGCCCGACACCTCGTGCGGATGCAGGTCGAAGACACGGGCGGGGTCACGGATCTGCACCGCCTCCAGCATGGCAAGCGCGCGATCGCGGGCTTCGGCCTTGCCGACCTTCTCATGCGTGCGCAGCGTCTCGACGATCTGGCGGCCGATGCTCATCACCGGGTCGAGCGAGTATTTTGGATCCTGCAGGATCATGGCGATGCGCTTGCCGCGGAGCGCCCGGCGGTCGCGGGGCGAGGCGGCGAGCAGGTCGATGCCGTCGAAGGCAAGTTTCCTGGCCGTGACCTCGGCCTGCGGCGGGGTCAGGCCCATGATGGCGCGGCCGGTCTGCGACTTGCCGGAACCGCTCTCGCCGACGATGCCGAGCCGTTCGCGGCCGAGCGAAAAGGAAACGCCGCGCACCGCCTCGATGCGGCCGGTGCGCGTCGGGAAGGTGACGCGCAGATCGTCGACCTCGAGAAGCGTGCTCATTGGTCACCACTGCGCGGGTCGAGCGCGTCTCGCAGGCCGTCGCCGAGCAGGTTGAAGCCGAGGCTGACGATGAGGATGGCAAAGCCCGGTGCACCGGCCACCCACCATTGGTCGAGCACGAAGCGGCGGCCCGACGCGATCATCGCGCCCCATTCCGGCAGCGGCGGTTGCGCGCCGAGGCCGAGGAAGCCGAGACCGGCGGCGGTCAGGATGATGCCGGCCATGTCGAGCGTCACCCTGACGATCAGCGACGAGATGCAGAGCGGCATGATATGGCGCAGCACGATGCGGAACGGCGAGGCGCCCATCAATTGCACCGCCTTGATGTAATCCGAATTGCGCACGGTGAGCGTTTCGGCACGCGCGATACGGGCGTAGGGCGGCCATGAGGTGACGGCGATGGCGAGCACCGCATTCTCGATGCCAGGGCCAAGTGCGGCGACGAAGGCCAGCGCCAGGATCAGCTTCGGAAAGGCGAGAAAGATGTCGGTGATACGCATCAGGATCGCATCGATCCAGCCGCCGGCATAACCGGCGACTGTGCCGACCAGCAGGCCGATAGGAGCGGCGATGACTGCGACGAGAATGACGACGTAAAGCGTCCATCGCGAGCCGAAGATGACGCGCGAAAGGATGTCGCGGCCAAGGTCGTCGGTGCCGAACCAGTGCTCGGCACTTGGCGCCAGCAGCCGCGAGCCCTTGAGGTCGCCGAATGTCGGCGAATAGGGCGCCAGCACATTGGCAAAGGCGGCGACCACCAGCAAAGCGATGATGATGAGCAGGCCGAGAAACGCCAGCCGGTTGGCTGAAAAGCGCCGCCACGCGACATAGGCGCGGCCGAGCCTGGCCTGCATGCGCGACGCCGGCCGCTCGCTGAGCAGCCAGTCGCGGCGGCTCTGGATTGCTTCAGCGCTCATCGTACCTTGGTCCTTGGGTCGAGCACCCGGTAGAGCAGGTCGGACAGGAGATTGATGCCGATGAACACCGAGCCGATGATGATGGTGCCACCGAGCACGGCGTTCATGTCGGCGTTCTGCAGGGAATTGGTGATGTAGAGGCCGATACCCGGCCAGGAAAACACGGTCTCGGTGAGCACCGAGCCTTCGAGCAGACCGGCATAGGAGAGTGCGATCACGGTGACCATCGGCACCGCCGCGTTGCGCAGCGCGTGGCCCCAGATGATGCGCGTTTCCGACAGGCCCTTGGCGCGCGCCGCGACGATATATTCCTGGGCAAGCTCGTTCAGCATGAACGATCGCGTCATCCGGCTGATATAGGCGAGCGAGAAATAGCCAAGCAGCGAGGCCGGCAGGATGATGTGGCGGAAGGCATCGCGAAACACATCCCACTGCCGCTGCCACAGCGCATCCAGGAGATAAAAGCCGGTGATCGGGGTGAAGGTGTATTCGTAGACGATGTCGAGGCGGCCGGGAAAAGCCACCCATTGCAGCCTGGCGTAGAACAGCACGAGCGCCAGCAGTCCCAGCCAGAAGATCGGCACGGAGTAGCCGACCAGTCCGATGATGCGGACAATCTGATCGATGATGCTGCCGCGCCGGACCGCGGCCAGCACGCCGAGCGGCACACCAAGCAAAGCACCGATCAGCGTTCCCAGCGTCGCCAGCTCGATCGTCGCCGGAAAGGCGCGGCGGATGTCGGTCATGACAGGATTGGTGGTCAGCACCGAGGTGCCGAAATTGCCGTTCAGGGCATTCTTCACATAGATGTAGAACTGCTCGATCAGCGGCAGGTCGAGCCCCATCTCGCGGCGCGTCCGCTCGACGACATTGGCCGGCGCCCGGTCGCCGAGCACCGCCAGCACCGGGTCGATCGGGATGACCCGGCCGATGAAGAAGGTCACCGCGAGAAGACCGAGATAGGTGGTTATCGCGGTGACCAGGAAACGGGCGATCGACGAGGCGACAGCGACAGCACGGGCGCTGCCGCGCCCTGCCGTCGCTTCGCTTTCAACAGTACTCACGCGGCGCGTCCGCCGGCGTCACTCCTTGGAGATCTGGCTGACGAAATTGGTGTCGAAGCTCGGGCCGAGCGCAAAACCCTTGAGGTTCTTGCGCAGGCCGGCCACTTCCAGCTGCTGGTGGACGATGATGAAAGGACTGGCTTCGAGAACCTTCCTCTGCAGATCCTGGTACATTGCGGCGCGCTTGGCCGGGTCCTTCTCGAGCAGGGCCGCCTCGGTTTCCTTGCTCAATTCCGGAATGTCCCAGGCGTTGCGCCACGCCAACGTCTTGGTCTTGCCTTCATCCGAATTGTCGGGGTTGCTGGCGAAGGTCTGGGCATTGGAGTTCGGATCGAAATAATCCTGACCCCACTGGCCGATATAGATATCGTGGTTGCGGGCGCGGTACTTGGTCAGCGTCTGTTTGCCGTCGCCGGGAATGATCTCCAGCTTGACGCCGGCCTGGCCGAGCGTCTGCTGGAACGATTCCGCCATGCCGGTCACCGGCTGGGTGTTGCGTACGTCCATGGTGACGCTGAAGCCGTCGGCCAAGCCGGCCTTGGCGAGCAGTTCCTTGGCCTTGGCGAGGTCGAATTTGAACGGATTTTCGTCCAGCTCGCCAAGCACGCCTTTTGGCAGGAAGGTCTGGTGGATCTCGCCGATGCCCTTGAGGATGGTCGAGCTCAAGGCATCATAGTCGACGAGATATTTGAAGGCCTGGCGAACCTCCGGCTTGGCGAGGTTCGGGTTCTTCTGATTGAGGCTGATGTAGAAGACCGTGCCCTTCGGCGCGCTGGTGGTGGTGAGATCGGCGTTCTTGGCGATGGCGTCGAGGTCGTTCGGCTCGAGATTGCGGGCAACGTCGATGTCGCCGGCCTCCAGCGCCAGGCGCTGGCCCGAGCTTTCCTTCATGTTGCGATAGATGACGCGGGCGAGCTTGGCCTTTTCGCCGTGGTAATTGTCGTTGCGCTCCATGACGACGACCTCGTTGGCCCGCCATTCGCGCAGCTTGAAGGCGCCGGAGCCGGCATAGCCGGTCTTCAGCCAGGCGTTGCCGAAGTCGTTGTCGTATTTGTAGTCATCGCTGGGCGTCACCGCGGCGGCATGCTCCTTGACCAGCTTGCTGTCGACAACCGAGGCGACGGTTGCCGACAGGCAGTTCAGGACGAAGCTCGGCGCATAGGCCTTGTCGACGGTGAACTGGAACGTCGTGTCATCGATGGCCTTGGCTTTCTCGGTGACGTTGTCGCCATTGATGCCGAACTGGCCGATGATGAAGGCCGGGCTCTTGTCGAGCTTGATGGCGCGCTCGAACGAATAGGCGACATCAGCCGCGGTGATCGGATTGCCCGATGCAAATTTCAGCCCGGGCTTGAGCTTGAAAGTGTAGGTCAGGCCGTCGTCGGAGACAGTCCAGCTTTCGGCGAGATCGCCCTTGACATTGGACGTGTCGCTCAAGTCGAGGCGGACAAGCAGGTCGTAGGTGTTGCCGGTGACCTCGGCGGTCGACAGCTCGAACGCCTCGCCCGGATCCATCGAGATGATGTCGTCGATGGCGAAACCCTCGACCAGCGTGTCGGCCGGCGTGACAGCAAGGGCAGGCGCACCGGCCAGAAGCAGCGCGGACATGGCTGCGCCGGCAAGCAGGACGCGGGAGCGTAGGGCAAACTTTTCCATCATCATTTTTAACTGTTCCCTGTTTTGTTGACCTGAGTTCCCGGCTCAGGGTTTTGGCATTTACTTGACACATCGGCCCGAAAATCGGAATCGATTTTCGGAAAGCACGATGTGTAGTTCAAAGTCTTAGAGCGTCCCTTGCGCGTCCAACGGACGCGCGGCGCTCTAATCGGACGGTGACCCTGAACCGGCGTCTAGGTGATTTTTATCCAGTTCGGCCTCACCATATCCGGCGGTTTCAGGCGCGGCAACGAGCATTTGCAAAGCTGTTTGTTGGACCAGATCAGGCAAGCAACCACCGCCGAAAACGACACCCGGAGTGCAGCTATTTCAACGCGGTGACCAGGTCGGCGTCGGGAAAACAGGTGGCGGCGCGACCGTTCTTCGCCTGCCATTTGCCGATCGACCGGCGCGTCTTGAAACCGGGCAGGCCATCGGCGCTGCCGACGTCGTAGCCCTCGGCCTCCAGCGCCCGCTGCAAGGTGGCGATGTCGGACCTGTGGAGCCCGCCGACCGCACGCCAGCGCCCCGAAAAATTGCTGTCGCCGTTGGCGATGCGGTCAGCGCCGTGGCCGATAAACAGGGCGTAGAGATCGCTGGTGTTGTATTGCTTCAGGACGTAGAAATTGGGCGTGACGATGAAGGCTGGACCGCTGCGCCCGGCCGGCATCAGAAGAAAGCCTTCGGCCTTCAATTCGCGCGCCGGGAACGGTCTTGCCGCGATGCGCTTGATGCCCAGATCAGCCCACTCGGAAATCCTCTTGCCCTGGTCCGGGCCTTCGAGCGAACAGGAGACCGCTTCCGGCACCGTCACCTCAAAACCCCAGCCGCGGCCCTTCACCCAGCCATAATGGACGAGGTAGTTGGCGATCGAGGCCAGCGTGTCCGGCACCGAGTTCCAAATGTCGACCCGATCGTCGCCATCGAAGTCGACGGCATGTTTGAGGAACGAACTCGGCATGAACTGCGGCTGGCCGAGTGCGCCGGCCCATGACGATTTCATCGCGCCGACCGGGGCCAGCCCGCGCTCGACGATCTCGAGCGCCGCCATAAGCTCGGTACGGAAGAAATCCTTCCTGGTCGCCATGAAGGCCTTGGTCCCCAGCACTTCGAAGGCGTCGTAAGGCATTTTCGCCGCGCCAAAGCCGCTCTCGCGGCCCCAGATCGCCAGCAGCACCTCGCCCGGCACGCCGTAGCGCTTCTCGATCGCGGCAATGGTCCTGGCATTGGCCGCCTTGCGGGTGCGCCCACCAGCGGTCACGGCGCGAACCGTCTTTTCGGCGAAATAGGCGCCGGGCGAATCGAACTCGGCCTGATGCTGCTTTTGCGGCGTCGTCGCTTTTTTGCCCGGCATTACCAGGTCGGGCAGTTTGAGGTTCGGTTTGATGCCGTCGAAGGCGGCGTCGAAGGTTTTTCTGGAGATGCCGTTGGCGTTGGCTTCGGGCCAGAGGTCGTTGTTGAGCCAGGCGCGGAACTGGGTGTCGAGTTTTGTGGCGGAGGCGGGGGTGGAAATCAAAAGTCCGGTTAGCGCGACCAGAAAAATCGCCAGTCCGCGAAGTCCGCGTTCTGTGGCGCCCCCCTCTGTCCTGCCGGACATCTCCCCCACTCGGGGGGAGATTGGCAGCTTTGACCACGGCGCTTTTCCTCCAACGCTGGAGGTTTGCGAAAGCCGGGATGACAGCCAATCTCCCCCCAAGTGGGGGAGATGTCCGGCAGGACAGAGGGGGGCGCCACAGAACGCAATCATCTCAAGAATACCTCCCCCCAATCGCCTCAAAACGCCGTCCGCGAGCGCAGCGCGGCGGCCAGCGTGCCTTCGTCGAGATAGTCGAGTTCGCCGCCGACCGGGACGCCATGCGCCAGCCGCGTCACCTTGATATCGAAGCCGGACAATTGATCGGTGAGATAATGCGCGGTGGTCTGGCCCTCGACGGTGGCGTTGACGGCAAGGATCACCTCCTTGACCTCGCCGCCGGCGACGCGGTCGACCAGCGAGCGGATGTTGAGCTGCTCGGGGCCGATGCCGTCGAGCGGCGACAGCGAGCCGCCGAGCACGTGATAGCGGACATTCATGGCGGCCGCCCGCTCCAGCGCCCACAGGTCGGCCACGTCCTCGACGACGATGAGCGTGCCGGCGTCGCGGCGCGGATCGGTGCAGATCATGCAGGGGTCGGACGTATCGACATTGCCGCAGGTCGAGCAGATGCGCACCTTGTCGACCGCCTCGCTCATGGCGGCGGCGAGCGGCGACAGCAACTGCTCCTTCTTCTTGATGAGGTGAAGCGCTGCCCGCCTGGCCGAACGGGGCCCAAGCCCCGGCACCTTGGCCAGGAGCTGGATCAGGCGTTCGATCTCGGGACCGGCGATTCGCTTCGACATCGCATCGGTTTAGGATTTTTCAATGGGTTTTGGAACTGTCCTGCGGCGCGTGTCCTTCGAACGCAACGACGCTGCTGCGGGACAATCGCGTCGGCTTGCGTTGCCGACGTCGACTATCAATAGCTCAGTAGGCTTGCAGCGGCCTGCCCTGGCCGGCGATCATCGCGCCGATGGCATCGGTGTTCTCGGGTGTCGATTCAAACGACATCGTCGGCTCGGCCGGCGCCGCCGAAAATGACGTAGCCGGTTGCGCACCGGCGGTGCTGCCGAAACGGGCGGCGTCCGGCTCCTGCATCGCCACAAAGGTCACCTTCTCCGGTGTTGCCTTCCCTGAAGTAGCCTTTGCCGGCTGCGATGCGATCGCCGTCACATAGGTCACCTTGCTGGGCGCCGCCTTGGCGGCCGGCGCAGCAGAGGCCATGAGCGTCACCGGTGCGGCGCGCGACCGCCGCGGCGTCGCCTGCGCCACCGCGACGGTTGGCTCGTCCGGCAGTGGTTTCCAGTTGCGGCCGCGCTTTTCGTAGAAGGCGTTGCCGCCGGCGACCATGGTGTAGTGCATGTTCTTGTAGGGGAAACGCAGGCCGGCGGTGTGAAAGAACATCGAGTTCTTCAGCTTGGTCTTGCGCTCGCCCTTGAGCACCGCCTCGGCGGCTTCCTCGACATCGGGCATCGCCTTCGAATTCATCGGCCGTGTCATCACGCCCGGCGCGAACTGGCCGCGTTCGCCGACCACCTGGCAGATGGTGTTGCCGTGCTTGCCGGAGCGCAGCCGGTTCATCACCACCGTGCCGACGGCAATCATGCCGTCGCGGCTCGACCGGTTGGATTCGAAGAACATCGCGCGCTGGAGGCACTCCTTGTCCTTCGCTGTGTGATTGTAGGGCCGGGACCTAGCGGTATCGGTCAGGCTGGCCACGGACAGGCCGTGCGTGGTCTGACTGCAGGCGGCCAAAAACAGCGGAGAGGTGATGACGCCGAGCAGCAACGGCGTCTTCCATCGGGTCACGATCAAAGATATCCCCTCATTCTGTCGCCAGCCCGCCCCTGGTTGCGGCAAGAATGAGACACTTTCGGGCAAAAAGATGGCTAAAGCGTTATTAAGTGAGCGGAGTTGCCTAATGGACACAGCTGGCCGCGTTGACCGCTGCGCTCTTCGGCCATTGTAACGGCATGACCTTCGAGCGTCGCAGCCTTCGCAGCGTGGCCGGCCGGGCCAAAGCCATGGGCTCGCTCGACCGGCATACAGCACCTTAGAACGGCAGCTTCATTCCCGGCGGTATCGGCAGTCCGGCGGTCAGCGCCTGGGTCTTTTCCTGCATCATCTGCTCGACCTTGGCCCTGGCGTCATTGTGGGCGGCGAGGAGCAGATCCTCCAGAATCTCGACCTCGTCCTCCTTGAACAGCGATGGGTCGATTTTCAGCGCCTTCATCTCGAATTTGCCGGTCAGCGTCACGCTGACCAAGCCGCCGCCGGCCTGTCCGGTGGCTTCCAAGGTGGCGATCTCGTCCTGCATGGCCTGGAACTTGGCCTGCATTTCTTTCGCCTTGCCCATCAGGCCGAGAAGATCTTTCATCGCGTTGTCCTCTACGATTGATTTGTTTCTTGTTTAAGCACGATCTTCTCCGAAAACCGGCTCTCAATTTTTTGCTTCGCTGACCTTCGGTTGCTCAGGTTTCGTCTTCGTCGGTGGCCGGCTCGATCGGAACCTCTGCCTCCGCCGCATCGGCTTCCGGTGCGTCGGGAATACGCACGTCGATGATCTTGGCGCCGGGAAACCGCGCCAGGATGGCGGCGACGGTCGGGTCGCTCTTGGCATCGAGGAGGGCGTTTTCGCGTTTGGTCGATTCCATCTCGGCCAGCGTCTGGCCGCCCGCTTCCTTCGACAGCGACACCAGCCAGTTGCGGCCGGTCCAGGCGCGCAATTTGGCGGTCAGATCATTGAGCAGCATCTTCGGCGCGTCATCGGTCAGGCTGACGTCGATACGGCCCGGCTCGATGCGCACCAGGCGCACGCAGCGCTTGACCAGCACCTTGAAAGCGATGTCGCGCTGGGCGTCGGCAAGGGCGACGATGTCGGCCAGCGATTTAACCGGCACTGGCGGCGCATCGGCGACCGGCTCCGGCGCCGGAACGAAAGGCGCAGGCATCGGCTCGGGTTCGACCAGCCGCATCGTCTGGGCGCCGCCATTGGCCGTCGGCATCCGCGCCTGCGCCACGGCGCTGGCGCCACCATTACCCGGATTTGCTGGGCCAGAGCTTGCGGGCGCACCATTCGAGCGTGGCGCGCCATTCGGCACCGACGCTGCGCTCTCCAGCGATTTCAGCGCCTCGTCCAGCGTCGGCAGGTCGGCGGCATGCGCCAGCCGGATCAGCACCATTTCGGCGGCGCTGACCGGCCGGTTGGAGGACTGCACCTCGGGAATGCCTTTCAACAGCATTTGCCAGGTCCGCGACAGCACCCTGACCGACAGCGCCTTGGCGAAATCGGCGCCGCGCCGGCGCTCGTCCTCCGACAGCGAGGCGTCCTCGAGGGCTGTCGGCACGAAGCGCAGCCGGGTGACGAGATGGTTGAACTCGGCCAGGTCGGTCAGCACAGCGGCCGGATCGGCGCCGGTGTCGTACTGGTTGCGGAATTCGGCCAGTGCGGCCGCCACATCGCCCTTCATCACATGTTCGAACAGGTCGACGATGCGGGCGCGGTCGGCCAGCCCGAGCATGGCGCGCACCGCTTCGGCGCTGACCGCGCCGCTGCCATGGGCGATCGCCTGGTCGAGAATGGACAGCGAATCGCGCGCCGAGCCCTCGGCCGCGCGGGCGATCATCGCCAGCGCGTCGTCATCGACCGCGATGCCTTCCTTTCCGGCGATCGAGGAGAGGTGCGCGACCAATGTGCCGGCATCGATACGCCTGAGATCGAAGCGCTGGCAACGCGACAGAACGGTGATCGGAACTTTTCTGATTTCGGTGGTGGCGAAGATGAATTTGACGTGCGGCGGCGGCTCTTCCAGCGTCTTCAGCAGGCCGTTGAAGGCCTGCGTCGAGAGCATGTGCACTTCGTCGATGATGTAGACCTTGTAGCGCGCCGACACCGGCGCATAACGCACGCGCTCGATGATGTCCCTGATGTCGTCGATGCCGGTGTGCGAGGCGGCGTCCATCTCGATGACGTCGACATGGCGGCCTTCCATAATCGCCTGGCAATGCTCGCCCGGCACGGCAAGATCGACCGAAGGCTGGTCGACATCAGATGTTTTGTAGTTCAGGGCCCGCGCGAGAATGCGCGCCGTCGTCGTCTTGCCGACACCGCGCACGCCGGTCAGCATCCAGGCCTGGGCGATGCGGCCGGTGGCGAAAGCGTTGGTGAGGGTGCGGACCATCGGCTCCTGGCCGATCAGTTCGGAGAAATTGGCGGGACGGTATTTGCGCGCCAGAACGCGGTAGGCGGCGGCCTTTTCCGTTCCCGAATTTCCGGCTTCGCTCATTCGCCCGTAAAGCTCCAAGGGCCGCGGCTCAAGGCGGCCGATTTCTGCGCATAGTTTCGCCCGCAGGGCTTGGCGCCGTCAATATCGCGGGAGAAAGGCGAAGAGGTGGGAGGCTGGAACAATGACCCGTTCCGGGCTCGTTAGGGCTGCTTCCTTCCGGACCTGACCCGGTTGGCGAGTGGACCGTCCACCACCAACCTCCCGCTTCCCATATCGGCAATCCGGCGATGAAATGCAAGGGCGCAGTGACGGGCGGCGAAACCAGAAAATAAAAAACCGCCTCGGAGGCGGATCGCTGGCGCGATTAAGCACCATGTTGAAACTACTGGCATAGCGGCCGGCACAAAGCAAGAACAGATGAGCGAAAGCCATGGCCGGCAGACCAGAGGGGGCGCGAGATGGTGGCTTCATTCCAGCCCAAAGTCTTGGCAGGCCATACCCTGAGTTCTTCGCCGGACCATCATCGCCACGATCGGCCTTGATTCGCTTGCCGCCCTCTTGCGGGCTAACGGCAGCCGCTCTAGCGTCCATGAAGTAAAAAATACTACAAAAGTGAAGGAAACGCCGATGTCGCCGGGCCTCGAGGCCGGATTCACGCTGGATGCTCGTCTGGAGGCCGACAGCGAGCAGTTGATGTGGCTCGGCCTGTGCGAGTTGCGCGTGATGAACGACCGCCGCTGGCCGTGGCTGCTTCTGGTGCCGCAACGGCCGGGCGCGGAGGAAATCCATGATTTGACGCCGCTCGACCAGGCGATGCTGACCTTCGAGACCAATATGGTGGCGCAGGCGCTGAAAAGCGTGACCGGCTGCACCAAGATAAATAGCGGCGCACTTGGCAACATCGTCCGCCAGTTGCATGTCCATGTCATTGCGCGCTCGGAAGGAGATCCCGGCTGGCCGGGCCCGGTGTGGGGGCACGGCATGCGCGAGCCCTACGAGCGCTCGGACCTGCGCCGGTTTGCGCAGAAGATAAAGGCGGCGCTATAAGCCTTTCCCATGTCCATCCTGAAGTTGGGTCTCGATGAGCTTCCGCCTGTTTGACGCGCCCTTGCGCGAGCCGAGCCAGTTCGTCGGCTTTGCCGGCAACATGATCGACCGGCAATCGGAAAACCGCGCCGACGATTCCGTCGAAAAGGCGCTCGCCGATCCTTCAGCCAGGCTTTTGCTGATGCATGGCGGGCGGCTCTACCTGAAGCTCATTGGTGGCGGCTTCGACCCCTGGTTCGGCGCCGAGGAAAGCCAGCCGCTCGAGGCGTTGCTCGACCGTGGCGTCCTGCTCGGTTTTTCCGACAGCGGCCCGGTGCTCGCCGTGCCGGCCGGGCTCGATCCCGAACAACTGCCGGAGACGATCAAGGCCATCGACTATCGCTCGGTCTACATGCAGGGGCTGATCGACGAGGCGGCGGCCGGCGCGATGGCGCAAGGAGCAGCGCTGCTCGCCTGGCATGCCAGCCACCGCTTCTGCAGCAAATGCGGCGCCGAAGCCGCGATGCGGGCCGGCGGCTACAAGCGGCTTTGCCCGGCCTGCGCCACCGAGCATTTTCCGCGAACCGACCCGGTGGCGATCATGCTGACGGCGACGCGGGAAAAATGCCTGCTCGGTCGCGGCCGGCATTTCGCGCCCGGTATGTATTCGGCGCTTGCCGGCTTCATCGAACCTGGCGAGACGATCGAGGCGGCGGTGCGCCGCGAAACGCTGGAGGAAGCCGGTATCCGGCTTGGCCGCGTCGTCTATCACGCCAGCCAGCCCTGGCCGTTTCCCTATTCGCTGATGATCGGCTGCTTCGGCGAGCCGCTCAACGACGACATCCAGGCCGACCTCAACGAGTTGGAAGACTGCCGCTGGTTCTTTCGCGACGAGGTGCTGTCGATGCTGGCCCGCGAGCATCCGGGCGGCCTGGTCACGCCGCCGAAGGGGGCGATCGCCTACAACCTCATCCGCGCCTGGGCCGACAGCGCATAGCCTGCAGGGGAAGCAAAAATGATCCGTCATACAGTGGTGTTCAGGCTGAGGCACAAGGAGAACTCGGCCGAGGAGGCAAAATTTCTGGCAGACGCCAAAATACTGGCGGCGATACCGGGCGTCGAGAAATTCGAGCAGTTGCGGCAGGTCAGCCCGAAGAACGATTATCGCTTCGGCTTCTCGATGGAGTTCGCCGACCAGGCTGCCTATTCCGGCTACAACGACCATCCCGATCACGTCGCCTTCGTCCGCGACCGCTGGATCCCGGAAGTCGCGGCGTTTTTGGAGATCGACTACGCGCCGCTGAGCTAAGTTGGTGACTTGCCGGTGAAAACCGCCAGCTGAGCGGCGAAAGCACGCTTGTAGGCGGGCCGGGCTTCGCCGCGGGCGACATAGGCGGAGAGATTCGGATATTCGTCCAGTATACCCGACCCGCTCAACCTTAGCAGCACGTGCACCATCATCAGGTCCCCGGCGCTGAACGCGCCATCGAGCCAGTCGGCATCGCCAAGACGACCGGAAAGCTCGCCCAGCCGGTCACGGATGCGATCTTCGACCATAGGCAGGCGCTGTTCGTGCCAGGTCTCGTCGCGCTCCAGGAGCACGGCGGTTTGGCGTTCAAGGATCGGCGGCTCCACGGTGTTTAGCGCGGCAAACATCCATGAGATTGCGCGCGCCCTGGCATTCGCCTCGTCTGGCAGCAGGCCCGCATGGCGCTCGGCGATATGGAACACGATCGCCCCCGACTCGAACAGCGCGAGATCGCCTTCTTCAAAGGTCGGAATCTGCCCGAAAGGATGAAGCGCGAGATGCGCGGGTTCCTTCATCGCTTTGAACGAAACGAGACGAACCTTGTAGGGCGGGCCGACTTCTTCAAGCGCCCAGCGAACACGCATGTCGCGCGCCAGTCCCCTGCCGCGATCGGGCGACCGTTCAAAGGCAGTGATGGTGGGGGTCATGGGCAGGCCTTCATCTCGTCGTCTCCCTTCTTCAGATTGCGGCAAGCAAAGGACGAATGTCGCGCCGGAATTCCGACATCTGCGAATTGTTTTTCAATCGCGCGTGACCGCCGCAACGGAGGCGCGTAGCGCTCCGGCGAAGTCGGGATGGCCATAGAGGTCGTTGTGGCCAGCCGCTATGGCGATGTGGCTGCGCAGGTCACGGGCAGCCTCGCGCAGAGGTGCCGAACGCGCCGCAGGTACGATGGTGTCATTCTCGGCGGTGATGACGGCCGTGGGCACATCGAGGTTGCGCAGCGTTTCTGCCGTCTCCATGCGGTGCCGCAGCAAGAGGCGCACCGGCAGCCAGGGATAGTGGTGAGCGGCGAGTTCTCTGAGCGAATCGAAGGGGGTCACCGTGACGATACCGCGCAACGGCCGGGCCGTCGCCAGATCGGCCGCAACCGCAGCGCCGATGCTAAGGCCGATGGCGACGATGCCGGCTTTGGCATCGCTGGCCAGCTGGTCATGGGCGCGTCGGGCGTCCTCGAACAGGGCGGCGGCCGACGGGCTGCCGCTGCTCGGCGCATAGCCGCGGTAGTGCAGCGCAGCGACCTCGTGTTCGGGAAATAACTGGTGCAGCATGAGGGCAAGTGCGTCGGCGTTCCAGGCGTTGCCGGCGAACCCCAGCAGCAGCGGGCGTGGCTCGGCCGGCGCCTGCCTTGCCGGCAGGCGGACCAGAACGACGCGCTCGCCATCCCCCGTCGCCAGTTCGACATGGCGGGCCCCAGCCGGCAGATCGGGTCCGAACCCCGCAAGGCCGGCCGGAAAAATCAGCCAGGACTGGAGCGCATACACGACGGCAACAATCACCGCATACAATCCAGCGACCGCGAGCGTCAGTTTCAAAAGCCACATCGCAGGAATGTCGCCCGATGCTCGTCACCTGGCAAGGCGCTGCGCTAGTCCGCCACCTTCCATTGCTCGCGCGACTGGCTGGCCGGGTAGACGCCCAGAATCCGCATTTCGCGCGAGAAGAAGGCAAGCTCGTCGAGCGCCAGTTTTACCAGCGGATCGTCGGGATGACCCTCGATGTCGGCATAGAACAGGGTCGCCGTGAATGCGCCGAGCTGGTAGCTCTCCAGCTTGGTCATGTTGACGCCGTTGGTGGCGAAGCCGCCCATCGCCTTGTAGAGCGCGGCCGGCACGTTGCGGACGCGGAAGATGAACGTCGTCATCATCCTAGCCTCGGCCGAGGGACGTTCGGCCCACTGCCTGTTCCTGGTCAGCACGACGAACCGGGTGACGTTGCTGTCGGTATCCTCGACATTCTGCTCGATGATGTCGAGCCCGTAGAGCGTCGAAGCCAGCGCCGGCGCCAACGCGGCCATGGTGCGGTCCTTCAGCTCGGCAACCAGCTTGGCGGCGCCCGCCGTGTCGCCGGCGACCACCGGCTTCCAGCCGTTCTTGCGGATATACTTGCGGCACTGGCCGAGCGCGTGGATGTGGCTGTGCACGGTCTTGATCTCGTCGCGCCTGACGCCCGGCAGAACCATCAGCTGGAAATGGATCGGCAGGAAATATTCGCCGACGATGTGCAGCTTCGATTCCGGCAGGAGATGATGGATGTCGGCGACGCGCCCGGCAATCGTGTTTTCGATCGGGATCATGGCGAGGTCGGCCTTGCCGGTCTCGACCGCATTGAAAGCGTCCTCGAAGGTCGGACACGGCAACGGCTCCATATCAGGGAACATGTTGCGGCAGGCGGTGTCGGAATTGGCGCCCGGCTCGCCCTGGAAGGCTATTCTGTTGGTTTTCTCAGGCATGCCAAATGTCTCAGGTGTCCAGATGTCTCAGGTTGAAAGGACGGTTCTGGCGCGTTCGAGATCGTCCGGCGTGTCGACGCCGAACGGCGCCGACTGCACGATCTCGGCGTCGATGCGCATGCCGGCCTCCAGCGCCCGCAACTGCTCGAGCTTCTCGCGCCGTTCCAGCGGCGACGGCTGCAGCGCGACGAACCGCTCGAGCGCTGAGCGGCGATAGGCATAGAGGCCGATGTGATGATAGAGCGGCCCCTCGCCCCAGGGTGCGGTGGCGCGGGTGAAATAGAGCGCCCGCAACCGTGTCTCCGACAGCGACGAGCCGACGATCTTGACGACATTCGGGTTGGTCTTTTCCTCGTCGCGGACGATCTCGATGCCAAGCGTGGCGATGTCGACCGTCGCATCCTCGAAAGGCTTCAGTGCAGCCTTGATGATGTCGGGATCGATGGTCGGCAGGTCGCCCTGCACATTGACGATCGTTTCGACCTTGCGCCCGGGATCCAGCGTGGCCAGCGCCTCGAAGATGCGGTCGGAGCCCGATTCATGGCCGACGCGCGTCATCACCGCCTCGAAACCGTGCGTCCGCACCGCCTCCGCCACGCTGTCAGTATCGGTGGCGACCACCACCCGGCCGAGCCCCGCCTCGGCGGCGCGGCGGGCGACATGGACGATCATCGGAACGCCGGCGATGTCGGCCAGCGGCTTGCCCGGCAGGCGGGTCGAGGCCATGCGGGCCGGGATGAGGATGAGCGTGGACATCGGGTGATGAAGCATCCGAAAAAGAGGAAGGGAAAAGTGGCAAAAGGTCTCACTGGAAGCGCCCTTATAGGTGTTGCAACGCCAGAGCAAAAGACCTAGTTTCCGCCCGATTTGACCGCCTCGCGGGGTGGTTCACGATTACCGACGGACGGAGTGGACGGATCGGTCCGCCGGAAAAGGGAGCCTGGGGCGTATGGACTCTTTCGAAATCAACAAGCTGATCGGCGGCCTGCTCGGAACCGTGTTCGTCGTCTTCTCGGTCGGCATCATATCCGACGCGCTGTTCGCCTCCCCAGCACCGGAAAAACCCGGCTACGCCATCGAGGCGACCGAGGAGCCTGCCGAGGGCGGCCCGGCAGCCCCCGCCGAAGCCAAGCCGATCGCCGACCTCCTGGCCAACGCCAATGTCGAGGCGGGTGCGTCCGTGTTCAAGAAGTGCCAAGCCTGCCACACCGGTGAAAAAGGCGGACCGAACAAGGTCGGCCCCGATCTGTGGGACATCGTCGACCGTCCCATCGCCGAACATGCGGGCTTCGCCTATTCGGCGGGGATGAAGGAGTTTTCCAAGGGCGGCGCGGAAAAATGGACCTACGACCACCTCAATGACTTTCTGCTTTCGCCGAAGAAGCTGGTGAAGGGCACGGCGATGGGCTTCGCCGGCCTGCCGAAAGACGAGGACCGTGCCAACGTCATCGCCTATCTGCGCACGCTGTCGGACAGTCCGAAGCCGCTGCCGACACCCGGCGCTTCGGCCGAAAATGCAGCCGCGCCCGCCGAAGGCGCGGCACCGGCCAAGCCGGCAGAGGGTGAAGCACCGGCCGCCCCAGCTCCGGCCCCTGCTGCTCCCGCACCGGCTCCGGCGCAATAACGCAATTGTCATGGACAAATTCTTAGAAAAGCCGGGTTCAGCCCGGCTTTTTCAATTGGAAAAGCGCGTGTGCGGCGACAAAGCCGGCCTGTCGCGGTTTTCATGAGCGTCAAATGAACTAGATTGTCCGCTAGCAGCTATCGCACAGAGGAGAAGGCATGACGGTTGGCCGAACGTTTCTCAGATCGATGCTGGTTGTGGCAGCTTTTGCCGGCGGCCCGCAGGCAGCCTTGGCGGACGAATGGCGCACCACCTCGTCGCTGATCGGCGACTCCAAATATGGCGACAACTTCCAGCACTATGATTACGTCAATCCGAACGCGCCGAAGGGCGGCACGCTGAATTCGGTGGTGCTCGGCACATTCGACAGCTTCAATCCCTATATCGTCCAGGGTTCCGCCGCGGCTGGCTTCGCCCCGTTCGGCGGCGGATTGCTCTACGACACGCTGATGGAGCAGGCGACCGACGAAGGCAGCGTCAGCCATCCGCTGATCGCCGACGCCTACAAACATCCGGACGACTATTCGTCGGCAACATACCGCCTCGACCCGCGGGCCAAGTGGCATGACGGCAAGCCGATCACCACCGACGATGTAATCTGGTCGTTTCAGGTGCTGAAGGCCAACAGCCCGATGTACAGCCGCTATTTCGAGAATGTCACCGATGCGGTCGCGGTTTCCGACCGCGAGGTAGAATTCCATTTCGACCAGAAGGGCAACCGGGAACTGCCCAAGATTCTCGGCGATCTCGTCGTGCTGCCGAAGCACTGGTGGGAAGGCACCGACGCCACCGGCAAGAAACGCGACGTCACCAGGCCGACGCAGGAGCCGCCGCTCGGCTCGGCCGCCTACAAGATCGCCAGCTTCAAGCCGGGCTCTGAAATCATCTGGCAGAGGGTTCCAGACTACTGGGCTGCCAAACTGCCGGTGAAGATCGGCCGCGAGAATTTCGACAGGCAGCGTTTCAGCTACTTTCTCGACGACAATGCCGCCTGGCAAGCCTTCACCAAGGGCGGACTGCATGACATCAGGCCAGAAAACAGTTCGAGGCGCTGGAACACCGCCTATAATTTCCCGGCGGTCCAGGCAGGCGACGTCATCAAGCAGGAATTCAAGACCGCCTCGCCCGAACCGATGCAGGCCTTCATGCTCAACACGAGGCGTCCGCTGTTTGGGGATCGTCTGGTGCGCGCCGCGCTGACTTACCCGCTCGACTTCGAGGCCATGAACCGTACCTTGTTCTTCGGTTCCAACACCCGTACCAGCAGTTACTTCCAAGGCACCGAACTGGCATCGAGCGGCCTGCCGCAAGGCAAGGAACTGGAAATCCTCAAGCCATATCGCGACAAGCTGCCGCCCGAAGTCTTCACCCAGGAATTCAAGCTGCCGGTCTACGATTCGCCGCAGGCGGAACGCAAGTATCTCAAGACTGCGGTCGATCTCTTCGCCAAGGCGGGCTGGGTGATCAAGGGCGGCAAGATGGTCAATGCCAAGACAGGCGAGCCGTTCAAGTTCGAAATCCTCGGCTGGAACGATACCGACCAGGTCCTTTCCAGTCCCTATATCGCCAATCTGCGCAAGATCGGCGTCGACGCCACGCTGCGGCTGATCGACCAGACCCAATACATCAACCGCGTCAACAATTTCGATTTCGACGTCACCATAGCGCAGTTGGGGCAGTCGGATTCGCCTGGCAACGAGCAGCGTGACTTCTGGAGTTCCAAGTCCGCAGATACGCCTGGATCGCGCAACTACGCCGGCATCAAGAATCCGGTCGTCGATGCGCTGGTCGACCGCGTCATCTTCGCGACCGACCGTGACGATCTGGTTGCTGCCACCCATGCGCTCGACCGGGTGCTGCTGTGGAATTACTATGTCGTGCCGCAACACCATCGGTCGGCGGTCTGGATAGCGTACTGGAACAAGTTCGGCATCCCGGAAAAGCAGCCGGCCTATAGCGGCGTCGACCAGAATTCCTGGTGGATCGATGCGGACAAGGAAAAGGCGCTGGCAGCAAAATACAAGAGTGGCAATTGATGGCGGCGCTCCCCCGCCGCGTCTCGCTGGCCCGCCGCGACTTTCTGGCCTTGGGCGTCGCGGCCACGACGGCAGCGCTGTTGCCCGGCCGCGCCTTCGCCGCTATCCCGACGGGGGTCAAGCTGCATGGTCTGTCGGCCTTCGGCGACCTCAAATATTCCCCAGGTTTCACGCATTTCGACTATGTCAATCCGGACGCGCCCAAGGGCGGCCAGATGAATTTCGCACCGCCGAACTCCACCTTCAATCAGAGCTTCCTGACGTTCAACACGCTGAATTCGCTGGTGTTGAGAGGGGAATCGCCGCCGCGCACCGAACTCTGTTTCGATTCGCTGATGGCTAGCGCACTCGATGAGCCGGATGCGGTCTATGGCCGGCTTGCCGAGTCGGTTACCTTGTCGCCGGACCGCAATGGCTTCCGCTTCAGCCTGCGACCGCAAGCACGCTTCCACGACGGCTCGCCAATGACCGCGGAGGACGTCGCCTTCGCATTGAAGCTTTACAAGGACAAGGGCCATCCGAACCTCTCCCAGGCGTTGCGGCATATGACGGAAGCGGTTGCGGCCGATCCGGTTACCGTGGACCTCACCTTCAACGGCAAACAATCCGCGCAGAATATCCTTGCGATCGTCGCCATGCCGATCGTGTCCAAAGCCTTTTATACGGTCAATGATTTCGATGCCTCGACGATGACACCGCCGCTCGGCTCCGGACCTTACAAAATAGGGCGCGTGGCGGCCGGACAGACCGTCGAATATGAGCGCGTCGCCGACTATTGGGGCAGGGATCTGGCCGTGAACCGCGGCGTCTATAATTTCGACCGCATCCGCATCGATTTTTACATCAATCGCCAGGCAGCGTTTGAAGCCCTGAAGAAGGGGGACACGCATTTTCGCGAAGAATTTACCTCGCGGGTATGGGCAACCGGTTACGACTTTCCGGCACTGAAGGACGGCCGGGTCGTCAAACGCGAATTTCCCGGCGAGAAAACGCCATCCATGCAGGCTGTCGCGCTGAACCAGCGTCGTCCGCAATTCCGCGATGTGCGCGTCAGACGCGCGATCGCCAATTGCTTCGATTTCGAATGGACCAAGCGGGTTCTGTTTTACGGCGCCTACGAGCGCTCGCAATCGAATTTCGAGCGGTCGGATTACAAGGCCGAGGGCCTGCCCTCGCCCAAGGAATTGGCCCTGCTGGAGCCGTTCCGAGCCGAGTTGCCGCCGGAAACCTTCGGCGAAGCGGTGATGCAGCCTGTCTCCGACGGTTCGGGCCACGACCGCAAGCTGCTGCGCGCGGCTTCGAGACTGCTTGCCGAAGCCGGCTGGAAGCGGGCGGGCAATTTCGTTGTCAATGAAAAGGGCGAGCCGCTGCGAGTGGAAATGCTGGCCGAGGACGACGGCATCGTTCGGCTTTTGTCGCCGTGGGCCGAGAACATGAAAACGATCGGCATCGACGCTTCGATCCGGCAGGTCGATTCGACGCAATATGAACAGCGGCAGAGCAATTTCGATTTCGATTTCACCCTGCTCGCCTGGTCGATCGGGGCGACGCCGACTGCCGACGGCCTGGAGATACTCTACGATTCGCGGATGGCGAAAACGCCGGGGATGCGCAATTATCCCGGCACGGAAAGCAAGGCCATCGATGCGCTGATCGAGGCAGCCGGCAAGGCGCAGAGCCGGATCGAACTGATCACGGCGCTCAAAGCGCTCGATCGGGTCTTGCGCGCGCGGCTAGACTGGATTCCAACATATTATCTCGCGAATCACCGAGTCGCCTATTGGGACATGTTCGGCTTTCCCGAGCAGAAGCCCGATTTCGGCTTTCCGGTCGAGGCGCTGTGGTGGTTCGACAAGGACAAGGCGGCAAAGATTGGCAAAGGGTGAATTTCCTGCAGGCGTCGGCGCCGCCCCTCACCTGCCTGCCGGCATCCTCTCCCCGTATAGTGACGGGGAGAGGGGCGCCTTCATCGATGATTTCGCCAATCACAAGCGAGGCAATAAAGGCGCCGAGATTGCGGCCAGCCCATTTCTCCCCGTCACTATACGGGGAGAAATGTCCGGCAGGACAATGAGGGGCGGCGCTGCCGTCGACGATTGGTCTGAAGCAGTGCTCTTCCTCGAGATGGACAATTTCTGATGGGCGCCTATATCCTGCGCCGCATCCTGCTAATGATCCCGACCCTGTTCGGCATCATGGCAGTGTCTTTCGCCGTCATCCAGTTCGCGCCGGGCGGGCCGGTCGAGCAGGTCATCGCCAGGCTGACCAACCAGGGCGGCAGCGATCGCCTTGGCGGCGGCGGCGGTGACGCCGGCGCCAGCAATTTCGACGTAGCCGGCGATGCCGGTTCGAGATATCGCGGCGCGCAAGGGCTCGACCCCGAATTCATCGCCAAGCTGGAAAAGCAGTTCGGTTTCGACAAGCCACCGCTAGAGCGCTTCGGCATGATGCTGTGGAACTACATCCGGTTCGATTTCGGCGACAGCTATTTCCGTGACATTTCAGTGATCGATCTGATCCTGGAGAAGATGCCGGTGTCGATCTCGATCGGGTTGTGGATCACGCTGCTGTCCTACCTGATCTCGATCCCGCTCGGCATCCGCAAGGCCGTCAAGGACGGCACGGCATTCGACGTATGGACCAGCGGCATCGTCATTGTCGGCTACGCCATTCCGGGCTTCCTGTTCGGCATCCTGCTGATGGTGCTGTTTGCCGGCGGATCGTTCTACGACTGGTTTCCGCTGCGCGGCATCACCTCCGACAATTGGGACCAGCTGTCTTGGCCGGCGCGGATCGTCGACTATCTCTGGCACATGACCTTGCCGCTGACGGCGCTGGTGCTGTCGGCCTTCGCCACAACGACGCTTTTGACCAAGAATTCTTTCCTCGAGGAAATCCGCAAGCAGTATGTGGTGACCGCCCGCGCCAAGGGCCTGTCGGAACGGCAAGTTCTCTACGGCCACGTCTTCCGCAACGCCATGCTGATCGTGGTCGCCGGCTTTCCCGGCGCCTTCATCTCGGCCTTCTTCACCGGCTCGCTGCTGATCGAGAACATCTTTTCGCTCGACGGCCTCGGCCTGCTCGGTTTCAGGTCGGTGGTCGAGCGCGACTATCCGGTGGTGTTCGCCAATCTCTACATCTTCTCGCTGCTTGGTCTGATCGTCGGGCTGCTGTCCGACCTGATCTATACCTGGGTCGACCCGCGCATCGACTTCGAGCGGAGAGACGTCTGATGGCCGGGGCCGCAGCCGAAACGGCGCCGGAGCGGATCGCACGGCCCTGGCTGTCGCCGCTCAACCAGCGGCGGCTGCAGAATTTCAGGGCCAACCGGCGCGGCTACTGGTCGTTGTGGATCTTCCTCGTGCTTTTCGTGCTGTCGCTGTTTTCCGAATGGATCGCCAACGACAAGCCGGTCCTCGTCTCCTACAAGGGCGAAATCCTGTTTCCGGTCGTGGTCGCTTATCCCGAAGAGAAGTTCGGCGGCTTTTATGCGGTCACCGACTATCGCGACCCGGTCATCCAGGACGAGATCAATGCTCATGGCTGGATGATCTGGCCGCCCGTCCGCTACTCCTACCGGACGGTCAACAATGCCATTCCCGAGGCCGCACCAACCAAGCCGTCCTGGCTCTATGACACCAAGACACGTTGCAACCAGTATCCGCAAGGTGCGGCCGACCCCAATTGCGTCGTCGGCAACTGGAACTGGCTGGGCACCGACGACCAGGCCCGCGACGTGCTGGCGCGCGTCATCTATGGATTCAGGGTCTCGGTGCTGTTCGGCCTGATCCTCACCGCCGGCTCGGCGGTGATCGGCGTGACGGCCGGCGCATTGCAGGGTTATTTCGGCGGCTGGACCGACCTTCTGTTCCAGCGCTTCATAGAAATCTGGTCGGCGATCCCGGTGCTTTATCTGCTCCTCATCGTCGCCGCCATCCTGCCGCCCGGCTTCTTCATCCTGCTCGGGCTGATGCTGCTGTTCTCCTGGGTGGCGCTGGTCGGCGTGGTGCGGGCCGAGTTCCTGCGCGCCCGCAACTTCGAATATGTCAACGCCGCGCGCGCGCTGGGCGTACCCAACGGTACTATCATGTTCCGGCATCTGTTGCCCAACGCCATGGTGGCGACGCTGACCTTCCTGCCCTTCCTGCTCAGCGGCTCGATCTCGACGCTGACCTCGCTCGACTACCTTGGCTTCGGCCTGCCGCCCGGCTCGGCCTCGCTGGGCGAGCTCCTCAAGCAGGCGCAGCGTAACCTCAACGCGCCATGGCTGGGCATCTCCGGCTTTGTCGTCATCTCGCTGATGCTGTCGCTGCTGGTCTTCGTCGGCGAAGCGACCCGCGACGCCTTCGATCCGCGCAAGACGTTCAGATGAGGGCGATGCAGGCTGGCATTTGACATGTTATGTTTCGGAAATGGCAATCCCGACAAAAAGCGGACGTACCTCAAGGAACCGGCGGCTTTGACGGTGAGTTGGCGTCCGTTCAGTCCGTCAATCCGCAGAGGAAAGGGTCATGAATAGGGTCATCCTTGAACACTACCCGGCATCGAAGCTCCCGGATGAACTACGAAAGGGCATAGCTCCGAGCGCCTCGGTCAAAGTGACAGTGGAGGAAGAGGCCAACAGGCCGCTTGGCCGCGAACAATTGCTTGAACTCATGCGGAATGCCCAGGCCAACGCGCCGGGAACAAGCCTCGACGAGGCTGTCGCGCGTGTTCGTGCCCTCCGCGATGAGTGGGAGGATTGATGGCTTCAGTCCGGCTTTATGTCGATACCAACATTTTCATCTATGCCTTTGAAAACAATGATGCCCTTGCAAAAAAACTGCTTCAGCTCATTTCACTGAACGAGGGCAGAAAGCAGCCGTTCCTGGCGACAAGTGAGCTCGTGCTCGCAGAGTTGATGGTCGATCCCCTGAGAAAGAACAATGAGCGACTGATCGAACTCTACGACAGTATTTCAATCGGCAATGCCTTCATCTCAATTGGGACGATAACTCGCGAGGTCCTCTGGCACGCAGCACAGTTGCGTTCGGAATTCCTTTCCTTGAGATTACCGGACGCGATCCATCTTTCCACAGCGATGCACTTCGGTTGCACACAATTTCTGACCGCGGATACGAGATTGAAAGAGACCTATTCCATCGCACCAAATCGTCTCGTTCCCCCTCGAATGGCAGCCAAAATTTCGATCATACGACCGGAAATTTCCGCCTTGGACAGGGTTGTAGCGGAAGTTGAGCGATGACCGCCCCTCTCCTTTCCGTGCAAGACCTCAGCGTTGGCTTCGCGCAGGAAGGCCGCCGGTCGATGGCCGTCGACCACATCTCCTTCGACATCGCCAAGGGCGAGACGGTGGCGCTGGTCGGCGAATCCGGCTCCGGCAAGTCGGTCTCGGCGCTGTCGGTGCTGAAGCTGCTGCCCTATCCGGCCGCCAGCCATCCGTCGGGAAAAATCCTGTTCCAGGGCGCCGATCTGCTCGCTGCCGACGAGAAGGCATTGCGCCGGGTGCGCGGCAACAAGATCACCATGATCTTCCAGGAGCCGATGACCTCGCTCAACCCGCTGCACACGATCGAGCAGCAGATCGTCGAGGTGCTGACGCTGCACCAGGGCCTGGGTGACCGCCAAGCCAAGGCGCGCACTCTGGAGCTGCTCAACGAGGTCGGCATCCGCGAGCCGGAGAAGCGGCTCGACGCTTATCCGCACCAGCTTTCCGGCGGTCAGCGCCAGCGCGTCATGATCGCCATGGCGCTGGCCAACGAGCCGGAACTGCTGATCGCCGACGAGCCGACGACCGCACTCGACGTCACTGTGCAGGCGCAGATCCTCGAGCTGCTCGCGGAGTTGAAGAGCCGCAAAGGCATGTCGATGCTGTTCATCACCCACGACCTCGGCATCGTCAGAAAGATCGCCGACCGGGTCTGCGTGATGACCAAGGGCAAGATCGTCGAAACCGGGCCGACGAAAGAAATCTTCGCCAACCCGCAGCACAGCTATACGCGGCATTTGCTTGCCGCCGAACCCAAGGGCAAGCCGCCCGCCGCCAACGCTGCTGCCAGGCCAGTGATGACCGGCCAGGACATAAAAGTCTGGTTTCCGATCAAGAAAGGCTTTTTCCGGCGCACCGTCGACAATGTGAAGGCGGTCGACGGCATCGACGTCACCGTGCGCGCCGGCCAGACGCTCGGCGTCGTCGGCGAATCCGGCTCGGGCAAGACGACGCTCGGCCTGGCGCTGGCCAGGATGATCTCGTCGACCGGGACCATTCAGTTCGATGGGCGCGATATCAACGAGCTGTCATTCAACGCCATGCGGCCGCTGCGGCGCGAGTTGCAGATCGTCTTCCAGGATCCGTTCGGGTCGTTGAGTCCGCGCATGTCGGTCTCCGAGATCATCGAGGAAGGGCTGAAGATCCACGAGCCGAAACTGTCGCCCGATGAGCGCGACAATCGCATTGTCGATGTGCTCGGTGAAGTCGGGCTCGATCCCGCCACGCGCAATCGCTATCCGCACGAGTTTTCCGGCGGCCAGCGCCAACGCATCGCCATCGCCCGCGCCATGGTGCTCAACCCGCGCTTCGTCATGCTGGACGAGCCGACCTCGGCGCTCGATATGAGCGTGCAGGCGCAGGTGGTCGACCTTCTGCGCAGTCTGCAGGCGAAGCACGACCTCGCCTATCTGTTCATCAGCCACGACCTGAAGGTCATCCGTGCGCTTGCCAACGACGTCATCGTCATGCGCAATGGCAGGATCGTCGAGGCCGGCCCGTCCGAACAGATTTTCGAACGGCCGCAGACCGACTATACCAAGGCGCTGATCTCGGCCGCATTCAGGATCGAAACGGCGCCGGTCGGCATCGTCAGCGAGTAGGCTGTACCGCATAAAGGAAAAAGAACCCGCCATGGAAAAAGGCCGTGTCCTGCTTGCCCTCACCGGTATCCATCCGGGCCGTTGGCGCGAGCTCTTGGCGGCCGAACGCGAGGTGGTGCTCGAGCCGGAAGGCGCCAGCGATGCTTCGATCACCTATGCGGTGGTTTGGAAGCAGCGGCCGAACCTTCTGTCGTCCCTGCCCAATCTGCGCGCTGTCTTTTCGATCGGCGCCGGCGTCGACCACATCTTCGCCGATCCCACTTTGCCCGACGTGCCGATCGTCAAGGTCGTGGCCGACAATTTGACCCAGTACATGACCGAATATGTCGTCTGGCGGGTGCTCGATCACCATCGGCAGGGCCTGCTTTACCGGTCGCAGCAGCAAAGGAAGATCTGGCACGAGTCGCCGCAGCGGCCGGCCGGCGACATCTCCATCGGCATCATGGGGCTCGGCACGCTTGGCCGCGCGGCGGCGTCGGTGCTTTTGTCACTCGGCTTTGCGGTCAATGGCTGGTCGCGCAGCGACAGGCCGGTGAAAGGCGTTTCGACCTATGCCGGCGAGGCCGGATTGATCCCCTTCCTCAACGCCACCGATATCCTGGTGGTGCTGTTGCCGCTTACGCCGCAGACGCAAGGCATCATCAATTACGGCGTGCTGAAGGAGTTGAGAAAACGCAACGGCCTCGGCGGCTCAGTGCTGATCAACGCCGGGCGCGGCAAGTTGCAGAAGGACGCCGACATTCTGCGTGCGCTGGAGGACGGCACGCTCAAGGAGGCGAGCCTCGACGTGTTCGAGGTCGAGCCGCTGCCGAAGACCAGCCGGCTGTGGAACCACCCGAAGGTGTTCGTGACGCCGCATGCGGCGGCGACCTCCGATCCCCTGCATCTGGTGCCGATCATGCTGCGCCAGATGGCCGCCTTCGAGCGCGGCGAGAAGCTCGAGAACGTCGTCGATCGCAACGCCGGGTATTAACCCGGCTTGCCGCATTCGCGGCGGGCGATCGACCGGTTCATGGCGTCGATCCGGCCGCTTGCCTGTTCGACGTCGCGCTGGGCCTTGGAACGGGCGTCCGGCGTGAACGGGCCGAGGCCCACCCCGGGATCGGAGAAGGACGGCTTGGCATCCAGTGGAAGGCGATATTGCTGCGCCAGCCGGTTTCGTTGCGCTAGCAATTGATCGCAAGGCACGCTGTCATATTGCAGCGAGGACTGGACATTCGCGTCCTGTCGCTCGGCAATCGAGGTGCCGACGCAACCGGCTATTGCCAGGCAAGATGCCAAGACCACCAAGTTCCAGCGCATGCAACGTCCTCCGTGTCAGTGTCCTGCCCTTTCGGGCACGCGAATCGGACTTTTTCGCAGCCGCCGCCACGTGTGGCGCAGGTGAACGAAAAGGGTCGCCGGACAAGGCCTGATGCGATTTCGTGATGGAGATCCCGCCGGCAGTTGCCTGTATGCCGAGTCAGCAGTCACTTGCAACAGGCTTCCCGCGCCGGAATTAGCAACTATCTTGGAGCCATGCGCGCCAGCGACCTGCTTCATCCCCGGCCCGAGGGCCTCTATTGCCCGCCCGGCGATTTCTTCATCGATCCGGTGCGGCCGGTCAACCGGGCGCTGATCACACACGGCCATTCCGACCATGCCCGTTCCGGCCACCGCTCGGTGCTGGCTACACAACAGACGCTGGACATCATGCGGCTGCGCTACGGCGAGGGTTTTGCCGGGACGACGCAAGCGGCAGCACTTGGCGAGGCGATTGCGCTGAACGGCGTCACCGTAACCTTCCATCCGGCCGGCCATGTGCTGGGCTCGGCGCAGATCGAGGTCGTGCATCAGGGCTCATGCATCGTCGCTTCGGGCGACTACAAGCGCCAGAGGGACGCGACTTGCGAGCCGTTCGAACCGGTCAAGTGCGACGTGTTCATCACCGAGGCGACTTTCGGCCTGCCGGTGTTCCGTCATCCGCCCGATACCGAAGAGATCGCCCGGCTGCTGAAATCGACGGCGCAGTTTCCCGAACGCGCGCATCTGGTCGGCGCCTATGCGCTTGGCAAGGCGCAGCGCGTCATGCGCTTGCTGCGCGACGCCGGCTACGACAGGCCGATCTATATCCACGGCGCGCTGGCCAAGCTCAGCGACTACTATCAGAGCCAGGGCATCGAGCTCGGGACGTTGGAGCCGGCGACCGTCGAAAGCAGTGGCAAGGAGGATTTCACCGGCGCCATCGTCGTCGGCCCGCCATCGGCGTTCGCCGACCGCTGGGCGCGGCGCTTTCCCGATCCGATCTCGTGCTTTGCCTCCGGCTGGATGCGCATCCGCCAGCGCGCCAAGCAGGGCGGCGTCGAGCTGCCGCTGATCGTTTCCGACCATGCCGACTGGGACGAACTGACCGCCACGATAAGGGAAACCGGCGCGGAGGAAATCTGGGTGACGCATGGCCGCGAGGAGGCCCTGGTGCGCTGGTGCGAACTCGAGGGGATCGCTGCCAGGCCGCTGCATCTCGTCGGCTATGAGGATGAGGGCGATTGATGGCAATTATTGATCCATCAAATGCCGGCGCCGCGATCCTTCACACCCCCCTCTGGCCTGCCGGCCATCTCCCCCGCAAGGGGGGAGATCGGATGTCGCCACTGGTTTCGCCAATCTCCAACGTTGGAGGAATGAGCGCGGGGCCGAAGCTGCCAATCTCCCCCCTTGCGGGGGAGATGGCCGGCAGGCCAGAGGGGGGTGGCGTGGAGTGCAAACTCATCTTATTGGCGCGGCCCGCATTATGAACCGCTTCGCCGAACTCCTCGACCGCCTCGTGCTGACGCCGTCGCGCAACGGCAAGCTGACGCTGCTGAGCGATTATTTCCGCAGCGTCGAGGATCCGGATCGCGGCCTGGCGCTGGCTGCCATCACCGGCGACCTGACCATCGCGGCGGTCAAGCCGGCGATGCTGCGCGCGCTGGTCATGGAGCGCATGGACCCGGTGCTGTTCGGCTATTCCTACGACTATGTCGGCGACCTGGCGGAGACGGTGTCGCTGGTCTGGCCGCAATCGTCGGCGGATATCGCCAACCATGAGCCGACGCTCGCCGAGGTCGTCGCGAAATTGCAGGCGGCGAGCCGTTCCGACGGGCCGACGGTGCTGGCCCGGCTGCTCGACAGCGGCAGCGTCTCGGCGCGCTTCGCCATCATCAAGCTGGTCACCGGCGGCCTGCGCATCGGCGTTTCGGCGCGATTGGCCAAGCAGGCGCTGGCCGACCTCGGCAAGGTCGACGTCGCCGAGATTGAAGAACTCTGGCATGGGTTGGCGCCGCCCTATGCCGAGCTGTTCGCCTGGCTGGAGGGCAAGGCAGAAAAACCCAAAAAGACAGCGCTGGCGCTGTTCCGGCCGGTGATGCTGTCCAACCCGATCGGTGACGGCGACCTCGAAAAGCTCGATCCCGCCGACTATGCCGCCGAGTGGAAATGGGACGGCATCCGCGTCCAGGCGGTATCGGAAGGCGGTGTTCGCCGGCTCTACTCGCGCACCGGCGACGATGTCTCCCGGGCTTTTCCTGACCTCGCAGAAGCGATGGATTTCTCCGCCACCCTCGACGGCGAGCTTCTGGTCGGCGATCCCCGGCAGGCGACCGGCACGTTCTCGGACCTGCAGCAGCGGCTGAACCGCAAGAGCGTGACACCGAAGATCCAGCAGCAATACCCGGCCTTCATGCGCTGCTACGACGTGCTTCAGATCGGCGACGAGGACTTGCGCATGCACCCTTTCCGCGACCGGCGCGGCCACCTCGAAGCCTTCGTGCAGACGCTCGATCCGAGCCGCTTCGATCTTTCGCCGCTGGTCGAATTCACCGACTGGGAGGCGCTGGAGGAATTGCGCCGCAAGCCGCTGCATCCGGTCATCGAAGGCGTGATGCTGAAGCGCTGGGATTCGCCCTATCTCACCGGCCGGCCGAAAGGCCCATGGTTCAAATGGAAGCGCGATCCGCACACAATTGACGCCGTGCTGATGTATGCCCAGCGCGGCCACGGCAAGCGTTCGAGTTTCTATTCCGATTACACGTTCGGCGTCTGGTCCGGCCCGGAAGGATCGGAGGAACTGGTGCCGGTGGGGAAAGCCTATTTCGGCTTCACCGACGAGGAACTGAGGCAGATCGACAAATATGTCCGCGACAACACGATCGAGCGCTTCGGCCCGGTCCGCTCGGTGCGGGCCGACCGCAGACAAGGCCTGGTGATGGAGGTGGCGTTCGAAGGGCTCAACCGCTCGACACGGCACAAATCCGGTGTCGCCATGCGCTTTCCGCGCATTTCGCGGCTGCGCTGGGACAAGCCAGCGGCCGAAGCCGACCGCATCGAGACGCTGCAGGCGCTGCTCGATAGTTAGAGCGACGTGCGTCCAATTGGACGCACAAAGTACGCTCTAACAGTTATAATCAACGCATCGTGCTTTCCGAAAATCGATTCCGATTTTCGGGCCGATGCGTTGAGCTCTACGGAACAATCGCGACGCGGATCTCGTAGATGTCGACCGACTTGCCCTGCTTGTCGAAGTCGGAATTGATGGCGATGGTGCCGGCAGCGCCCGGACGTTTGTCGGGAAACCGCACATCGAAGAGGTATTCGTTGCGCTCGTGGCCGACCGCGTAGCGCTTGCGGCCGCAGTCGCCGAGTTCGCCGAAATTGCAGTCGACGGAGATCTGCGTCTCCTGGCCCTCCTCGGAGCGGGCGATGATGTCGAACGTGGCGTGCTTGCCGGCGAGTTTGTCCAAGACGCCTTGCTCGACGTCGAAGCTGATCGCCGAACCGGAGGCGCCCGACCGGATGCGCAGGAAAGAACCGCTGTCGTCCTGCATGACTTCGGCCTTGGCATCCGAAGGCGCGCTGACAAGTGTCGGGTCGCTCGGTGAAAACACATTGATCCAGTCGCGCGCCTCATCCGCCGCGCCGGCGTTCAGCGGCGGGGCGGTGTCGCCTGGCGGCGTGAAATCATCGTCTTCCACCGTCGGTGGCGTTTGCGGCGGGGCGGTGTCGAGTTCGGCCGCCGACTTGAAGACGCCGGTCTGGGCAGCGAAATAGAGGCCGATGCCGGCGGCTGCAAGCAGCGTCACGCCGAGGAAGATCGCGGTGAGAGGCAGGCGGGGACCTCTCACCCGCCTGTCGTCGCGGTCGGGCATCACCTCTGCGTCGCCGTCCCCGGCCGATTGGGGGGACGACAAGTCGATCTCCGGCGCATCGGGAAAAGCCGCTTCGGGCATGATGTCGGGAACGACCGGCAAGACGCGCGAGCGCGGCGCATCGGAAGCTGGGGGTGCGTCGGAAGCAGGAGGCGCGACCGATGCAGGAGGCTCAGCCGGACCGTCGACAACGACCTCAGGCGGCGGCGCTGGTTCAGCGTCGGCGCCGGCATGCGGTTCGGCATCGGCCTCGGGTTCGGCATCGGCTTCGCTGCCAGCCGGCTGCTCCGCAGCCGGTGCTGCAGCGTCGTCATCGGTCGGACGGCCGACAGCGGGAACCGCCGGCAGGAATTCGGATTCGATTTCGGTTATCTTGGCCTGCACCGCCTTGCGGCGCTTGATGGCGACTTCCACCGTCACGTTCGGGTTGGCCTGCAGGGCACGATCAAGCGCGGCGAAGGCCGATCGGTACACCCGCTCGCGAAACGCGCGGTCTTCGGCATTGCCTTTCTCGAAGGCATTCCGGATCGCTTTTTCGATCGCGTCCAACGGGGACCCCCTGCACGTATGGTCACATTGTCATGATCGTTAGCCGCAGGCGACCGATCAATCAACGGGCCAGCGGCCGCATTCTGCCTTGGCGATGCATCGAAAGCCGATTTCGGCGATTTTCGGTAAAAGAATCAACATTTTTCGCCGGTTTCCCGATGCATCGCCAACACGACAAGCACAACCTGGCGTTGAGGCTTCGCGCAACCGCATGGCCGGTCGGAGGGGCGGTCGCTTATAGGCCCGGGATGAGCCGACACGAATTGCCAAGTCCCATCTTGAATTTGTGGCGGGTTGCGTCTATCACCCAGCGCATCTTGGAGGCCTTGGCTTCCCGGGCCGCTTTAGCTCAGTTGGTAGAGCACATCATTCGTAATGATGGGGTCAGGTGTTCGAGTCACCTAAGCGGCACCACTAATCTCCTGATATCATTTCTCTTCTGTCGTATCGAAACGCAACGTTTCGAATGATTTAAAAGTGTGGCAAAAAGTGCGGCAGCGATGATGTTCGGCCCTTTCCCAAGCGCCACCGCGCGGCATCACTGCGACGCTGCCGGCGTCAGTCGCAATATCTTTCCGGCTGGTTCGTCGGTCAACGCCATGACCGCGCCGTCGGGAGCCTGCACCACGTCCCGGATACGCCTGCCGAGAGCGACGACTTCCTCGCCAGCGACCTGCTTTCCATCGATCCTGACACGAACGATGCCTTCCGCCGACAGTCCGCCAATCAACAGGTCGCCGCGCCAATCGGCAAACATGTCGCCGGTGTAGAAAATCATGCCGGAAGGCGAGATGACGGGTGTCCAGCTATGGATGGAGTCGGCAAACTCCGGCCGCGTCGACGGTTCGGGGATGCGTTCGCCCGAATAGTGCCGGCCCCAACTGACCACGGGCCAGCCGTGATTCCTGCCCGCTTGCGGAATGTTCAGCTCATCGCCGCCGAGCGGTCCCATTTCCGCCGTCCAGAGCACGCCGGTTTCGGGATGGAGCGCAGCACTTTGCACATTGCGATGGCCGTAGGACCAGATCTCGTCGGCGCCGTTCTTGCCGACGAAGGGATTGTCGTCAGGCACGGAACCATCGGGGTTGATGCGGACGATCGTGCCGAGATGATTGTTCGGGTCCTGCGCCTCTCGCATCTTGCCGCGCTCACCGAGCGTGACGAAGAGCTTGCCATCCGGCGCGAATACCAGGCGGGAGCCGTAGTGCAGCCGGCTGGACACGGCTGGTTCCTGCCGGAAGATCACTTCGAAGTTCGAAAGCGCGCTGCCGTTCTCGTCCAGGCGTCCACGGCCGACCGAGGTAGCCGCGCCGCCGCCGCGTTCCTCCGAATAGGAGAGATAGACCGTCCGGTTGTCGGCAAAGTCCGGATCGAGCGCCACATCCAGCAGACCGCCTTGTCCGCTGGCAAGGACGTCCGGCACACCGTCGATCGGGTCGGAAACGGCCCCGTCGCTCGAGACGAGCCGCAGGCGCCCCGGACGCTCGGTGACCAGCAACGCGCCGTCGGGCAGGTAGGTCGCGCCCCAGGGATGCTCGAGCCCTTCGGCAAAGGTCTCGACCGCAACGCGGCCTGTTTCGCTCTCGCTGCTGTCCTGCGCGAGCGTGGTCGAGGGCGCACCGAAGGCGAGAAGAAAAGACGAAGCAATGAATATCCGCAGCATGATTTCTCCATCCGAACGGAGGCATAGGGACCGGCTCCCCGATATAATGACCGACTGCCGATGCAGTTCCAAGCTCGCGCCGCGCCCCAGGTTTTCAGCTATGGCCAGGTCGAGGTCGGCGAGAGTTCGGCCTGGCACTCTCGGCGTGCCTCTAGATAAAGAAGACAAATGAGCGCGAACTGAAAACCAATTGAGACACAACTGAAACACATCCAGGCGCAGGCGACATGCATGCGAAACGCTTTGGGGCGATGGTCGCCGCAAGAGCAGGAACGCAGGAGCGTCGCCGATGACACCCGACCAGACCAGACTTGTCCAGGACAGTTTTCGCGAGATCGTGCCGATCCGCGTGGCCGCCGCCGCGCTGTTCTACGAGCGCCTGTTCGCGATCGACGCGGATCTTCGCGCGCTGTTTCCGGTGACAGACATGACCAAGCAAGGCGCCAAGCTGATAGCGAGCCTCGGCTTCGTCGTGCATGGACTGGACCGAGCCGACACCATCCTGCCGACGGTGCGCGTGCTCGCCAGGCGTCACGTGACTTACGGTGTCGAGGAGCGTCATTACCCGATCGTCGGGCAAGCGCTCATCGAGACGCTGGCGGCCGGCCTCGGCACGGCTTTTACGCCGGCTGTCCGCGAGGCTTGGGAGGCGGCCTACGGGTTGCTCGCCAGCGTAATGATCGCGGCTGCCCGTGAGGATCAGCTCGCCGCGTAATTTTTGGGGATGCAGCCGCAGGCGACCACCCACCCAAACGACAATTCCAAATGGAGAGAAACACGATGTTCAGATACACAGCACTTGCGGCGCTTTGCGTCGTGGCAGGTTCCGCTTCTGCCGGCGAACTCACGGTCCGTCAGGGTGGGACCGTCGATCTCGGCAATTTTCATGGCGTCGTCTACTACACGGAGGCGGATGACGGCTACCGGGTGGTCACCACGATGGCGGCGGGCGAAGAAAACCTGCCAGTACGCTTCGTCGCGACCCTCAGCGAGGGCCAGGCGTTCGTGATCTCGGTCCCGGGCGCGTTGGCAGGGGCCGGCCAGGCACTCGAAATCTCGCGCGCCAAAGGCAAGCTGGTTGTCGCGGAGGTGGAGTCCACCCAGTAACGGGTTGAAAGTTGACGTCGCGACGCAACCGGGTAGTCTGCGCCCGCTTCCGCGTCTTCCAACAGCGCGAAGAGACAAATCGGCACCGTCATTGGGATGGGTATCGTCCTAACCTCGGAGAAACGAGATGCTCAAGGTGCAAAGTGCGGAAGTTCGATTTCGACTTTTTGAGTGTGGACATTTTTTCCTGATCCTGATGGGCGCTGGTCTACTTGCGCCGGCCGCTTTTGCCGATGTCGTCGAGCCAGCGACCCTCGCCGTCGCGGATTTCGAGTTCAGGGATACATCAGGCGAAGTCAGGGACCAGACCGCCGAACACGAAGCGCGACTGAAGGCATTTGGCGTTGCGTTGCAGGATGGCCTTTCTGAGAAGATCAAGCTCGTCGCGTTACCCTGTCAGGCAGAACAGTGCACCATCAAGGACCCCGGCCTTGTCGATCTCTCGAAACAGGCAAAAACAGCCAGCGCGAAATATCTCCTGATCGGTCAGGTGCACAAGATGAGCACGCTGGTCGGCTGGGTGAAGTTTGCGGTCTTGGATTTGAACGGCAACAAACCTGTCTGCGATCGATACCTGACTTACCGGGGAGATACCGACGAAGCATGGCGGCGAGCAGCAGAGTTCACCGCGCGTGACGTCGAGAAGCACTGCATTCCGTAGGTATAGCGGTCGCTGGAGCCTTTGATCAGCCGGTGCCCTGAACCTTAGCATGGGCTGGGTACCGCAATTGCGGCGTCAGGCGGCCTTCTTCTTCGCCAGCCTCGCTTTAATGCTGGCGACGTCGGCGCGCGGCGTCGCCGCGAACAGCGTCTTGGTGTAGCTGTGCTTGGGGTCGGCAAAGACCTCGTCGCGCGAGCCGTATTCGACGGCCTCGCCGTAATACATGACCATCACCTCGTCGGCGATGTAGCGCACCACCGACAGGTCGTGGCTGATGAAGACATAGGTCAGCTCGAACTCGTCCTGCAGGTCGGCGAGCAGGTTGAGCACCTGCGCCTGCACCGACAGATCGAGCGCCGAGACCGGTTCGTCGAGCACCAAAAGGCTCGGATTGAGCATCAGCGCGCGGGCAATGGCGATGCGCTGGCGCTGGCCGCCCGAGAACATGTGCGGGTAACGGTTGTAATGCTCCGGTCCGAGGCCGACCTTCTTCAGCATCTTCATGGCGAGATCGCGCCGTTCGTCGGCTGGCGTGTCGGTGTTGATGAGCAGCGGCTCGCCCAACACGTCGCCGATCTTCTGGCGCGGATTGAGCGAACCGTAAGGGTTCTGGAAGACGATCTGCACCTTGCGGCGCATCTCCTTCGTCAGCCCATTCCTGGCGATGTCGACCTTGTTGCCGTCGATGAAGAGCTCGCCCGCCGTCGCCGGATCGATCAGGGTTATGATACGGGCGAGCGTTGACTTGCCGCAGCCGCTTTCGCCGACGATCGCCAGCGTCTTGCCCTTGTCGACGCTGAACGAAACGCCCTTGACCGCATGCACCGTGCGCGAGGGGCGAAACAGGCCGCCGCCGACATGATAGTCGCGCACGATGTTCTTGCCTTCGAGAACCGTCGCGCTCATGACGCGGCTCCCGTTGCCGGCTGGGTTGCCGCAGCAGAGGGGGCCGGTTCGAACAGCATGTCGGAAATGGTCGGCAGCCGGTCGCCGACAGCATTCTCCGGCAGCGCCGACAGCAGCGCCCGCGTGTAGTTGCTCTTCGGCTGCTCGAACAGCGACAGCACGTCGGCCTCTTCCATCTTGCGGCCCTTGTACTGGACGATGACGCGGTCGGCGGTCTCGGCGACGACGCCCATATTGTGGGTGATCATGATCAGCCCCATGCCGTATTTGGCCTGCAGGCCGACCAGAAGATCGAGGATCTGCTTCTGGATGGTGACGTCGAGCGCGGTGGTCGGCTCGTCGGCGATCAGCAGCTTGGGATTGCAGGCAATGGCGATGGCGATCATGACGCGCTGGCACTGGCCGCCCGACATCTGATGCGGGAACGAGTTCAGCCGCTCTTCCGGATCGGCGATGCCGACCAGCTTCATCAACTCGATGGCGCGGGCCCGACGCTGGGCGCGGTCCATGCCCAAATGGAAGCGCAGCACCTCCTCGATCTGGAAACCAGCGGTGAAGCACGGGTTGAGGCTGGCGATCGGCTCCTGGAAGATCATCGAGATGTCCTTGCCGACGATCTTGCGGCGCTCGGACGGGCTGAGCTCAAGCAGGTCGATGCCGTCGAAGGCCATGCGATCGGCCTTTACCGTCGACGTGTTCGGCAACAGCCCCATCACCGCGAGCATCGCCACCGATTTGCCGGAGCCGGATTCGCCGACGATCGCCAGCACCTCGCGCGGCTCGATCGACAGGTCGATGCCTTGCACGGCCATGAACGGTCCGGCCGCGGTATCAAACGACACGGTGAGGTTCTTGATCTCGAGAAGAGGCATGGTCACGACCTCTTCAGCTTGGGGTCGAAGGCATCGCGCAGGCCATCGCCGATCAGGTTGATCGCAAGCACCGTGATCAGGATGGCAAGGCCGGGGAAGGTCACCACCCATGGCGCGCGCAGGATGAACTCGCGCGCCGTGGCCAGCATGGTGCCCCATTCCGGGGTTGGCGGCTGCGCGCCGACGCCAAGGAAGCCAAGAGCCGCGGCCTCGAGAATGGCGTTGGAGAAGGACAGCGTCGCCTGCACGATCAGCGGCGCCATGCAGTTCGGCAGGATCGTCTTCACCATCAGCCTGAGATGGCTGGCACCGGCCACCTTGGCGGAGATCACATATTCGCGGTTCTTTTCGGCCATCACCGCCGCACGGGTGAGCCGCGCGAAATGCGGCTGCAGCACCAGCGCGATCGCCAGCATGGCGTTGAACAGGCCGGGTCCGAGGATTGCCACCAGAACGAGGGCAAGCAGCAGCGACGGGAAGGCCAGGATGACGTCCATGACGCGCATGATCAGCGTATCGACCCAGCCGCGGAAATAGCCGGCGAGCACGCCGAGGACGATACCGCTGGTCAGCGAGAAAACAACGACGACCAGACCGATGAACAGCGAGAACCGAGCCCCGAAAATCAGCCGCGAAAGCATGTCGCGGCCAACGGCGTCGGTGCCGAGCAGGAACGTCGATCTGCCGCCCTCCTGCCAGGCCGGCGGCGCCAGCAGCGCATCGCGAAACTGTTCGTCAGGCGAATGCGGCGCGACCAACGGCGCGAAGATCGCCACCAGCACCAGCGCAGTGAACACGACCAGGCCGATGACGGCGCCGGTGTTCATCGAGTAGTAATGCCAGAACTCGGTGAAGGCGCGTTGCCGGCCGCCGGTCGGAATGGAGGCGGCGGTGGCTTCTGCCGTGGTTTGGTCGGTCATCTCACTGCACCCGGATACGTGGGTTGATGACGGCGTAGAGCACGTCGACGATCAGGTTCACCGCCATGACGATCAGCGCGATGATCAGCAAGCCGCTCTGGACGACAACATAGTCGCGCTTGGCGATCGCGTCGATCATCCACTTGCCGATACCGGGCCAGGAAAAGATCGTTTCGGTCAGGATGGCGCCCGCCATCAGCGTGCCGACCTGCAGGCCGATGGTGGTGACGACGGGGATCAGCGCATTGCGAAAAGCGTGAAGCCCGATGACGCGACGCGGCGCCAGGCCCTTGGCGCGGGCGGTGCGGACGTAGTCTTCGCCCAGCACCTCCAGCATCGCCGACCGCGTCTGGCGGGCTATGACGGCGAGCGGGATTGTCGCCAGCACGATCGCCGGCAGGACAAGATGACTGGCGGCGGATCTGAAAGCGCCGCTCTTGCCGGAGATCAGGCTGTCGATCAGCATGAACCCCGTCGTCGGCTTGAAGAAATATTGAAGGCCGATGCGGCCGGAAACCGGCGTCCAGCCGAGATAGCCGGAGAAGAAGATGATGAGCAGCAGTCCCCACCAGAAGATCGGCATCGAATAGCCGGTCAGCGCCACGCCCATCGTCGCCTGGTCGAACCAGGATCCGCGCTTGACCGCGGCGAAGATGCCGGCGGGAATGCCGATGAGCACGGCGATGATCAGCGCGATCGTCGCCAGTTCCAGCGTCGCCGGAAACAGCGCCTGGAATTCACCGAGCACCGGCCGCTTGGTGGCGAGCGATATGCCGAAGTCGCCGGTCAGGACCCTGCCGATATACTCCAGATACTGGACGACATAAGGCCGGTTGTAGCCAAACCGCTCGACAAGCTCGGCGTAGCGTTCCGGGCTGACGCCGCGCTCGCCGGCCAGGGCCGTGATCGGGTCGCCCGGCAGAAGCCGGACGAAAGCGAACGCCGCCAGCGATATGCCGAACACGGTCGGGATGATCAAGGCGAGCTTGTGGAGGAGATAGCGGAGCATCTTGCTTCATAGAACGGCGGCGCTTTAAGTCCAGCGTCGCCGTTCTATTTCTCAGCAGTTATTCGGCGACGTCGACGCCGTCAAACCGATGAATGCCGAGCGGATCCATGACGAAGCCGGTAACTTTCTTGTTCATCGGCATGAAGACCTTGGAATGGGCGATGGTCAGCCACGGCGCCTCACGCTTGAACACGACCTGAGCATCCTCGTAGATCTTGGTGCGCTCGGCGACATCAGTGGTCGCCTTGCCCTTCTGCAGCAGGGCTTCGAACTCCTGGTTGCACCAGATCGCATAGTTGGACTGGCCGATGGCATCGCAGCCGAGCAGGAACAGGAAGTTGTCCGGGTCGCCATTGTCGCCGGTCCAGCCGAGCTGGAAGGCGCCGTCACGGTCCTTCTGCTTGCCGCGTTCGCGATACTCGGTCCATTCGTAGCTGACGATCTCGGCCTTCACGCCGATCTTGGCGTAGTCGGCCTGGATCAGTTCCGCGACCCGTTGGGCGTTCGGATTGTACGGGCGGCTGACCGGCATTGCCCAGATCTTCATCGACAGATCCGTGACGCCGGCATCCGTCAGCATCTTCTTGGCCGCGTCCGGATCGTACGGATCGTCCTTGACCTCCTTGTTATAGGACCACATCGTCGGCGGGATCGGGTTTATCGCCGCCTGGCCAGCGCCCTGATAGACCGCATCGAGAATGGCCTGCTTGTTGACGGCCATGTTGAGGGCCTTGCGGACCTCGACCTTGTCGAAGGGCGCCTGCGTCGTGTTGTAGGCCATGTAGCCGATGTTCAGGCCTTCCTGCTCGTCGACCTTGAGGTTCGGGTCGGCCTTCAGGCCGGCAATGTCGGCCGGCGCCGGGTACGACATGATATCGCACTCGCCCGCCTTCAGCTTCTGCGCGCGCACGGCCGGATCGGTCGTGATGGCGAAGATCAGATCGTCGATCTTCTGGCGGCCGCCATAGTAGCCGTCCCATGCCGCATAGCGAATGACCGCGTCGACCTGGTAGTCGACGAACTGGAACGGACCGGTGCCGATCGGCTTCTGGGTGAATTGCTGCCTGGTGCCGGCCTTGTCGAGTTGGTCGGCATATTCCTTGGAGACGATCGAAGCGAAATCCATGCCGAGATCCGGCAGGAAAGCGACCTCAGGCTTGTTCAGCACGAATTTCACCGTCAGGTCGTCGACCTTGACGATCTCCTTGAGAAGATCCGGGAAGCCCATGCCGGCAAAATACTCCCAGCCGGTGCCTGCCAGATAGTCGAACCACGGGTTTTCCTTCTTCCACTGGCGTTCGAAGGAGAAGATCACGTCGTCGGCGTTGAGATCGCGCGTCGGCGTGAAGTAGTCGGTGGTCTGGAACTTCACGCCCGGCCGAAGCTTGAACGTGTATTCGAGACCGTCGTCGGAAACCGTCCAGCTCTCGGCGAGGCCAGGCGTGATGGTTGTCTTGCCGTGTTCGAACTCGACCAGGCGCGAATAGATGGTGCGCGACGACGCGTCGAAATCGTTGCCACCGCTCCACGGCGACGGGTCGAAGCCGGCCGGCGACGCCTCCGAGCAGTAGACCAGCTGCTTGGCATTGGCCATGCCGCCGAGGACGCTTGCGGCCAGCAACGCGGCCGCAAAAGTCAGTTTCTTTTTCATGGAGGACTCCCTGATGTTCTTCCAAGCCCCTCTATCAGGCTCGCGAAGCGCGCATATAAGCACCGTTTTTCCGGCTTTGGAACACCCCGTTTGCCTACCCCATGGGAAGCAGAATTTCTTTCTTCGGTCTCGCCGAAAGCGAGAATGAAATGTCAAAACTCATCGATCACGATATTGTTAACGACTGCATTTTTTTATCATCTTCAGCGCATCCGACGGTGAGCAACCGCCGCCTTCGCCGTGTCATTGGCACGGGACGATTTCTTCCCACCTTGCCGCAGGGGCAGACTTGCACGGCTGCCGATAGTCGCAATACATAGATGACAGGCTGGATTTCCTGGATGCCGGCAGCAGCGGAGGACGTCTCTGTCATTCGGAGGCGACGCGGCGAGCAGGCAGAGACAATAAGAACAATCGAGGGAGGGACGAGTGGCAAAAACACCAAGGACGACGGCACCAGCGACAGCCAAGGCCAAACCTGCTGCGCAACCGGCTAGCCCCGACAAGCCCCCGATAAGCCAAGGGCCAAAGGCGCCGACGGCCAAAACCAAGCCGAAGGCGGCCGCGGTGTCCACCAAGACCAATGTATCCGCGAAGACCAATGTATCGCCGAAGCCTGGCGCAAAGCCCGCCGCCGTCAAACCGGCGGCGAAGGCAGCACCGACAGCGGCTGCATCGGCGTCAAACCCAGGTCCGGCCACAAGGTTGCCGAATGTGGTTGCCGCCGGATTGCCGGAAAAACCCTGGCTCAAAAGCTATCCGAAAGTCGTTCCGGCCGAGATCGGCGCTCTGCCCTTCGGCTCCATCGGCGATCTGCTCGCCGACGTCTGCAAGCAGTACGCCAGCCGGCCCGCCTTTACCTGCATGGGCAAGACCATCACCTATGCGGAAGTCGAGAGGCAATCGGCCGCCTTCGGCGCCTATCTGCAATCGACGGGACTGCCGAAAGGCGCACGCGTGGCGCTGATGATGCCGAACGTGCTGCAATATCCGGTGGCGATGATGGCAGTGCTGCGCGCCGGCTATGTCGTGGTCAACGTCAACCCGCTCTACACGCCGCGCGAGCTGGAACATCAGCTCAAGGATTCCGGCGCGCAAGCCATCGTCATTCTCGAGAATTTCGCCAGCACCTTGCAGGCGGTGATCGCCAAAACGGCGGTCAAGCATGTCGTGGTCGCGGCGATGGGCGACATGCTTGGCGGCCTGAAGGGGACGATCGTCAATCTCGTCGTGCGCCGCGTGAAGAAGATGGTGCCGGCCTGGTCGCTGCCGGGCCATGTCAAGTTCAATGCCGCGTTGAAGGCAGCCGCCGGCATGAATTTCAAGCCGGTGCATGTCGCTGCCGACGACGTCGCCTTCCTGCAATATACCGGCGGCACCACCGGCATCTCGAAGGGCGCGGTGCTGCTGCACAGCAACGTGCTGGCCAACGTGGCGCAGAACGCGCTGTGGATCGAGGACGCCTTCACGGTCAAGCCAAAACCGGCGCATCTCAATTTCATCTGCGCGCTGCCGCTCTATCATATCTTCGCGCTGACGGTGAACGCACTGATGGGCATGCAGTTGGGCGGCCAGAACATACTCATTCCCAATCCGCGCGACATTCCCGGTTTCGTCAAGCAACTCGGCAAATACCCGATCCACATCTTTCCAGGCCTCAACACGCTGTTCAACGCGCTGCTCAACAATGAGGATTTCCGCAAGCTCGACTTCAGGCCGCTGATCCTGACGCTGGGTGGCGGCATGGCGGTGCAGAAGGGTGTCGCCGAACGCTGGAAGGCGTTGACTGGCTGCCCGGTCACCGAGGGCTACGGGCTTTCCGAAACCTCGCCGGTGGCAACCGCCAACACATTCAGCGACGGCAACTTCACCGGCACGATCGGCCTGCCGCTGCCCTCGACCGAGATCGCCATCCGCGACGAAGACGGCAATGATTTGCCGCCCGGCGAAGTCGGCGAGATCTGCATCCGCGGACCGCAGGTGATGGCCGGTTACTGGAACCGGCCGGACGAAACCGCCAAGGTGATGACCAAGGACGGTTTCTTCAAGTCGGGCGACATGGGCTTCATGGACGAGCGCGGCTACACCAAGATCGTCGACCGCAAGAAAGACATGATCCTTGTGTCCGGCTTCAACGTCTATCCGAACGAACTCGAGGAAGTGGTGGCGCTGCATCCGGGCGTGCTCGAAGTGGCCGCGATCGGCGTGCCGGACGAGCATTCAGGCGAAGTGCCGAAGCTGTTCGTCGTCAAGAAGGACCCGTTGCTGACCGCAGAGGTGCTGACTGTCTATTGCCGCGAGAACCTGACCGGTTACAAGCGGCCAAAATACATCGAGTTTCGGACCGAACTGCCGAAGACGCCGGTCGGCAAGATCCTGCGGCGGGCGTTGCGGGAATAGGAAGAATTTGGGCGGGAATAGGGACAATTTTGGCCGATAGCCTTACTGTCGATGACGCGGCGGATACGCTTTCCCGTCCCGATCCGCTAACGTTCATCAAGGCGACCATGCGTATCGCCCCTGTTGCCGCGCTTCCCGAAATCCGGCTTTATGCAGCCCATCCAGCGAGCGGACTGTGGCGGCTGACGCGTCCACAAGGACGAGCAGCCGAGCCGGAAGAAGAAGCAAACGAAGCCGACGAGGATGGCCCCGAGCCGCAGCCTCCTTACTGGGCCTATGCCTGGGCCGGCGGCGCGGTGCTTGCCCGCTACATCCTCGATCGACCGGAGACCGTGGCTGGGCTTCGCGTGCTCGATCTCGGCGCCGGGTCTGGCCTCGTCGGTATCGCCGCGGCAAGGGCCGGCGCCAGCGCAGTGATTGCATCCGAGATCGACCGCAACGGCGTCGCCGCGCTCGGTCTCAATGCGGCGGCGAACGGCGTCGCAATCACGGTCGTCGGCGAGGACATCACCGCTGGTCCGCCGCCGCCCGTGGACGTCGTGGCAGCCGGCGACTTGTTTTACCGGCAAGATGTCGCCGACCGGGTCATCCCCTTCCTCGACCGCTGCCTGGCCGCCGGCATCAACGTGCTGATCGGCGACCCGGGCCGCGCCTACTTGCCCCGCTCGCGGCTTCACCTTCTGGCCGAATACCAGGTGCCGGATGTCGGCCAAGGCACGGCGACGAAGCCGAGCGGCGTCTTCTCGTTCGAGCCGGAGCAACTCAGAGGCGAGTTCAGATCGTCTCCTTGACCTTTGCCGAAAGAAAGTCGGGCAGATCGGCAACCGAATCCAGAATGACATCGGCGATCTGCGACAGCGATTCCCGCGTGCCGGTGCCGGAAAGCACGCCGATCGCCAGACCGCAGCCGCCGGCCCGCGCCATCTCCAGATCGTGGCGATTGTCGCCGACCACGGCGATCGCGGCAGGCCTCAGGCCGGTCAGGTCCGAGAAGGCGAGGATCGTGTCGGGCGCCGGTTTCGGATTGGCCACCGCGTCGTAACCATAGGCGGCGTCGAACAGCTGCGCGACGCCCAGCGTGAGCAATGTCTTCTCCGCGCCAGTGGTCGAATCGTTGGTGGCGACGCCGAGCCGGTAGGATTTCCTGTGAAGAACGCCAAGCGTCTCGACGATGCCCGGCAGCGCCACCGCCATCGACGAGCCCTGCACCGACGTGATCTCGTTGAAGCGGGCGACGGCAAGCATCTGGTCTTCATCCGACAGTCGCGGAAACCAAAGCTCGACGACATCCATGTTGGTGCCGGAGGCAAAGATGGAATCGGGCTTGAAGCGTTTGGTGGCGAAATCGTAGCCCGCCGCGGCAAGCAGCCTGTCGGCCTTCCAGCGGTCGCCCTCCGCCGCATCCATCGCCATGAAATCGGCAACGCCGAGCCACGTCGCGTTGAAGTCGACAAGGGTGCCGTCCTTGTCGAACAATATTCCCTTGATCTCGGCCAAGCCGCTTACTCCGATCCGCGCAATCGATGGATGTGTCCCACCAGTCCGGCAGTCGAAGCGTCCCGCTTTGCGGCATTCTCCTTGCCTTCCACGACAGGCAGTAGCCCGGTCGCCAGTTCCTTGCCCAGCTCGACGCCCCATTGGTCGAAGGAATTGATGTTGAAGAGCGTGCCCTCGACGAAGACGCGGTGCTCATAGAGCGCGATCAGCCGTCCGAACGTATGCGGATCGAGTTGTCTGTAGAGGATCGTCACCGAGGGCCGGTTGCCGGAGAAGACGCGATGCGGGGCGATCCTGTCGACCTCGGCGGGCGCCATGCCCTTTGCCAGCATCTGCGCACGCGCTTCCTCCAGCGTGCGACCCTTCATGAACGCCTCCGACTGCGCCAGGCAGTTGGCGAGCAACAGGTCGTGGTGATGCTTGAGATCCGGCTCATGGCCGATGGCTGCGGCGAGGAATTCGACCGGAATGAAATCGGTGCCCTGGTGCAGCAGCTGGAAGAAGGCGTGCTGGCCGTTGGTGCCCGGCTCGCCCCAGACCAGCGGGCCGGTCGGCGTGGTGACAGCGCCGCCGTCGAGGGTGACGCTCTTGCCGTTCGATTCCATATCGAGCTGCTGCAGATAGGCCGGCAGCCTGGACAGGCGCTGGTCGTAGGGAATGACGGCGCGGGCGGGGTATTGGCAGATCACCCGATGCCACCAGCCGATCAGCCCCATCAGCGCCGGCAGGTTGCTGGCCAGCGGCGCCGTCTGGAAATGTTCGTCCATCGCATGCGCGCCATCGAGAAAGGCGCGAAAATTCTTCGGGCCGACGGCGATCATCACCGGCAGGCCGATCGCGCCCCACACCGAATAGCGTCCGCCGACCCAGTCCCAGAAGCCGAAGACGCGGTCGGACGCAATGCCGAACTTGGCCACCAGGTCGAGCGCCGTCGAGACGGCGGCGAAATGCTTGCCGACCGCTTCCTTGCCGAGCGCCTTCTGCACCCATTCGCGCGCCGTCTCGGCATTGGTCATCGTCTCGATCGTGGTGAAGGTCTTGGAAGCAACGATGAACAGCGTGGTTTCGGCGGAGAGGCCCTTCAGCGTGTCGTGGATATGGGCGCCATCGATGTTCGACACGTAATGCGTGCGCGGCCCGTCGTGATAGGGCGCCAGCGCCAGCGTCGCCATGGCCGGGCCAAGGTCGGACCCGCCGATGCCGATGTTGACGATGTCGGTGATCTTCTTGCCGGTGGCGCCGGCCGCCTTGCCGGAGCGCACGGCATCGGCGAAGCCGCCCATCGCATCGAGCACGGCGACAACCTCCGCCTTCACGTCTTGGCCGTCGAGCACGATGCCCTTGCCGTTCAGGTTGCGCAGCGCGGTGTGCAGCACGGCGCGGCCTTCGGTGACGTTGATCTTCTTGCCCGAGAACATCGCCGCGCGCCGGCCTTCGAGATCCGCGGCTGCCGCCAGCTGCTCGAGCAGATCCATCGTCTGCGCATCGACCGCGCATTTCGACCAGTCGAGCAGCAGGTCGCCGTCGGTGGCGGAGAATTTTTCGAAGCGCTGCGGATCGGCGGCGAAGGCCTCGCGCATGCTGCCCGATTTGGCCGCACGGTGATCGCGCAGGGCGTCGAGCTGTTTTTGAAAGGACGATTGATCCACTGCCTCACTCCGAGCCTTGAAATGCCAACATAACAGACCGGGTGTTTCCGGCGCGTGTCGTCGCGGCGAACTATCTAGCCGAAATCCACTGGTTTCAATGCGCCGCGATGACGCGTTGCGTCAGGCAGCGATGACGCAACGCGTCACGCGGGGGATGGCGCCTTGCGTCAGGCAGCGACGACGCGTTGCGTCACCAGCGGGATGGCGCGCTGCGTCACGCCTGGGGGATGACGCGCTGCGTCACGCCTGGGGGATGACGCGCTGCGTCACCAGCGGGATGACGCTTTGCGTCACCCTTGGGAAGGATCACTGGCGTAAATCCCAGCGATCAGAAAAATTGATTGGCGCAACAGCTTGTGCCACCGGTACATTCGACTGGTCCAGCCAGGTGAAAAAGGCTGGCCATCGAGGAACATCCCCATGCCACAGCGAAACGACACGGCCATATGGTCCGGCCTGTTCCGGATTTCGGCGGAATCCGGCCAGACCCTGCAGGCGCAGATCCGCCAAGCGATCGTCGCCGCCATCCTCGACCGGCAAATCGCCGCCTCGATGCCGCTTCCGTCCTGCCGGATCCTGGCCGAGAAACTCGGCGTGGCGCGCGGCACCGTGGTGCTGGCCTTCCAGCAGCTCGTCGACCAGGGTTTTCTGGTGGCGCGCGAACGGCGCGGCCATTTCGTCAATCCGGACGTGCTGGCGACGCCTGCCAAACCGCACCAGAAGGCGCCAGACCAGGCCAATGAGATCGACTGGAAGGCGCGCCGGCAGATCGCGGCCAGCGACATGCCGCCGCCGGCCAAGCACGACAACTGGATCAAGTCGTCCTACCCCTTCGTCTACGGCCAGTTCGATCCGGCACTGTTCCCGACCGCCGAGTGGCGCGAGTGCAACCGCATGGCGCTCGCCGTGCTCGAGATCCGCAATTGGGCGTCCGACATGGTTGACCGCGACGATCCGCTTTTGATCGAGCAGATCCAGGCGCGGCTGTTGCCGCGGCGCGGCATCTTCGCCAATCCCGATGAGATCATCGTCACGCTCGGCGCGCAGAACGCGCTCTACATGCTGGCGACATTGCTGATGACCAAGGGCTCCAAGGTGGCCATGGAAGACCCCGGCTATCCCGACGCACGCTCGATCTTCCGGCTGGCGGGTGCCGACGTCGCACCGGTCCCGGTCGACCATTCCGGCATTGTAACCGCTTCTATTCCCAACGATTCCGGGTTCGTCTTCGTGACGCCCAGCCACCATTGCCCGACCATGGTGCCGCTGTCGGCGGAGCGCCGGCAGGATTTGCTGGCGCGCGCCAACCGCCACAACCAGATCATCATCGAGGACGGCTATGACAGCCAGCTTCTTGACGAAGCGCCGCAGCAGGCGCTGAAGAGCCTCGACCGTTCCGGCCGCGTCATCTATGTCGGCTCGATGTCGAAGACGCTGGCTCCGGGCCTTAGGCTCGGCTACATCGTCGCCTCGGCCGGGCTGATCTCCGAGCTTCGCGCGCTGCGCCGCTTCATGCTGCGTCATCCGCCGGCCAACAACCAGCGCGCGGTCGCGCTGTTCCTGTCGCTTGGCCATCACGAGGCGCTGGTGCGGCGGCTGTCGAGCGCCTTCGACGAACGGCGCAAGCGTCTGATCCATGCGATTTCCGCCTTCCTGCCGGAGTGGCGCTCGACCGATTCCGCCGGCGGCGCGTCGCTCTGGCTCGAGGGGCCGCGCGGCACCGATTCGCGCGGGCTGGCCGAGGCCGCCGCCTCGCGCAGCGTCATCATCGAGCCCGGCGACCGTTTCTTCGACCGCACCGAAAAGCCGTCGCGCTTCATGCGGCTGGGCATCTCCTCGATTGCGCTGCAGCACATCGAGCCCGGCATCCGCGAACTGGCGACGGCGGCCGGGCGCAGGCCGGCCGCGGCTTGAAGCCTCGGCCTGGCCGGCACCGGCCACCGTTGTTTAGCCCCCTGGCATATGCGACGGAACCCTCTGGCTCATAGGCTGTGCCAATGCCGACGGCATAGTTCGAGGGATAAGGGGACGAAGCGGACGATGGTGGACCAACCACCTGGTGGACCAACCACCGCCGCCCGCTTCGCAGTTAAAGGTGGAGTGCCTCCCATGTCAGTGGCTGTTGAGAAGCCGGACACGCCCTCGGACCAGCGTTCGCGGCGTTCCGGCGGGCGCGAAGCGCGTCGCGCCATGCGGGCAGCGCCCCTTGCCGACGATATCAAACCGGTGCGCGCCGGCCTCGAAGGCGGAAGCTACGGGCCACTCAGCGAAAACGACCGCGAGCGCATTCACGAAGCGGTGCTGACGCTGCTTGAAACGGTCGGCTTCGCCAATGCCATCCCATCCTGCATCGAGGCGCTGACCAGGGCCGGCGCCACGCTCGGCGAGGACGGCCGCATCCGTTTTCCGCGCGCACTCGTCCTCGACACCATCAGACGAGCGGCACGCCATTTCACCCTGCATGGCCAGGATCCCAAGCACGACATGCTGATCCAGGGCAAGCGCGTGCATTACGGCACGGCGGGCGCCGCGGTGCATCTGGTCGACGTCGAGAAGCGCTGTTATCGCGAGTCGCTGCTGCAGGACATCTATGACGCGGCGCGCATCGTCGAAGGGCTCGACAACATCCATTTCTTCCAGCGGCCGATGGTGCCGCGCGATATTCCCGATCCGCTCGACATGGATTTCAACACGCTTTACGCCTGCGTGATGGGCACGTCGAAGCATGTCGGCACATCCTTCACGGTGCGCGAGAACGTCAAGCCGGCGCTCGACATGCTCTATGCGATTGCCGGCGGCGAAGAGAATTTTCGCGCTCGGCCTTTCGTCTCCAATTCGAACTGTTTTGTCGTGCCGCCGATGAAGTTTGCCGAGGATGCCTGCGGCGTGCTTGAGGCCTGCGTCGAAGGCGGCATTCCGATCCTGCTGCTGTCGGCCGGCCAGGCGGGCGCCACGGCGCCGGCGGCGATCGCCGGTGCGGTGGTGCAAGCGGTGGCCGAGGTGCTCGCCGGCCTCGTCTATGTCAACGCCATCAAACCCGGGCATCCGGCGATCTTCGGCACCTGGCCGTTCGTCTCCGACCTCAGGACCGGCGCCATGTCCGGCGGCTCGGCCGAGCAAGCGGTGCTGACCGCTGCCTGCGCCCAGATGGCGCAATTCTACGACCTGCCCGGCGGTTCGGCCGCCGGCATGACGGATTCGAAACTGCCCGACATTCAGTCCGGTTACGAAAAGGGCATCACCGATGTGATGGCCGGCCTTGCCGGCCTCAACCTCGTCTACGAATCGGCCGGCATGCACGCCTCGCTGCTCGGCTTTTGCCTGGAAAGCCTGATCATCGACAACGACATGCTCGGCCATTGCCTGCGCTGCGTGCGCGGCATCGAGGTGACCGATGAGTCGCTGTCGATAGACACCATTGCCGAGGTCTGCCTGAAGGGGCCGGGTCATTACCTCGGCAACGAGCAGACGCTGCGGCTGATGCAGACGGAATATTTCTATCCGGCGGTCGGCGACCGCTTTTCGCCGAAGGAGTGGAACGAGAAAGGCAGGCCCGACATCCTGCAGCGGGCGATCATCGAGAAGAACCGCATCCTCGCCGAGCGCTTCCCGCGCCACGTGCCGAAGCCGGTCGACGACAAGTTGCGTGCCCGCTTCGGCAATCTTATCCAGCTGCCGCGCAGCGGCATGGGCGGCTGAAGACGGTTCCCGTCAAAACGGTCAGAGCCTAATCCATCCCGACCATTCGTCATCCTAGGGTCTGCGCCGCGTCGCTTCGCTCCTTGCTTCGCCCTGGGATGACGAAGACACGGGGGGCTTACGGCTAATCGCAAACCCTCGAGATTGGCACGAGGAGATCGGTCGGCGGCAACCATCACAGCCTCCTTTCAGGCTCAGTCAAAGAACCAAATCCTCTGTGCAGAGGAATCAGTCGGCGCTCAACCCGTAGCGGTCGACGACCTCGCCACTGATCAGCCTGGCATGCAGCGTCATCAGTATGATTTGCGCATCGAAGCTGTCGCCGGCCTCAAGTGCCGCCTCGAGCCGGCGCTCCGCATCCAGCCTATGTCGAACACCGTTGGATTGCTCGAAAGCTTCCGGCCCGGCAATACAATAGCCAAGCAGCTGCGCCACCGGCGGGTAGGCTTGTGGCGGCGGCTCGTCGGGCCAGTGGTCCTTCATCAGATTGACGATGGTGAGCTTTGCTCCTTCCGGCACAAGGGCGGGATGAAGGTCGACGTCGCGTAACGCGGCGTCGAGTTGCCTGAGGTCGCCTGAACGGCCGAACATTCCAAGGAAGCCCAGGGAGGAGCGTCGTCTCGCCATGATGTTCCTATCCGAATGCCCGAAACAGCAGCTAAGCCCGCCGCAGGCAGCCGCTAACCGCTCGCTGCCAGCAACAAAACACCGGCGAGGGCCGATCCCGCCAGCGTCGGCAGCATGCCGATCTTCAGCTTCAGGATGGCGATCATTGCAGCACACGACAGCAGCGCCGCACCCCAGTCGATGGACGAGAACACCGGCACGTCCATGCCAAGCCCGACTTTGCGCACCTCGCCGAAAATGACGTGCAAGCCGAACCACAAAGCGAGGTTCATGATGACGCCGACGACGGCAGCGGTGATCGCGCCCAGCGCCGCCGACAGCGCCTTGTTGCCGCGCAGCGATTCGATATAGGGCGCGCCGAGGAATATCCAGAAGAAGCAAGGCGTGAACGTCGCCCACAGGGTGAGCATCGCGCCAAGCGATCCGGCAAGCAGCGGGCTCAACGATCCGGATTGGCGGAACGCGGCCAGAAAGCCGACGAACTGCAGGACCAGAATGAGCGGGCCGGGCGTGGTTTCGGCAAGCCCGAGGCCATCGACCATTTCACCGGGAGCGAGCCAGCCGAACGACTCGACCGCCGCCTGCGCGACATAGGCAAGGACCGCGTAGGCGCCGCCGAAGGTGACGACCGCCATGACGCTGAAGAAGCCGCCGATCTGCGTCCACACGCTGGCAGACCCGGTAAAAGCCCAGATCAGCAGCACCGGCCCGAGCCAGATCGGCAGCCAGATCGCGACGGTGCGCGGCGCATGCCATCGCGTCGGCCTGACGTGGGCCAGTTCGCCGCGCTCGAACATCAGGTCGACCGCGCCCTTGGTGTCGGGAACCGCGTCCTTGCCGTGCGCCGCGCCGGAAAAAAGCGCCGGCGCAACACGATTGCCAATCCAGCCCGCCAGGCCGGCAAGCAGGATGATGAGCGGAAACGGCATGTTCAATGCATAGATGGCGATGAAGGCGGCGAGCGCGATCGAAACCATGACCCGGTTCTTCAGGGCACGACGTCCGATCCGGATCATCGCCTCGATCACGATGGCGAGCACGGCCGCCTTTACCCCGAAAAACAGCGCCTCGACGAGCGGAGCGTCGCCATACAGCGCATAGAGGATGCTCAAGGTGAGCATCACAAGCGCGCCCGGCGCGACGAACAGGATGCCGGCGACCAGGCCGCCGATCGTCCGGTGCAGCAGCCAGCCGATATAGATGGCGAGTTGCTGGGCTTCAGGGCCGGGCAGCAGCATGCAGTAGTTCAACGCATGCAGGAAACGTTGCTCGCCGATCCAACGCCGTTCCTCGACCAATTCCCTGTGCATGAGCGCGATCTGGCCGGCCGGCCCGCCGAAGCTGAGCAGGCCGATTTTCGCCCAGAGTTTCACGCCTTCACGGAAGCTTGGCGCAGCCGGCGCTTCGACGATCTCGGCCGTTTTTCCCAAAGCCCCCGTTTTGTCAGAAGCCGGGGCGCTCATGATGGCTTGCTCGCGCTTGGCCAATTGTGCGTCTCCTCGGTGGCGTCGCGGCACCATCGGAAAAACGCGTCGTAGAGCAGCATGCCTGCCTCCAGCTGTTCCAGATCGTCGCGAAACATCCGCGACAGGCCAAGCGAGGCGGCCAGGAATCCGGCTGCCTGGGGAACCAAATCGAGGCGTGCGGTATCGGCTGCGCGCACGATCATGGCCAGGCGGTCGAGCGCCTCGGATTCGAGCCCAAACTCTTCGATCATCGTATCGAAGGTGCAGCGTTCGCCCCGGTGAGTCCAGAACACATTGTCGATGTCGAAAGGCACGGCCTGAAAGCGGTCCGCAACGGCCGACACTTCGGCCGCCTCGACAAACAGGAAGACCGCGCTCGGATCGACAAAACGCCTGATCAGCCAGGGGCAAGCGATGCGATCGACCTTCGGGCGGCTCCGCGTCACCCACACGGTGCGGCCCCTTTCGTCGCGGGTTGGTATCTTGCCGGCATCGATCAAAGGCCCCTTGGCATCGCGCCAGGCCTCGAACCCGCCTTCGAGGGATTCGGCGGCAATGCCTTCATGCCGCAGCCATGCGGCCACGCCTTGCGAGAGCTTTTGCCCTTTTTGGCAGACCACCGTCACTCGGCTGCCGGCGAATTCGGATGCCCAGGTCGAGACGGTTTTGAAATCACGCCGGTTTGAGGCCGGCAGCAGGCGCGGATCGGCGCTGTAATCCTCTTCGATGCGAATATCGATGATCGCGGGCGCGCCCGGCAGACCAATCAGACGGGACAGTTGCGATACGGTGATAGCGGTTGTCGACGGCATGGCGTCCACCTCCTTGAGAGAGAAGCTTGGACGCGAACGTTGGGCTGACGCCTCACGGGGTCGTCGCGATGCACCCCTTGCCATGATCGTGGATTTGTCGCGCCCGCTTGTCAAGCGCCATGCCTGGAGCAAAGGATGCTCTGGCTCCGGCGGGCGGCGGAGCCAGGACATGTTTGGGAGGAAACCCATGAAAAAGACCTATCACGGCAGCTGCCATTGCGGTGCAGTGCGTTTCGAAGCCGAAATCGACCTCGCTGAGGGCATCCGCAAATGCAATTGCAGCTTCTGCTGGAAACTCGGCTACCGGAAATCCTTCGCCGCCTATGAGGCCGTGCGGGTGACGGACGGCCGCGACCGGATGCGGGAGTACAAGGCGACGCCGTCGAACTGGCCGGAAGGCGACATCAACCACTATATGTGCCCGAACTGCGGCGCGAATTTTCTCTCGCGCGGCTATCTCGATTTCATGGGCGGGAATTTCTGGGCGGTGAACGTCGCCTGCCTCGACGACGTCACCGAAGAGGAACTCGCCGCAGCCCCAATCGTCTATGAGGACGGCAAGCACGACAGGCAGGACCAGACGCCTGAGATTGTTGGCTATTTATAGGCGCTTGGGTGCGGCTTGGCGCTCTTCCTTCTCCCCTTGTGGGAGAAGGTGGATCGGCGCGCAGCGAGGAGCCGGATGAGGGGTGCTGGACGGAGTGCGTCGGTGCCAAGCTGGAGCACCCCTCATCCGTCGCCTTCGGCGACACCTTTGTTTGGACTGGGGACATCGCGGACAGGTGTGCGAGGACATCGCGAACAGTTTTGCCATCCTATTGAGCAAGGGCATTGAGGTCGATGGTCTCTATTTTCTGATGT